>NZ_JAMYTK010000001.1:487500-970274 GCF_040322355.1 Mesorhizobium sp. M0145
CCCGACCGGCGCGAGGTTTCGGCGCGCTGGCTGTCGGGCACCTTCCTTACCGGCGTGACCTCGAGCGTGCTGATGGGCGTGGCGCTGTTTGCAGCGCTTGACGGCCGCCAGCAGTTGGCGACGCCACCCGAGATCGCCGAACTGATCAGCCTTGCCAGTGGCGACGATTCCGGTGAGATCGCCAAGACGACACGGCTGGTCGCGCTGCGCCAGATCGCCAAGGCCAAGGATCGCCGGCGCATGGAAGTGTCGATGGTGACCAAGGTTGGCGACCGCGACGTCATCCACACCATGCCTTTCGTGCAGATCAAGATGGCGCTTGCCGCCGGTCACACGACCAGCCGGGCCTATCCGCCTTTCGACCCGATGCAGGTGTTTGGCAATGGCGACGACAATGCCGCCCAGCCGGCAGCCGCCGCCGCCAGCCAGATCTATGGCGCCAAGGTCGAAAGCGAGATGAGCCTGAAGACCGTCGATTTCCCGATCGAGACGGCGGCCTTCGACGAAAAGAGCGACCTTTCTGCCGACGAGGTGGAAAAGGTGGTGCACGAGGCCGGCACCGATCTGAGCGACGGCGCCGTCCAGGTCGCGTCGCTGCACTATGTCGACCCACAGCGGTTCGGTGACGGCTTCGCCGAGAGCATGGCCGGCTCCTATGACGTCAAGATCGTCCCGGAAAACGTCTCGGTGTCGCCGCGTGCCGCGGTCGACGATCAGGCGCCGGCCTTCGCCGAGGAAATCATCCCCTTCACCAAGGATCTCGACATTGCCGAGGCCTTCGCCGATTCGGGCTATACCGGTGACGACGCAACCGGGATGGCCGAGGCGATCGCCAAATTGCTGAATGCCACGGCCCTCAAGGCAGGAACCGTGCTGCGCGTTGGGCTCGAGGTCCATGGCGACGCCGCCAAGATCGTTCGCACCAGCGTGTACGACAGGACCCAGCACATCGTCACCATCGCGCTCGACGACCACGACCAGTACGTGCCGGCGCAGGAGCCGGAGCCAAATCCCGAATTGCTGACGGCGTTCGACGATTCGCCTGCGCCCATAGTGCGCGGCAATCTGCCGAACATCTATGACGGCATCTACCGCACCGCCTATTCCTACGGCATGTCCAAGGCGATGACGCAACGGCTGATCAAGTTGCTGGCATCCAGTGTCGACTTTCAGTCGCGCCTCAATCCCACGGACCGCATCGAGGTGCTGTTCTCGCAGCCCGATGGCGACGACCAGGCGTCTGACGAATCCGAGCTGCTTTACGTCTCCGCGACTTTCGGCGGCACGACGCGAAATTTCTACCGTTTCCAGATGCAGGACGGCAGCACCGACTACTTCGACGAAAACGGCAGCAGCGCCGAGCAGTTTCTGTTGCGCAATCCCTTGCCCAATGGCCGGTTTACGTCCGGGTTCGGTGCCAGGCGTCACCCCATTTTGGGGTATGTGAAAATGCACACCGGCACCGACTGGGCAGCTCCCGTGGGATCGCCGATCATTGCCGCGGGCAATGGCGTCGTCGAAAAAGCCGGCTGGGCCGGTGGCTATGGCAAGCAGATCATCTTGCGTCACGCCAATGGCTACGAGACGTCCTACAATCACCAGAGCGCCTTTGCCAAAGGCATCGAGCCGGGTGTTCGCGTTCGCCAGGGTCAGGTTATCGGCTATCTCGGCTCAACCGGCCTCTCCACCGGTCCGCATCTTCATTACGAACTGATCGTCAACGGCACAAAGGTCGATTCGATGCGCGTCCGCCTACCGGTCGGTAAGACGCTGAAGGGCGACGACCTCGTCGCCTTCAAGCGCGAGCGCGAACGCATCGACGACCTGCTCAAGCAGGAAGACAGCAATCAGTTGAAGGTCGCGAGCGCCAAGATCGAAGGCTGAGCCGACGTTTTTCGTCGTCAGCCCTGCTGATTCGCCGTGTCGCGCGCCCATGGCAGCCGCTCGCCGGAAACCGTCGTCCACGCGGTGATTGCCGAAAACAGGCAAAGCAGCGCGGTCACCGCGGCAACGGCGGCGAATGCCGCGTCGCTGGCGGCAAGTCGTGCCGCATCGAGGCCGGGCGCCAGGCCGGCTGGCGGCGGTTCGCCGAAACCCGGAATGCCGGAGCCGGCAGCGGTGCCGAGCACGCCAGCATAGACCCAGGCCGCCAGCGATCCCATCGCCGCCACGGCAATCAGGCCGCCGATGCGCGAGACGGCGTTGTTGATGCCCGAGGCCGCACCCGTATCCTTGTCCTCGACCGCCGTCATGACGGCGGTCGACAGCGGCGATACCACCAGCGCCATGCCGAACCCCATCAGAGCCATCAGCGGGAATACCCCGATCCAGAAATTGTGGATGCCCCAATAGGCCAGCAAGGCAAGTCCGGCAAAGGCAAGAGCCACAACCAGACTGCCGCTGGCGATCGGAAAGCGAGGCCCGATGCGGTCGGACCACTGGCCGACCGGTCCGGACAACACTGCGATTAATGCCGACAGCGGCAGGAAGATGAAACCGACCTCGGCCGCGCTCAGCCCCCATCCGGCGATCATGAGCATCGGCAGATAGAACAGATTGGCCGACAGCGCGAAATAAAGGAAGAAGGTCGCCACATTGGCGCCCGCGAACGCGCCGATCCGAAACAACGACAGATCGATCATCGGCTCGCGCCGCCGGCGCTCGAAGACGATGAACACGACGAGCAAAACCGCACCGGCGGCAATACTCGGGCCGGACATCAGCCACTCCCCGTCGCCGCTCATCGAGGTCAGACCGTAAGCGAGAGCTCCGAACGCCAATATGGCGAGTGCAGCGCCGCCGAGATCGAGGCTGCGCTTTTCCGCCGGCGCGTCGGCAGGGACCTTGGCCAGCAGAAGATAGACCGAGATAAGGCCGAGCGGCAGATTGATGGCGAAGATCGCCCGCCAGATGCCGTCGCCGAACGCCGACAGCACGAAGCCGCCCAGCACCGGGCCGAGCGCCGTCGTCAGTGCTGATGCTGCGGCCCAGATGCCGATCGCCCGGCCGCGTTCCTTTTTCGGATAGGCTTTGGCGATAATGGCCAGGCTGCCCGGCACCATGATGGCCGCTCCGACACCCTGGATAGCCCGAAACGCAATAAGCACCGTCGGGTTAGGCGCCAGCGCGCAGGCAAGCGAGGCGGCAATGAACAGGACGATGCCGGCGACGAAGGAGGGGCGCAGGCCGAAGCGATCGCCGGCGGCGCCGCCGACGAGAATGAGGGCTGAGAGTGTCAATGCGTAGGCATTGGAAATCCATTGTGCCTCGGCGAGGCTGGCGCCGAGGTCGACGCGGATCGCCGGCGTCGCAATGGCTAGGACCGACCCGTCGATGAAGCCGAGCGCAGAAGCCAGGATCGCGGCGATCAGCACGAACCGCCGCTGCGCCTGCGGACAGAACGTATCGGCGGGAAGTGAGCCGGTCAGGGGAACGGCGCCGGTACCGACTTTGGTTGGCGTGTGCATGCCGCCTTACCTAGATCGCCGGCGCGCCGGCGACAACCGGCCAGCACGCTGTTCTCGTTGAAACCAGGCCCAACCTGGCCACACAGGCAGGATCACGCCGCTCAGGGTGCAAACGGCAAGTGCCGTGCTAAGCTTCTCGCAGCGCTACAGACAAGGGGGAAATACCGCATGAAACGACCGCTCGAACCCTCGGCGGAAGGACGCGGGCGCGTCGTCGGCATCACCGACGGCGTGTTCGCCATCGCGCTCACCCTGATCGTTCTCGAGATCAGGGTGCCGGCGCATGAAACGGTGCATTCCGAACGCGAGTTGATCACAGCGATCACAGCACTGGCGCCGCGCTTCCTGACCTATGCGCTCAGCTTCCTGACGCTGACCATCTTCTGGTTCGGCCAGCAGGCGCAACACGGGCTGATTGCAAAATCCGACCGGCGGCTTGCCACGCTGAACCTCTGTTTCCTCGGCTTCATCGCCTTGCTGCCGTTCTCGACCGACCTTCTCGCCGACTTCCTCGAATTCAGGACTGCGGTGCTCGTCTACTGGTTCAATCTTTTGATGCTCGGACTGACGCTGCTCGCCAGTTGGCGCTACGTGGACAAAAACGGATTTCTGGCCGAAGGTGTCGACGCGGAGACCACCCGAACGGTCTATCTGCGCATCGTCAAGGCACAGATCCTGTGGGCCGTCGGCGCTGCACTCTGCCTGATCAGCCCGTTGCTCAGCGTCGGCTTCATCCTGGTGGTGCAGCTGATCTATGCCGCAGCGCTGCGCGCGCCACTGCTGCGCAAGGTCATCGGGTGATTCGGGCGAAGGCGTTGCGCTTTAGTCGACGAACTCCACGATAACGCCGGGCGTCACGATCTTGGCAAGCTCGCGCGCGTCCCAATTGGTCAGCCGCACGCAGCCATGGCTTTCGGTCTTGCCGATCTTGGACGGATCCGGCGTGCCGTGAATGCCGTAGGTCGGCTTGTCCAGCGCAATCCAGACCGAGCCGACCGGGCCGTTCGGCCCCGGCGGGATGGTCAGGATCCTGTCGTTTTCGCCCTGCTTGAAATTGATGTTCGGGTTGTAGGTGTAGTTCGGGTCCAATGCGACACGCGACACCGCATGCGTGCCGGACGGCGACGGCGTGTCGGACGAGCCGATAGTCGCCGGATAGGCTGCGACCAGCTTGCCCGCCGCATCATAGGCGCGGACCTGCTTATTGGACTTGTCGGCGATGATGCGCGCCACCGGCGTCGCCACCAGCCTGCCGAAATTGGCGACCTTGATGATGGTGCCCGGACGATTGAAATTGGCGTCCGGATTGAGCTTGTTCAGATAGGTTTCATCCATATGAAAGCGCTCGGCCAGCGCTTCGGGTACCGACGTGTAGCCCATCCGATCGAGCTGGGCCTTTTGGCTGTAGTCCTCCGGTATCGAGGCGACATAGGGACCGGCCGCATCCTCGGGCGTGATCGTATAGGAGGCGAAGGCATCGCCGCCGGATTGCGCCAGGGCCGCCTGGATGCCGATTGCGTCGGTCGATTTCAGATTGCTGCCGGTGATCTCATTATAGGCGGCGAGCGCCTTGTCGACATTCGAGCCGAAGCGTCCGTCGATGACGCCGGGCGATGCACCGGCACGGTCGAGCAGCACCTGCAGTGCCGCCACGTCCTCGCGGGCGCCGAGCGCAAGCGACGGGTCGACCGCCGTCTTGCCGCCAGTGCTTGGCGGCGGGGCTGTGTCTGGCGGTAAGGCCGCCTGCTCGTTCGGCACCGTCGGCTCGACCGGCTCGATCGAGGCCTCGTTGAGCGGCTGGCGCTCGATGGTGCGCGGCTTTACCGGCTGCGCTGCCTCCGGATAACCGTTGCCGTAGCCGTCATCCCGTGGCGCTTCGGGGAAGGCTTCCACCGAATTGTCGCCATAGGGGTCGTACTCGTCAGCCGGCGGTATGATGACCCTGCCCCCGTCTTCCATCTGCCTGCGGCGGAACCGCGCCGTGTCCTCAGGGTCGTCGAGATAATAGGGGTCGTCCTCGACCGGTCCGAGGTTGCGCAAGCGCTCGCGGCGCAAGGCGCGGCGGTCGAGCCTGGTCTGCGGCGGCTGGATGGCGATGACCTTGCCGGTCTCCGCATCGACGATGACGCGGTTTCCCCTGGCATCGTAGTAGATATCGAGATTGCCGTTCTGGGCGACAAGAATGCCGCCGCCATTGGCGGCACGAACCACCCGTGGCGCGGTATCCACTATTGGCGAGGCCATCGCATTCGACGCCAGCAGCCCGGCAGCAAGCGCTGAAAGGGTGAAGATGGTGCGCAACATGATGGCCAAATTCTCCGGTCCGTAATTGCCGCCGCCGGCATTGTCTCTTCAAAGCGCCGCGCGTCTTTTTCGACGCGCAAAGGACGCTCTAACGCTTTAAATCTCCGAATCGTGCTTTGCGAAAATCAAAACTCGATTTCGGGCCGATGTGGTAGGCGAACCCCCTCGCCAGCAAATCAGTTGCCAACGATAAGGTTCCAATATGAACCGGGCATGAAGATGGCGGATTTCTGACCGATTAACCGGCAGCGAGTCCCAATTCCTTGCGCGCCTGCTTCGTCAGCTTCAGCACGACAAGACGGTGGCTTTCGCGCAGGTAATCCTTCAGCGCGCCATCATCCATGCTTTCGCCGGTCTGGCGCTGGATCCATTTCATGCCGCGTGAGGCAAGATAGGGCGCGGGCCGAAGGCCCGGCTGCTCCCTCAGCACGTCATAGGCGATGTCGGAGCATTTGAAGGTAACGAACGGCTCCTTGCCCTCACTCCAGCCGCCGATCGCGAAGACCTTGCCGCCGACCTTCCAGACATGGGCGCCGCCCCACTGCACGACATGGGTCGCCGAAGGCAGCGAGGCGCAGAAGCTGTTATAGTCGTCCAGCGTCATCTGCGCCCCGCCAGTGATGTTGGACCATGAACCGAAGGCCGGCGTAACAAAAGGGTATGCCGGTTTTTCGGAAAGGATCATGGTCGAGATTGAAGATAGGAATTCCATCCCGATTCGATCGGGATGGAACAGGCTCTTGGCTTGAGCTCAGGCGGCCGCTTCGGTTGCCACGACTGCCGGCTTCGAGCGGAAGTTCAAGCGGTCGGACCCAGCGGTGACCTTGACGGTTGAGCCGTCGAGGATCTCGCCGAGCAGGATCTTTTCCGCCAGGGGGTCCTGCAATTCCTTCTGCATCACCCGCTTCAGCGGCCGCGCGCCATAGGCCGGGTCGTAACCCTTGGCCGCTAGCCAGTCGATCGCCTCCTGATCGAGCGAAAGCGATATTTTGCGGTCAACAAGCAGGTTTTCCAGCCGCTTGAGCTGGATTTGGACGATCTGGCCCATATCCTGGCGGCGCAGCCGGTGGAACAGGATCACCTCGTCGATGCGGTTGAGGAATTCCGGCCGGAACGAAGCCCTGACGACATTCATCACCTCGTCGCGCACGACGTCGACATCCTGGTCCTCGCCGAGATTGACCAGATATTCGCCGCCGAGATTGGACGTCATGATGATCAGCGTGTTGCGGAAGTCGACCGTGCGGCCCTGCCCGTCGGTCAGCCGGCCGTCGTCCAGCACCTGCAGCAGCACGTTGAAGACATCCGGATGTGCCTTCTCGATCTCGTCGAACAGCACGACCTGATAGGGCCGGCGCCGTATCGCTTCGGTCAGCGCGCCGCCTTCCTCGTAGCCGACATAGCCGGGAGGCGCGCCGATCAGCCGGGCGACCGAATGCTTCTCCATGAACTCCGACATGTCGATGCGCACCATCGCGCTCTCGTCGTCGAAGAGGAAGCTGGCCAGGGCCTTGGTCAGCTCGGTCTTGCCGACACCCGTCGGCCCGAGGAACATGAACGAGCCGAGCGGCCGGTTCGGGTCCTGCAGGCCGGCGCGCGCACGGCGCACCGCTTTTGACACCGCCTGCACCGCCTCGCCCTGGCCGACGACGCGCTTGCCGACCTCGTCTTCCATGCGCAACAGCTTATCGCGCTCGCCTTCCAGCATCTTGTCGACCGGGATCCCCGTCCAGCGCGAGACGATATGGGCGACGTGATCGGGACCGACCACTTCCTCGACCATGCCGGCCTTGCCATCCCTGGCTTCAGCCTGCTTCAGCTGCTTTTCGAGTTCCGGGATCTTGCCATAAGCAAGTTCGCCGGCGCGCTGGAATTCGCCCTTGCGCTGGGCAATGGCAAGTTCGTTGCGGGCTTCGTCGAGCTGCTTCTTGAGGTCGGCGGCAAGCCCGAGCTTCTGCTTCTCGGCCTGCCATTTCGAGGTCAGCTCGGTCGATTCCTCCTCGAGGTTCGAGAGTTCCTTCTCGAGCCGGGCGAGCCGGTCTTTCGAGGCATCGTCCTTCTCGACCTTGAGCGCCTCGCGCTCGATCTTGAGCTGCATGATGCGGCGGTCGATCTCGTCCAGCGCCTCGGGCTTCGAATCGACCTGCATGCGGAGCCGCGAGGCGGCCTCGTCGACGAGATCGATCGCCTTGTCCGGCAGGAAGCGGTCGGCGATGTAGCGGTTGGACAGGGTTGCGGCCGCGACCAGTGCCGAATCCGAGATGCGCACCTTGTGGTGCTGCTCGTATTTCTCTTTCAGGCCGCGCAGGATCGAGACGGTGTCTTCGACCGTCGGCTCATTGACGAAGACCGGCTGGAAGCGGCGGGCAAGGGCCGCATCCTTCTCGACATGCTTGCGGTATTCGTCGAGCGTGGTTGCGCCGACACAATGCAGTTCGCCGCGGGCGAGCGCCGGCTTCAGCAGGTTCGACGCGTCCATGGCGCCATCCGCCTTGCCGGCACCGACAAGCGTGTGCATCTCGTCGATGAACAGAATGATGCCGCCGGCGGCAGACGTGACTTCGGAAAGCACCGCCTTCAGCCGCTCCTCGAACTCGCCGCGGTATTTGGCGCCGGCGATCAGCGACCCCATGTCGAGCGCCATCAGCTGCTTGTCCTTGAGCGATTCCGGCACATCGCCATTGACGATGCGCAGCGCCAGCCCTTCGGCGATCGCCGTCTTGCCGACGCCGGGTTCGCCGATCAGCACTGGGTTGTTCTTGGTGCGGCGCGACAGCACCTGGATGGTGCGGCGGATTTCGTCGTCGCGGCCGATGACCGGATCGAGCTTGCCCGCGCGGGCGTCCGCCGTCAGGTCGCGCGCGTATTTCTTCAGCGCGTCGTAGCCCTGCTCGGCGCTCGCCGAATCGGCAGTGCGACCTTTGCGTACGTCGTTGATGACCTGGTTCAGCGCCTGCGGCGTGACACCCGCCTTGGACAGGATGTCGGCGGTCTTGGCCGATTTTTCCATGGCCAGCGCCTGCAATAACCGTTCGACGGTAACGAAGCTGTCACTGGCCTTCTTGGCCAGTTCCTCGGCGGTCGAAAACACCTTTGCCAGCGGCTGCGCCAGATAGAGCTGGCCATTGCCGCCCTCGACCTTGGGCATTGACTCCAGTGCCGTTTCGACGCCGAGCTTGACGTCACGGACATTGCCGCCGGCGCGCTCGATCAGCGACGCAGCCAGGCCCTCGTCGTCATCGACAAGGACCTTGAGGATATGCTCGGGGGTGAATTGCTGGTGGCTGCGGGAGAGCGCCATGGTTTGCGCGGACTGGATAAAGCCGCGCACGCGCTCGGAATATTTTTCAAGATTCATGCCTGTCTCCTTCCGTCACCGGCCCGCTTCGCGGCACCGGATCAGATTGCGGTGACGGACCCGCCCGTTCGAGCCGGATCCTGTTCACGCAAGATATGGGACGCAAACCACGGACCCTCAAGACTCGACACTGGCGAACGCATAATATTCCGAGCGCGCAAACAAAAACGGCGGAGATTTCTCTCCGCCGCCTAGGGTAAACGATGCGCTAAGATCGCCTGAACGTTTCTTCGATCAATTCTCGACATCGGCAATAATAGGTTGACCGCCAGCGTCTTCAGCCGGCGCTGCATCGACCTTGCCAGCTTCGGCACTGTCAGGGCCGGCATTGTCGTTGCCGCCATTTGCCTGTTCGACATCGAGGCGCGGACGGCGCGGACGCCTGGGGCGGCGTGCCGGGCTGTTTTCGGCCGCGGCTTCGTTGAGCTCGGCCTGGGCGGCGAGACCCGCCGGCGAAAGGTTTTCGAATTGCGGTGCGGGCTCGCTCACAAAGACCGGCTCAGCGGCCGGTACGGGCTCCGCCTGCGCCGGCGTCTCGTCGCGCCGTGGCTGTTCGACGCGCTGGCCGCCCTGCTCGCCGCGCGCGCCATACTCGCCGCGCTGGCCGTTCTGGCCGTAACCGCCATTGGGGCGACGGTCGCGGTGGCGTCCGCCATTGTTGTCGCGGCCGTCACGGTTGTCGCGGCCGCCCCGATTGTCGCGGCTGTTTTCCTGGTTCAGCGCCAGCTCGGCCGGCGTGCCATCGATGACCGGCTGCGGGCCGGCCCCGTGATTGGCCGAAGCCGATGCCTCGTTGGCATTGTTGTTGCCGGCATTGTCGAACTCGTCGCGATCCTCGTCGCCGTCATCGTCGAAATCGTCGCGATTCTGCTGGGCGTTCTGGATCGGCATCTGCGCCTGAGCGGCTGCGATGATGCGGTTATAGTGCTCTGCATGCTGGAGATAGTTTTCCGCCATCACCCGGTCGCCGGAGCTTTGCGCGTCACGGGCAAGGGTTGCGTACTTCTCGGCAATCTGCTGAGCCGATCCGCGGATCTTCACGTCCGGGCCGTTGCTCTCATAGTTACGCGTCAGGGGATTCGGCCCCTTACGATTGTTGTTGTTATTGTTGTTGCCGCCGCCGCCACTGTTGTTGCGACCGCGCATGCGCCTGTTTTGCTGTTGTGGCCTCATTAGACTCTCTTCACTTTGAAATTTTCGAAAAACTCTTCACGAACGGAGGCGCTCATACGGCCAGCCGTTTCGTTCCTTCACCGGCGTTCGCCCGCATCAATTGCGTTGGCGCCACGTGCCATCCTGTTCCGGTTACTTCACTTGCCGGACGATTCCCGCACGAAGCTTGGGCGTCGTTTGCGCAAGAAGGCAGCTATTTCCAAGGAAAACCGAATCGCTAAGAGCACTGCCTGCTTCGTCTCATCCGGTTAACGCGACCCTAGCCGCATTCCCCGGTATTGCCAAGCGCTTTTTTCGCACTGCATCACGGCTTCCACCGTTCGAACACAAGAACTCTGTCGTTTCCGCCGAGATCACGAAACACCCCGACCGAACGGTACCCGGCCGCGGAGAATATCTCCGTAACCTGTTGGTGCTGCGTATGGCCGATCTCGACCGCAATCCTGCCTTGGAGTTCCAAATACGCTGCCGCTCCCGCGGCGATCTTCCTGTAGGGGCTCAGACCGTCCACGCCGCCATCGAGGGCCTGGCGTGGATCGAAACCGCGGACCTCGTCCTGCAGATTTCCAATGTCGTCTGAGGGTATATAGGGAGGGTTTGCGACAATTACATGGTACAGGCCAGAAACTTTTTCAAACCAGTCGGATTTGACCGGCGTGAACCGGCCGACGAGCCCCAATTCCCCGGCATTACGCATGGCTGTGGCCAGCGCCTCCTGCGAAATGTCAACGCCGGTGGCGGTCGCGGCCGGAACGGCGCTGAGCAGCGCCAGCGCGATGGCACCGGTACCGGTCCCTAGATCGAGGATGCGGCAGCCGCCCTCGCGTGCCGCCATTGCCTTGACGAAGGGCAGTATAGCCTCGACCAGCGTTTCGGTATCCGGCCGCGGCTCCAGCGTTTGCGGCGAAAGCGAAAGGCGCAAGCCGTAGAATTCGCGGTAGCCAAGGATCCGGTGTACCGGCTCGCCGGCGATGCGCCGCCGCAAGGCGGCTTCGATTACCGCCGTCACGTCCGTATCGACAGCGCGCCCGGGATCGGCGATGGCCTGCGTGCGACTGGTGCCGGAAAAATGCTCGACGATCAGCCTGGCATCGAGCGCCGGATCCGCGATCCCGGCTGCGGCGAGCCGGTTTCGCGCCTCCCGCAGCAGCGGCGCCAGCGTGGCGGGCAGGCTGTCAGCCATCGATGCCGATATCGGCGAGCAGCTTCGACTGGTGATCGGCTATCAGCGCGTCGATGATCTCGTCGAGTTCGCCCATCATCACCCGGTCGAGCTTATAGAGCGTCAGGTTGATACGATGATCGGTGACGCGACCCTGCGGAAAATTATAGGTGCGGATGCGTTCCGAGCGGTCGCCCGAGCCGACCTGCGACTTGCGCGATTCGGAACGTTCCTCGTCCGCCTTGCTGCGCTCGAGGTCGTAGAGCCTGGCGCGCAGGATCTGCATGGCCTTCGCCCGGTTCTGGTGCTGCGACTTTTCCGCCTGCACCACCATGATGCCGGTCGGCAGATGGGTGATGCGCACGGCCGAATCGGTGGTGTTGACGTGCTGGCCGCCGGAACCCGAGGCGCGCATCGTGTCGATGCGGATGTCTTCGGCCCTGATGTCGATGTCGACCTCTTCGGCTTCCGGCAGCACCGCGACCGTCGCCGCCGAGGTATGAATGCGTCCGCCCGCCTCGGTCGTCGGCACGCGCTGCACCCGGTGCACGCCGGATTCGAACTTCAGATGGGCAAAGACGCCCTTGCCCGAAACGGTGGCGATGATTTCCTTGTAGCCGCCGACCTCACCCTCGCTGGCCGACACCGTCTCGAAACGCCAGCCATGCGCCGCGGCATAGCGCTCGTACATGCGAAACAGGTCGCCGGCGAAAAGCGCCGCCTCGTCGCCGCCGGTGCCGGCGCGGATCTCGAGGATGGCGTTCTTGTCGTCGGCGGCATCCTTGGGCAACAGCAGGATCTGGATGTCCTTCTGCAGCGCCTCGATGCGATGCTTGACCTCCGGCAGGTCGGCCTCGGCCAAGGCGCGCATCTCGGCGTCGGTGCCCTTGTCGGCGAGCATCGCCTCCAGATCGGCCTGTTCGCGCTCGGCGGCGCGCAGCGCCCTGATCTTTGCCACCATCTCCTGGATGTCGGCATATTCGGAGGCCATCCTGACATAGGCGTCCGGCGCTGGCCCGGCCGACATCTGCGCTTCGAGCATGTCGAAACGCTTGACGACTTGATCCATACGGTCGCGGGGCAGGTTGATCATGGCGAAGTCTATAGCGGTATCGAGCGGTCATCGGCAAAGGCTTGCAGCAGCGCCCGCATCGGCAGGCCATGCGCCGGCGCCATCAGATTGTCGTCGAAGAACGCTTCCAGTTCGCTGAGCGGCAGTTCCGTCAGCATCGCCTTGACCGGGCCGATCGATGCCGGCGACATCGAGATCGAGCGATAGCCAAGGCCGATCAGCGCCATCGCCGAGATCGGCTTGCCGGCAAGTTCGCCGCACAGGGTCACCGGCGTCTGGTTGCGAGCCCCGGCATCGGCAATTTGCTTCAAAACACGCAGGAACGGCGTCGACAGCGGGTCGAAGCGGTCGGACAATTGGGTATTGCCACGGTCCACCGCCATGACGAACTGGAACAGGTCGTTCGAGCCGACCGAGACGAAATCGACCGCCTTCATCAACTCGTCGAGCTGGAACAGCAGCGACGGCACCTCCAGCATCGCCCCCACCTTAAGGCTGGTCGGCAAATGATGGGCAAAGCGCGACAAATGCCGGACCTCGCGATCGATGATCTCGCGCGCCTGCACGATCTCACCGAGTTCCGTCACCATTGGCAGCATCAGCTTCAGTTCGCGCCCGCCGCACGCCTTGAGCAGCGCGCGGATCTGGGTGCGCAGCAGGCCAGGCCGGTCGAGCGTCAGGCGGATGGCGCGCCAGCCGAGCGCCGGGTTCTCCTCCTGGATCGAGCCCTTGAAATAGGGCAGCACCTTGTCGCCGCCAATATCGATGGTGCGGAACGTCACCGGCTTGTCGCGCGCCGCCTCGAGCACGTCACGGTACAAGCGCTCCTGGGCTTCCGCGCGCGGAAAGGTCGAGGCGACCATGAATTGCAGCTCGGTGCGGAACAGGCCGATGCCGGCCGCGCCCGCTTCGGCCAGTTGCGGCAGGTCGACCGCCAGCCCGGCATTCATCAGAAGGTCGACCTGGACACCGTCCTTGGTCACCGACGGCTTCTTGCGCAGCTCGCGGTAGACCTCCTGCCGCCGCGCCCGGAAACGCACTTTCTCGGCATAGGCCGCCTCGAGGTCGGGCTGCGGGCGCAGATGGATCGCGCCTTCCTCGCCGTCGACGATGATGGCATCGCCGTTTTCCGCCATGGAAACGGCGCCCTTCATCTGGCCGGCGACCGGTATGCCCATGGCCCGCGCCACGATGACGACATGGCTGGTCGCGGCGCCGTCCTCCAGCACCAGCCCGCGCAGCTTGTCCCTGGGATAATCGAGCAGCTCCGCAGCACCCATGGAGCGGGCGACGATGATGGCGTCCTTGGGCAGCGAGGCCGCGACGTCCTCCGGTCCGCGCCCCATCAGCTGCCGCAGCAGCCGATTGGCGAGATCGTCGAAATCGCTCATCCGTTCGCGCAGATACGGATCGGTCATGTGCAGCATGCGGGCACGCATGTCGCTCTGCACCTTTTCGACCGCCGCTTCGGCCGTCAGGCCGTTGCGGATCGCCTCCTCGAGCCGGCGCACCCAGCCGCGGTCGTTGGCGAACATGCGATAGGCTTCGAGCACCTGGCGATGCTCGCCCTCGAAGGCGACGTCGCGGCGCTCCAGCATGTCGTCGATGGAGAGCCTGAGCGAGCCGAGCGACGCGTCGAGCCGCCTGACCTCTTCCTCGCTGTCCTCGTTGAAAAGATTGGTGACGACGATGCGCGGCTCGTGCAGCACCACATGGCCGAGCCCGACGCCTTCGTTGAAGGACAGGCCGGTAAAGCTTACCGGGCGGCGCAGATCGAGCTCTAGGCCGGGCCTTGTCAGCCGCTCCAGATCGCCGGTGGCGATCATCTCGGCGATCACCATCGCCGTCGTTTCCAGCGCCTCGACCTCGTCGTCGCGATAATGGCGCATGGTCTTGTTCTGCACGACCAGGACGCCGAGTGTCCGCCCTGCCCGCAGCACCGGCACGCCGAGGAAGGAATTGTATATCTCTTCCCCTGTCTCCGGCAGGTAGGCGAAGGCAGGATGCTCCTGTGCGTTGGAGAGGTTGAGCGGCCGCGCCGAGGCCGCGATCGTGCCGACCAGGCCTTGCCCCAGCCTGAGCTGCGCCAGGTGGACGGCGTTCGGGTTCAGGCCTTCGGTGGCGTAGAGTTCGAGCACCGAATCGGCGCGCAGCACATAGAGCGAGCAAACCTCGGCAACCATGTTGGAGGCGATGTCGCGCACGATTCGGTCAAGCCGCTCCTGCGGCTCCAGCGGCTCTTGCATGAGCTCGCGGAGCCGTTTCAGCAAAACGCGCGGGCCACTGGCCGAATCACGCATCGCGGCTTCTTCTCCAATAGCGTTTCAACCGGTGCAGGTTGCCCTGCACAGCGGCACAAACGCAACAACTCAATTAGAGCGCCATCGTCCAATTGGACGCATAAAGACCGCTCCAAGATTTTCGATCCGCTGCATCCTGCCTTCCGAAAATCGATTCCGATTTCGGGCCGATGCAGTCCGCTACTGCTTATCCAGACCGTACACGGAATGCAAAGTGCGAACTGCTAGTTCCGTATAGGGACCGTCGATCAGGATCGAAATCTTGATTTCGGACGTCGTGATGGCGCGGATGTTGATCGCGCGGTCGGCAAGCGCCTTGAAGGCGGTAGCGGCGACGCCGGCATGGCTGCGCATGCCGATGCCGATGACCGAGACCTTCGACATGCCGGCTTCCGACTGCACCACGTCGTAGCCGATCGTCGCCTTCAGCCGCTCGAGCACGGCGAGCGCCTTGTCGACGTCGCCGGATGGCACGGTGAAGGTCATGTCAGTGAACTTGCCGTCCTCGGAGATATTCTGGACGATCATGTCGACATTGATGTTGGCCTCGGCCAGCGGCCCGAAAATGCCGGCGGCGACGCCCGGCCGATCGCCGACGCGGCGCAACGAAATCTGCGCCTCGTCCTTGGCGTAGGCAATTCCGGTGACGACCTGCTGTTCCACGATCTCTTCCTCGTCGCAAATAAGCGTTCCCGGCGGATTAAGCAAATCCCCCATTCCTGGTGCGTCGGGATCGTCGAAGGACGACCGCACGAAAGTACGCACCCTGTGCACCATGGCAAGCTCGACCGAGCGCACCTGCAGGACCTTGGCGCCGAGCGAGGCCATTTCGAGCATTTCCTCGAACGAAATCTTGGCCAGCCGCCGCGCCTTCGGCTCGATGCGCGGATCGGTCGTATAGACCCCGTCGACGTCGGTGTAGATATCGCAGCGGTCGGCCTTGACCGCTGCCGCGATGGCGACTGCGCTGGTATCGGAGCCGCCACGACCGAGTGTCGCGATCCGATTGTCCGGCCCGATGCCCTGGAAACCGGCAACCACCGCCACCTGGCCTTCGCCGAAGCGCTTGATCAAGAACGCGCCGTCGATGTCGAGAATGCGCGCCGCGCCATGCGCGTTGTCGGTCTTGATCGGGATCTGCCAGCCTTGCCAGGAGCGGGCATGCACGCCGATATTCTGCAGCGCGATCGCCAGCAAGCCGGCAGTGACCTGCTCGCCGGAGGCGACCACGGCGTCATATTCACGCGCATCGTGCATCGGCGAGGCCTCGCGCGTCCATTGCACGAGCTCGTTGGTCTTGCCGGCCATCGCCGAGACCACGACGGCGACCTCATGGCCGGCGTCGACCTCGCGTTTGACATGACGCGCCACATTGCGGATGCGGACGATGTCGGCGACGGACGTTCCGCCGAATTTCATCACGATGCGCGCCATAGAAGCGAAATGCCTTTGACTGGATGCCGGACCGAAGGCCGAAAAGCGGAAAAATGCGCCAAGCTGTGGCCGGGCGCTCAATGCGCGGCCTCCTTAGCCAAATGATCGCGGTTTCGCAAGGCATGCCGCCGCTGCCGGCCAGGCGACACACGAGCACAGCGTCACGCCTGCACTGCCTCTTGGCAAATGCCGCTCGCTTCAGCCCAGCTGTGCCGTGGCTCTCCACAGGCGCGGATAATCGAGGACGAAACCGAGCGGCGAGACCTCCAGTGTCTCGTGGTAGCCGAACATCGGGGCGGCATAGGCGTAATGTGCAGCATCGACGCGCTGATAGGTTTGCTCGAGGCGAACGAGCCTGAGTTCGGGAAATGTCAGATAGGCCGCCGGGGCGGGCGTCGCCGTGCCGACATCGAGGGCAAAACGGCGAAGCGCCAAAAGGTTCGTTGCGGGCGTGAAGCCGAGATCGACATCGATGAGACCGTCGACTTCCGCTTGATGCTCGCCGTTCAGCGTCCATTGGCGCTCGGTCAGCCGGTCGATCCTGTAATGCAGCTCTTGCGTGCCGAGAAAGCCGTCGGCGCGCGCCGATCGTGTATGCCAATCGGCGTCGCAGTCCGCCTCGTAGGCGATGCTGCACGGCTCGCCGTCCTGGACGAAAAGCGCCTGTCCCCTGAGGTTCCACCCAGAGCCCGATTCCGACAGAAGGCAAGCGTCGTGGCCTTCCTGGTCAAGCCGGCGCCAAAGAATGGAAGCAACCGCTCGCATCATTGCGCACTCCTCCGAACCCGATGTCTCTGCTTCGTCCGCCAAAGCCTAGGCGTTTCCTTCCGGCACACCATCAACTGACACGTGCTGACACAAATGCAGCCGGCAAAAGGCGGCGCCGGAAGGCATCGCGCGCATCGCACCGCCGGCGGTGAATTTCGCGCCTTGACATTCGCAGCCTCGCGCCCGACTTCCTAGCGTCCGAGGAGACCACGCCATGCCAGAGCCCCGACGATCGACGATCGATGCCGGAGAGGTGGAACGCTTTTCCGCCCTTGCCGCCGAATGGTGGAACCCGAACGGCAAGTTCCGCCCGTTGCACAAGTTCAACCCGATCCGGCTTGCCTATATCCGCGACCAGGTGGCGGCCCGCTTCGGCCGCGATCCGCGTGCGGCACGGCCGTTCGAAGGCCTGCGCTTCCTTGACATCGGCTGCGGCGGCGGGCTTCTGTGCGAGCCGATGGCGCGGCTTGGCGCCGAAGTGGTCGGCGCCGATGCCTCCATCACCAACATCGAAGTGGCCAAGCTGCATGCGGCGGAAGTCGGCGTGAGCGTTGACTACCGCGCCACGACCGCGGAAGACCTGGCCGATGCCGGCGAAAAATTCGACGTCATCCTCAACATGGAAGTGGTCGAGCATGTCGCCAATGTCGATCTGTTCCTGGCCAAATGCGGCGAGATGGTCAAGCCTGGCGGCATCATGTTCGTCGCCACCATCAACCGCACGCTGAAGGCCCTGGGCCTGGCCATCATCGGCGCCGAATATGTGCTGCGTTGGCTGCCACGCGGCACCCACCAGTTCGGCAAGCTGGTGCGCCCCGAGGAACTGGAAAAGGCGCTTGCCGGCGCCGGCCTGACCGTCATCGACCGCACCGGCGTCACCTACAACCCGCTCGCCGACCGCTGGCAGCGCTCGAAGGACATGGACGTCAACTACATGGTGCTGGCGGAGAAGGCATCCGTCTGAAGCTTACGCCTTCTGGCCCCTATGGCCTCTGGCTTTGCGCCTTGGTGGTGATGAACACGCCGGCGGTGATGATGACGGCACCGGCCCAGGTCAGCAGTTGATAGCGCTCGCCGAGGAAGAGGGTCCCGGCAAACAGCCCGACCGCCGCCGCGACGTAGCCGATCTGGCTGAGATAGACCGGGCCGCCGACCGCTTGCAGGCGGAAGAAGAAGGCGAACATCGCCGAGGCTGATGCCACCTGTGCCGCAGCGACCAGCGGCACGCCGCCAAGCGAGCCGAATGCATTGCCGCCAAGCAGGACCAGAATGCCGGCAAACAGCATCAAGGCTGCTGCCAGATGGCTGCCGACGGCGAGCTCGATCGGGCCGGTGCCTTCGGGCCAGTCGACGGTACGGTAAATGTTGCCGGCGGCGAGGCTGACCGGGATGAGCAGGCCCATCGCAACCCAGAAAAATTCGGCCGGCTGGCCCGCTTCGCCGCGCGTCACCGCCACCATGACTGCGCCGACGAAACCGACGGCGATGCCGACGACGCCCAGCATGGTCGGGCGCCTGACGCCGAGCAGCATCGAGAACACCAGCGTGACGACCGGCGACAGCGTGAACATGATGCCGCTGTAGCCGGCGCCCAGATGCGGAATGGCTGAAAACATCAGCAGATTGGGGATTGCATATGAGACGGCCGCGGTGACGAAGAAATAGCGCAGCCTGTGCGGCGTAAGCCGCATGCGCTTCCCGTTGAGCAGCAATGCGCACAAAAGCACGCCGCCGGCACCAAGCGAGATGACGAAGGCCCAGACCATGGCGGCCACGCCGGCCGCCGTCGCGATCTTGCCGAACGGCAGCGTCAGGCCGAGCAGTCCACCGGTGACAACCAGAAGGCCAAGCGCCGAGTCCCAGAGAAATTTCATCGCACCGTCCCGTCGCCCGTTCGCGGCACTTGGCCAATATCGCAAGCTGAGGTAAGATAAGCTAAAGATTCTTCACGTCAAGATACATAACGGTGAGAGACATGGATCGCGCAGCAAAAGCGATCGGGCAATGGAAAAAGGAACGGCCGGATCTCGATGTCTCGCCGATGGCCGTGCTCGGACGGTTGAACGAGGCCGCCTCGCTGATCGCACGAGAGCGGCTGGCGCCGCTGTTTGCAAGTTACGGGCTGCAATCCGGAGAATTCGATGTGCTGGCAACGCTGCGTCGTTCCGGGCCGCCATACGCGCTGACGCCGACGGCTCTCTACGAGGCGACGATGGTGACGTCGGGCGCGATGACCAACCGCCTCGATCGGCTCGAGAAATCCGGCCTGATCAAGCGCGGGCCGCACCCCGACGATCGCCGCGGCATTGTCGTGCAGCTGACTAAAAAGGGTCTGGCGTTGATTGACGAGGCGGTTACCGCTCACGTCGCCAACGAGCACCAGATACTTTCCGGCCTGATACGCCCGGAGCAGATCATGCTGGCTCGCCTGCTCGAAAAATTGATAGCGAGCCTAGGCTAACCCAAACGGCAACCACTGGGATTCTGCGATCATTGCATTGGGAGTCGTAACTGCCAGAGGAGTTTGCCGATGACAGAACATGCAGTCGTGATTGCCGGAGGAGGTCCGACGGGCCTAACCCTGGCAGGCGAGTTGGCGTTGGCAGGCATTGACGTAGCCATTGTCGAACGCCGCCCGAACCAGGAGCTTGCCGGTTCGCGTGCTGGAGGTCTGAGCTCACGCACTCTCGAAGTTTTCGATCAGCGCGGCATCGCGGACCGGTTCCTTGCGGAAGGACAAATAGCCCAAGTCACGGGATTCGCGGCGATGCGTTTAGACATCAGCGATTTTCCGACCCGCCACAACTACGGGCTGGCGCTGAGACAGAAACACATTGAGCGCATTCTCGCTGGATGGGTCAGCGAGCTGGCAGTGCCGATCTATCGCGCCCGTGAATTAACGTGTTTCGTGCAGGACGACGCCGGCGTCAGCATCGAACTGTCCGATGGTGCGTCGCTGCGGGCAAGCTATCTCGTCGGGTGTGATGGAGGCCGCAGTCCGGTCCGCAAAGCTGCTGGCATTGAGTTTCGAGGATGGGATGCGACGACCAGCAGCATCCTCGCCGAGGCCGAGATGGCGGAGGAGCCGCCACTGGGCATTCATCGCACCGCACTTGGCATCCATGCCTTCGGCAGGGAAGAGTACGAAATTCGTGACGGCAAGGTCGTCTTTGCCGATAAAGGTCCCATAGCCGTCATGGTCACTGAAAAGAATGTCGGCGCCACGACCGAGCCCACGCTGCGCGATCTCCGCGAAGCGCTCGTCGCCGCATGCGGAACAGATTACGGAATCCATAGCCCAACCTGGATTTCCAGGTTCACGGACATGTCGCGGCAGGCGGCGGCTTACCGCAAGGGCCGGGTTCTCCTAGCGGGCGATGCCGCCCATGTGCATTCCCCGGTGGGCGGACAAGGCCTCAATATCGGTGTGCAGGATGCGGTGAACCTCGGTTGGAAGTTGGCCCAAGTGGTGAAAGGAACATCGCCTGAACGCTTGCTCGACACTTATCACATCGAGCGGCATCCGGTTGCGGCCCGCGTGTTGCGTACGACAATGGCACAGGTCGCATTGCAACGTACTGATGATCGCACTGAAGCCTTGCGTGAAATGGTATCAGAGCTCCTTGGGATGGAGGAGCCTCGCAAACGGATCGCTGCCGAGATGTCCGGACTTGGTATCCATTACGACCTCGGCCAGGGGCATCCGCTGGTCGGCCGCCGCATTCCTGACCTCGACCTGGCCACGCCTGATGGTCCCATGCGCGTATTTGCGCTCCTCCAAAAAGCGCGGCCAGTGCTCTTGATTCTCGACGCGCCGGGCAGCCTCGACATCAAGCCGTGGTCAGACCGCATTAAGTTGGTTTACGCCAAATGTGACGATCCATGGGAGTTGCCTGCGCTAGGTTTGGTCTCCGCTCCAACCGCAGTTTTAATTCGGCCCGATGGATATGTTGCTTGGGTAGGCGACAGGACGCAGGATGGTCTTCAAGACGCGATGAACACCTGGTTCGGACCACCGGGCTAAAAACCGCAAAAACCAGTTAGCTCGAATGGTCCCGAAATCAACGGCTACGGACGGCAAAAACTCAGATCCTGGTCGCCGAGCCTCGTTTGGGCCGGCGAACAGCTCTGATCTTGCCGCTGTTTCCGCCGCCACAGAAAAACTGGTCGCCGCCATCGGATTCGAGCCCCGACACGCCTGTTCCCGGCGGCATATCGAGCTTCTCAAGGACCTTTCCCGTTTCAGGATCGATCCGCCTGACATCGCTCTCCTCCCCCTCCCAGGTGCCATGCCACAGCTCGCCGTCGACCCAGCTGACCCCGGTGACGACGCGGTTGGAAACGATGGTGCGAAGGATTGCCCCTGTCTCGGGATCGACCTGATGAATCTTTCGGCCCCGATGCTGCCCGACCCAGAGCGTTCCTTCGGCCCAGGCGAGCCCGGAATCACCGCCATTGCCGGGCGCCGGGATCGTCGCCAGCACCTGGCCATTCCTCGGATCGATCTTCTGGATGCGATCCTCGGCGATCTGATAGAGGTGCTGGCCGTCGAAGGCCGTTCCGGCGTGCGCCGCGACGTCGATCGAGCGCACCACTTTGCCGCTTGCCGGATCGAAGGCGTTCAATCTGTCGCCTGAGGCAAACCAGACATGCTCACCGTCGAAGGTAACGCCGTCCACGTGGTCGACACCCGGAAAGGGTCCATATTCTCGAAGGATTTCGGCTGCGGATCGTTCCATGATTCCATCCTAGTAGCCCGGCAGTGGGCCGGGGAGTAACAAGATTGTCGGGAAACCCGTCAGCGGCGGGGTCATCCAGCGACGCGCCCGTCCGCGGCCGAACGACTGCACCTTGCCGGCCAGGGCGAGTTGCTCGAGCGCTCGCTGCACGGTACGCGAACTGGCTCCAAGCGCAATCGCCAGGGCCGAACTCGACCAAGACTCGCCGTCGGCGAGGAAGGCGAGCACGGCGGCATGCTCTTCTTCGACGGGTGGCGCCAGCACGACGACCTCACCTGCGCGGCGCGGGGCCAGCGCAAAGCCCCGCTTCGTCGCGCTCACATCCGCCAAGCTCCGAAGCTCCGCGCGAAGCCGCCCGACTTCGACGCGCAATCGTGCGCGATGTGATTCGTCCGCGTCCTTTCCGCGGAAAGCGCGCGCAATGAGCGTCGCTCTTGCCACGTCCCCCGGCCAGGCTTCGGCCAGCGCGCGGGCCAGCGCGAACAGCACCGGGCGGGTCGCCAGCGAGACGACCGTGTCTGCGACCCGCACGACATTGCGGCATGCATCCACCACGAGCGCCCCCGACGCCAGGAGCGCTTCGACTTCGTCGAGCAGGAGGGGCCGTTCCCCGCCACGCGCGACAAGGCGTGCGGCCGGCGTGTCCAGCACCAGCGATGCGCTCTCCACCTCCGCGATCAGCGCGGGGATGCCGGACGCGCGCGCCGCCCGCGCCGCCAGGCCAAGCGCGGCGCGCGCAGGGCCGGTCCGCAAGCGGCGGATGGCGATGCCGGCGACAGCCAGCTCGTGGGCGGCCCGCGATGCCGGCGGCAGCGGCGACGGATCGAAGCCGTCCAGCCTGCGCTCGGCTTCGTCGAGATGGCCGATCAGCAGCAGGCGCCGAACGTCGAGGTTGCGCGCATGCGCGGCGTTGACGCGGTCGCCATGCTTTTCAAGCGTCGCCCGTGCGGCGTCGAGTGCCTTGGCCGGCCAGGTAAGGTCGCGCGAGACGAGCGCGATCTCGGCCTCGGCGACGATACACCGCGCGCGGGCCACGGCCTCCCTCGGGCTGAATGCGTGCGCCGCCCGCTTGAGGAGAACCTTCGCCCTATTCAGGTCGCCAAGCTGCGCCATCGCGATACCGCGCAACGCCAGTGCCGGCGCATCGTCGCGCAGCGCAACCCGCTTCAAGGCGCCGAGCGGATCGCCCGCCGCAAGCGCATGCGCCGCGGCCGTGATCAGCGAGTCCATCGGAATCCCGTCACACTTGTCACTCCCATGGCTTCGACATCCGGCGCTAAGTCCATCTCACCAACCAGTCGTATCGACAACGGCGACTGTAGCCAACCTGAGTTGCGGCGCGCCAACCTTGAGTCGCGGCTAGACCGTGCACTGGGCTCGAACGCAACGATAAAGCAGTAGGAGAGACGCAATGAAGATCGAAGGTACAACCATCCTGGTGACTGGCGCCAATCGGGGCATCGGTCGGGCACTGGTCGAGGAAGCCCTGAGCAGAGGCGTAAAGCGCGTCTATGCCGCAACCCGCCAACCGATGGCTCATCCGGACCGGCGTGTGACGTCCCTGACCATGGATGTGACCAACGCTGCGCAGATCCGGGAGGCCGTCGAGAAGATCGATGCTCTCGATATCCTCATCAACAACGCCGGCGTATCGCCCATCGATGACCTAAGCGACCGTCGTGTGCTCGAACAACAGCTGGCCGTAAACCTCTTCGGCTCGTACGACGTTACCCAGGCTCTGCTGCCGTTGCTGGCCCGGTCGCGGGGAGCCATCGTCAACATTCTGTCGCTGGCCTCGATTGCCGCCGTGCCGTTCAGTCCGGCTTACTCCATCTCGAAGGCGGCCTCGTTCTCGCTGTCGCAGTCGTTGCGCACCCTTTTGGCCGGACGGGGTGTCAGCGTCCACAGGGTCCTTCCCGGCCCGGTGGACACGGACATGACACGGGGCCTGGACATTGCGAAGGCCTCTGCGGAGTCTGTCGCGCGGGCAATCCTGAACGGCGTGGAGAACGGCGAAGAGGAAATCTTCCCCGATCCCATGTCGGAATCCCTGGCGGAGGGCTGGCGCAGCAGTGCAGTCAAGGCGCTTGAACGCCAGTTTGCAGCCTATGCGGAAGCAAGCCCGTCAAGTGAAGCAAGCCCGTCAGGCAGTGGGCATGAAAGAAGCAGCGAAACGATTGCCCGCGAGCCCCATCCTTGCTGCTCGGCCTGAAACTGTAGACGCCTGTGCGGGGGTGGCGGCATTGCCGCCATTCGGCGCCGCCCCGACCTTGACGGCGCTGCCTGGCGAAGAGATGCCTCGCTATGTCTGGAGCAGGTTGACGGATCAGTTGCGGTCGTCGGGGAAGCTTGGAATAGGCATGAACTCGACGCCGTCCTCGGCGAGGCTCTTGGCCTCGTCCAGCGTCGCCTCGCCATAGATACCGCGCGGATCGCTTTCACCGAAATGGATCTTGCGCGCTTCCTCGGCGAATTTGTCGCCGACATAGTCGGCATTCTCGCGCACCTTGTCGGCCAGCGCCTTGAGCTGCGCCAGCGCCTGCTTCTGCGCCTCGCCCATGGCCAGCAAGATGCTTTCGCGCTTGCGCCCGGTCGAGACGGCAGGCGCCATCAGCGCCTTGTCGACCTTGCGCGAGCCGCAGGCCGGGCAATCGACGAAACCGCGCCTCTTCTGCGTGTCGAAATCGTCGTTGCTGCGGAACCAGGCCTCGAATTCGTGCTCGTGTTCGCAGATCAGGGAAAAGCGGATCAAGAGGCGGCACCCCTGAGCGGCATTGCCTCCGCCGAACCGGCGTTTACGGCAAAATCGCGTGCGTTTTTGAGATTCGGTATCTTTTTGCGCGCAGCGACGGACTGCGCCGGGTCGATCTCGGCGACGATCACCGCCGGCTCGTCATGCGCGGCTTCGGCGACGATGCGGCCCCAGGGATCGACGATCAGCGAATGGCCATAGGTTTCGCGGCCGTCTTCATGCACGCCGCCTTGCGCGGCGGCGACGACATAGGCGCCGTTCTCGATGGCGCGCGCCCTGAGCAGCACGTGCCAATGCGCTTCGCCGGTCTGGCGGGTGAAGGCGGCGGGCACCGAAAGCAGATCGGCGCCGGCCAGCGCCTCGGCACGGAACAGCTGCGGAAAGCGCAGATCGTAGCAGACGGCAAAGCCGAGCTTCGCGCCATTGACTTCGGCGACGACGGCCTCGGTGCCAGGCTCATAGGCGGCGGATTCGCGCCAGCTCTCGCCATTGTCGAGATCGACGTCGAACATGTGGATCTTGTCGTAGGTGGCAATCCTGGCGCCGTCCGGCCCGAACAGAAGGGCGCGGTTGGCAAGCTTGCCGTCGGCGCGCAGAATGGCGGTCGAGCCGATATGCAGGAAAATGCCGAGCTCCTTGGCCAGCCGCCGCGACGTCGAGACGACGATGTCCTTGTCCTCGGAGGTGAAGGAAGCGGCCCATGCCTGGCTGTCGCGGATCAGCGCGCCGGTCATTTCCGGCGTCTGGATATAGGTCGCGCCAAGGCCTGCCGCCTCGCGCACCAGCCGTTCCAGATCGACCGCATTGCGCTCCGGGCTGGTTCCCGAACGCATCTGGATCGCCGCCGCCTTGAAACCACCCATCGTCATGTCCTTATCTGGCCGAGCCGTTGGCGAGCAATTTGTCCAGCCGTCCTTCCGCCTCCAATTCGTGGAGATCGTCAGAGCCGCCGACATGCGTGTCGCCGATGAATATCTGCGGAAAGGTGGAACGGCCGTGAGCGCGGGAGATCATCTCCTGGCGCAGCTCCGGCGAGAACGAGGCGTCGTGCTCGGTGTAGGTCACACCCTTCCTGTCGAGCAGCCGCTTGGCCGCGGTGCAATAGCCGCACATCATCCGCGTGTAGATCGTCACATCGACCATCGGTCAGCAATCCTGCCTCGTTCCTAGGCTATATAGGCGCCGATTCGTCGGCCCGAAAGTCCCCCGGCAGCACACGCGCAAAGGTCAGTACGTCGACCGCGCCGGCACCGCCCTTCTTCAACGCCTTGGCGACCGCGCGGACGGTGGCGCCGGTGGTGTAGACATCGTCGATCAGCAGCACCCGGCGGCCGGCGATTTCGATCTCCGCCTCATCAGGCACTTTGAATGCGGCGCGAACATTTTCCTCGCGTTCCCGCCGCTCAAGCCCGACCTGCTGGCGCGTGAGTTTGACGCGCCTGATGGCTGATGGCGCGAAAGGCCGCTCCCCGAGCTGCGCCACCGCCCGCGCCAGTTCCGCCGACTGGTTGAACTGCCGTCGGAAGAAACGCCGCCAGTGCAGCGGCACCGGCACGACCACGTCGGCCTCGGCGATGAGCTCGGCACCGGCGCGAAGCATCCAGCGCGCCATCCACGGCGCCAGATCGGTGCGGTCCTGGTATTTCAGCCCTTGCACCATCTGGCGGGCAACGCCGGAATAGGCGACCGCCGCCCGCGCGCGCTCGAACGGCGGCGGGTCGGCTATCGCCTCCGCCGACAGGAAACCCTCACCCATATTGTGGGTGAACGGCGTGCCCATCACCGGGCACCACGGCCGTTCCAGCAGCCTGAGTTTCGGCCAGCAGGCGCCGCACAACACGCCGGGCTGCGAGACATGGCGGCGGCAGCCGGCACAGACCGGCGGGAACAAGAGGCGCGCTGGCCAGCCCAATGCCTTGCGGGCAATGCTCTTGATCGCACTACGCTTGATCTCTGGCATGGGATCGGCCACGTGGTTGGTCCTCCGCATCACTATATCAGAGAGCGAAGCACAAGGACCTGCCCATTGCAGCCTGTAATTGACACCTCGCTCTGGCTGGCGCGCAAGCGCCGGGCACTGACCCGTCCCATCGCCGGCGCGGATTTCCTCATGCGGCGGGCGGCCGAGGATCTTGCCGACCGGCTCGGCGCCGTCGAACGCAGGTTCGGCAAGGCGGCCTCATTGTTTTGCCAGACGCCGGCAGCAGCAGAGGTGCTCGCCGAAAGCGGCAAGGTGACGGAAAACGTGCGCGTCGAGGCCGACGCCGCTTTCCTGGGTGGCCAGCCAGGACTGTTGGCGCCGTTGGAAACCGTGCCATTCGAGCCGGAAAGCCTCGACCTCGCAGTCTCGCTGCTGTCGCTGCAGGCGATGAACGACATTCCCGGCATGCTGGTGCAGGTCCGCCGGGCGCTGAAGCCGGACGGGCTTTTCCTCGGCGCCTTCGCCGGCACAGGCACGCTCTCCGAACTGCGCGAAAGCCTGCTTGCCGCCGAGACCGAGCTCTATGGCGGCGCCAGCCCGCGTGTGATCCCGTTCACCGACGTCCGCGACGCCGGCGCGCTGCTGCAGCGCGCCGGCCTGGCACTGCCGGTTGCCGACGTCGAGACGATCACGGTGCGCTACGATTCGCTATTTGGCCTGGTCGCCGACCTGCGCGCCATGGGCGAGACCAGCGCGCTTGTCGACCGCAGCAGGCGGCCGGGCACGCGAGCGCTGTTCGCGCGCGCCGCCGAAATCTATGCGGAGCGGTTTTCGGATGCCGATGGCCGCGTCAGGGCGAGTTTCTCGGTGGTCTGGATGTCAGGCTGGGCGCCCGATGCCTCTCAGCAAAAGCCGCTGAAGCCGGGCTCCGCAAAAATATCGCTGAAGACAATCCTGGAAAACCCCGGCGGCCCCTGAGCGTATCCTTGCGCAAAAGCTAAGCGTATCCCACGCAAAAGCTAAGCGGGTCACTGTGCAAAAGCGTTGGCAAGCTTGCTGCTGTTGTCGCTGAACAACCACTGGATGGCGCCGGCAGCCTGGCCAATACCAGCGACAATGGCAAGCGACAGCACGGCGACGATCAAACCATATTCGATAGCCGTCGCACCCCTCTCGTCGTCTAAAAATCGTTGCAGCAAGATTTTCATGGGCGCCCATCCCTCTTGCCCGAACCTAGCGCCGACCCGTTAAGAAAGGTTAATGCGACAGGCTTAACGCGCGGTGAACCTGCTGCATTCTAGGAAACAGCCGAATCCTAGAGATCTGTTGAGGAGTCAGCAGTCGCCGCTGCTTCTGCCATCGGCCCGTATAACGCAGACCGAACTGGGCAGCGGCTGCAGCACGCTCTTGCGTAGCGTATAGCTATCGCGCTGGCCGATCGAGCCGGTGCTCATCGTATCAAGCCCGTCGCGGGCAAACTGCGAGCGGGTCCGGCTGTCGAGGTAGGGCGTCGCGATCAAGGCCAGAGCCACCGCGGCCGAGCCGAACAAGAGGGCGATGCGCAATATTCCCATGCCGGCATTGGCGGCGCCAGGAAGGCGGTCGGGCCAAGGCGAGTCCCAGTCCTTTTCAAGGCTCATGCAAATCGCTCCCCAGCGGTGGAATCGGCGTAACCGCCTAGCGTCAATTTTTCACGGTCAGATAAATCTTTCATTAACGCTGCTGCCAGCGCGTTGCGGCGCTGCCCGATTTACGGCAGGTCGGCCGTTACAGCAGATCGATGAGGAACTGGATCAGCGGGGCATCGGCCGGCGGCATTGGAAAATCGCGCATCTGGCGCGGCCGCACCCATTTCAGCACCTGGCCTTCCTTCGGCTGGGCAATGCCGCGGAATCGACGGCAGACGAACAGCGGCATCAGCAGGTGAAAATCATCGTAGGAATGGCTGGCGAAGGTGAGTGGCGCCAGGCAAGGGATGTCGGTTTCGATGCCGATCTCCTCGTACAATTCGCGGATCAGGCATTGTTCCGGCGTCTCACCGGGCTCGACCTTGCCGCCCGGAAACTCCCACAGGCCGGCGAGTTGCTTGCCTTCGGGCCGCTGCGCCAAAAGCACGCGCCCGTCGGCATCGACCAGCGCGCAGGCCGCGACCAGGAGCAGGCGTTTGCCGATCGTATCCAAGCCGCTCATGCGCCGGGTGGCCGGCGATAGCGATAGCGATAGACTTCGTCGAATCCGAGCGAACGGTAGAGCGCCAGCGCCGGCGCGTTGTCAGCCTCGACCTGCAGCCAGGCTTCCCGCGCCCCGCGCAGCCGCGCCCATTTCAGCGCCGACCGGATGAGATGGCGGCCATGGCCCTGGTTGCGCACCGACCTGTCGGTGGCAATCTCGAACAGGCCGGCAAGGTCGCCGTCATGCACGCAGATCAACGTTGCCAGCGGTTCGCTGCCGGCCTCCAGCGCAAACAGCCCGGCCTCCGGCTGGATGGCGCCGATGATCTCCGACAGGCCCGGCCGCAGCGACACATCCGAGCCGCTCACCTTGAGCGCCGCGCCGATGAAACGGCTGATGTCCTTCAACGGAATCTGGTCCATGGCGTCGTCGAGCGTGGCGTCCGCCAGCGGCAGCCGCATGACCAGCGACTCCGCGAATATGCTCCAGCCCTCGCCGTCGAGGTACTTCGAAAGATCCGGCCCCGACAGCGGCGAGATGCGAAAGGTCAGCGGCCTGCCATAGGCGTCGAACCGACGGCTGGCGCGACCGATGCGCTCGGCAATGTGCTGGATGTCGCCCGGATCGAGCGGATTGACCGAATTCAGCCGCTTGGCCGGATGGCCGGCCGTCAGCCGCACCACCCAGGTGCCGTCATAATGGACGGCGGCCGCCGGCCAGGCGCGAAATCCGGCCGCCTCATAGCGGCGCACGATCGCCAACACGCTTGCCGGATGTCTGGAAGCCAACGCCATCAGCTCCGATAATCGCCGTTTATGGCGACATATTCCTTGGTGAGATCGCAGGTCCACACCGTCGCCTTGCCGCGGCCGATGCCGATATCGGCGCGGATGCGGATCTCGTCGCGCTTCATATACGCCGAAGTCGCCTCCTCGGAATAGGCGGCGTCGCGCTCGCCCTGATAGGCCAGGCGGTTGTCGCCGAACCAGATCGACAGAAGGTCGCGGTCGGCCGGTTCGCCGGCCTTGCCGACGGCCATGACGACGCGGCCCCAATTGGCGTCCTCGCCGGCGACTGCCGTCTTGACCAGCGGCGAATTGGCGATCGACAGCGCGATGCGCTTGGCCGAGCGGGCCGATTTGGCCCCGGTGACGGTGACCTCGACCTGCTTGCGGGCGCCCTCGCCGTCGCGCACCACCTGCAGTGCCAGCGATTTCAGCACCTTGCCGAGGGCACGGCGGAAGGCGCCGAGGCGCGCATCCTTGGGGTCGGAAATTGCCGGCGCGCCGCGCCTGGCGGCAGCACCCGTGGCGAACATCAGCAGCGTGTCGCTGGTCGAGGTGTCACTATCGACGGTAACCGCGTTGAAGGTCTTGGCCGTACCGCGCGACAGGAGGTCCTGCAGCACGGGTGCTGCGATCGGCGCATCGGTGGCGATGAAGGAAAGCATCGTCGCCATGTCGGGCGCGATCATCCCGGCGCCCTTGGCGATACCGTTGATGGTGACGTCGGCATCGCCGAGCTTGACCGTCGCGGTCGCCAGTTTGGGATAGGTGTCGGTGGTCATGATCGCCTTGGCGGCTTCGGTCCACAATTCCGGCTTGCCGTCCTTGACCAGACCGGCCAGCAGATGGCTGAACTTGCCGGCGTCGAGCGGTTCGCCGATCACGCCGGTCGAGGCCAGGAACACCTCGCCCGCTGTGCAGTCGGCCGCCTTCGCCGCCACCTCGCCCGTGAGTGCGGTCGAGGCGCGGCCCTTCTGGCCGGTAAAGGCATTGGCGTTGCCGGAATTGACGACCAGCACGCGGGCCTTGCCCGCCGTGAGGTTCTGCCGGCAGAAGTCGACCGGCGCCGACGGGCATTTCGACCTGGTGAACACGCCGGCGACCGTGGTGCCGGCGTCGAACACCATGGCCAGCAGGTCGGTACGGTTCTTGTATTTTATGCCGGCCTCGGCGGTGGCGATGCGCACGCCCTCGATGGCCGGCATCTTGGCATATTTCTTCGGCGCGAGTGGCGAAACCTGTGTGGACATGGAAGACCCCGGGCGGGAAAAATCGCGAAAGGAACGCCGGTTTGCCCGATAGCACGCGCCGGCGCAAGGCGTATTCACAGCCGTTACGGGTGCCGGACGCCTGACACCTGCCGCGGCAGCAAGCAGGCTGTTGCAAATTTGTTGGTGTCGCTGCGACCGATAGCGCTATGATCCTGCCCCATGGGCAGGCTTGTGGTCTTGGCACTGGCGTTTCTGGGCTTTCTGCTGCTGCGCGCCGATGCGCAGACGGCGCGGCGCGTGGCGCTTGTGGTCGGCAACGGCAGCTACGCCGAAGCCGGCACGCTGGCCAATCCCGTCAACGATGCGCTCGACATCGCCGACAAGCTGCGCGCCATCGGTTTCGAGGTGATCGAAGGCAACGATCTCGGCAAGCGCGAGCTCGAACGCAAGATCGGCGAATTCTCCGATGCGCTGCAAGGTGCCGGTGCCGGGCTGTTCTACTATGCCGGCCACGGCCTGCAGGTCGACGGGCGCAACTTCATCGTGCCGGTCGACGCCAGGCTGGACATGCCGGTCAAGCTGCAGCTCGAGGCGGTGCCGATCGACGAGGTTCTCGACATCATGGAGCAGCAGACCAAGGTCAGCCTGGTCTTCCTCGATGCCTGCCGCAACAACCCGTTTGCCCGAAGTCTCAGCCGCAGCGCCACGACGCGCTCGGCGACGGCTCTCGCCGGCCTTGCCCAGTTCGAGTCGACGCGCGGCTCGTTCATCGCCTTCTCGACGGCACCCGGCGCCGTGGCAATGGACGGGACGGGACGCAACTCGCCCTTTGCGGCGGCACTTTTGCGGCATATGGCCGAGCCCGGACAAAGCATCAACGACATGATGATCGCAGTGCGCCGCGACGTCGTTTCCGCAACGCGCGAGGCGCAGCGTCCCTGGGAGCAGGGGTCGCTGCTCGAGCGTTTCGAATTCGTTCCGGGCGCAGACATTGCCCAGCAACCGAAACCGGCTGTCAGCCCGGCTCCCGCGTCGCAGGTGGCTGCGCTCGAACGCTCCGTCGGCGACGAGGGTGCCATCGAAAAATTCTTGCGCGAAAACTATCTGGCGCCTGATGTCAGGAGAATGCGCGAAACCGTCAAGCGGCTTTACGGTTCGTCGGCCACCATCTACGGCACGCGCTACGACAGCGAGGCGATCGTCAAGGTCAAGACCGACTGGTTCGCGCAATGGGCATCGTGGTCGTTCGGTCTCGAGCCCGGCAGCCTTGAGGTGACGCCGCACGGCAAGGACCGTGCCGACGTGGTTTTCGCCATGCGCTACGACTATGTGCCGAAGGACAAATCGGCGCAGCGCCTGACCGGCAAGGCGCGGGTGACGCTGGAACTCGTGCTGGCCGACGGCGAGTGGCGCGTTGCGTCGGAAACGTCGCAAGCGCTGGAATGAACATCAGCGGACCGCTGGGTTGATGAACCCGCGAAACGCCCGCTGCACGCCCGGAATCAGCCCCCAGATCATGATCGAGACCATCAGCGGCGCGATGACCAGCGTACGCTGCCAGATTTGCCATTCCTGCGTCAGCGGAAAAACCACGTACAAAATGGCTGTGATCAGCGGATAGACGCCGAGCAGCACCAGCAGGGCGAAGCGCAGGCGCGAAAAGCGGGTCACGGCGATCGAGTTCATCAAACTCTCCTTATCGTTACGGAACGTTCCGTTACATATAAAACGGATCGTTCCGTTTCGTCAAGAGTTGTATATGATGGCTGGCGAAATCGCGGGTAAGGAAGAAGAGATGGGCGAAATCACCGATCCCGGGCGCAAGTCGGCTGGCGCACGGCGCAGCCCGGAAAGCGCCGATGCCATTCTCGATGCCGCCGAGGCGGTACTTGTCGAAGCTGGCTATTCCGGCTTCTCGATCGAGGCGGTGGCGCGCCGCGCACGCGCCGGAAAACCGACGATCTATCGCTGGTGGCCAAGCAAGGCCGCCTTGCTGCTCGACGTTTATCAACGGCAAAAGCGCGTCGATAATCCCGACACCGGGAAGTTGGAGGAGGATCTCGTCGGCTTCCTGAAGAGCTTGTTCGCGCACTGGCGCGACACGTCGTCGGGCAGCGTGTTCAGATCGCTGATTGCCGAGGCGCAGTCGGACGAAAAAGCCGCCGCCGCCCTCGCCGAATACGCAAGAGGGCGTCGCATCCACACCGGCCAGATGGTCGAACGCGCCAAGGCAAGGAGAGAGATAGCTGCCGACGTCGATGCCACTGTCGTCGCCGACCTGATCGCCTCGTTCGCCTGGACGCATCTTCTGACGAACCGCCTGGACGAGGACGAAGCGACGCTGCGCAGGGCGGTCGGCTATGTCTTGAAAGGCATAGTCGCTGACGATGCCGGCGACGCCACGCCGGTCCGGCGGCGGCGTCGACGCATCATCGCTCGCGCCCCCAAATAGAAGCGACAGGGCGGCAGCGCGCCCTGTCATAGCCCAATCTGGCCTATTTGGCGCTTTCCAGCGCGTCGACCGTCTTCTTCAGGTTCGCATCGGGGATGTCGACCTTGGCGTTGGCGCGCAGCGACTTGACCAGCGCGAAATACTTGTCGCGGATGACCGCCTGGCGCGCCTGGTCCTTGACCTGGTCGAACGCCGGCGGCTGCTTGGTGCGCTTGTCCTCGACCTTGATGACATGCCAGCCGAACTGTGACTGCACCGGCTGGTCGGTATATTTGCCGACCGCCAGCGCAAACACCGCCTTGTCGAATTCCGGCACCATCTGGCCAGGTCCGAACCAGCCGAGATCGCCGCCGCTGGTCTTGCCGCTCGGATCGCTGGTGTGCTCGTTGGCAAGCTTCTGGAAGTCGGCGCCGCCGTCGAGCTGCTTGATGATGGCGTCTGCCTCTTCCTTCGTCTTCACGAGGATGTGACGGGCGTGCACCTCATTGGTGGGCGGCGTGTTGGCGATTTCCTGGTCGTAGCGGGCGCGGACCTCGGCATCGGTAACCTTGTCGACGACGCCCTTCTCGACCATTTCGCCATGCAGCGCGCGCTGCTGCAGGAAGGCCATGCGGCGCTGGAAGTCGGGATCCTTGTCGAGGCCGGTGGTCACCGCCTGAGCCGCCATCACGCGGATTTCGATCGCCGCCGACAGCGCCGCGGCGCGGCGCTGCTCGGGCGGAAGCTGCGCGAACTGCTGTGACAGCTCGCCCTCGGCAAGCCCAAGGTCTGCCTCGGTCAGCGTCTGGCCGTTGATGGTGGCGACCACGGCGTTCGGATCGACCGGCTTGGCCGCCGGAGCGGGTGCTGCCGGCTGGGCAGGGGCGGCCTCCTGTGCCATCAGCGGCGACAGCGAGAGGGCCGATAGCCCGAATGCCAGACCAAGGCTGGCGAGCGACGCGCGGCGGAACAATACTGACATTACGATTATCTCCAAAGCGGGGTAGCTAGAGCGGAATGGCTTCCAGACCAGCAAGATTGTGGCGGAATTTGGCGCGGTCGACAGGGCGAGCGCGGCGTTGACATCGAATGAGCCCCCTCTTATCTGTCCAACGACTTTGCGTCCAGAACCGTTTTCCGGGCGCTTTTTGCGTTTGTCCGCGTTCACGTGGAGTTGATGGGGCCAGCCGGCGCCTGTCGCAGTGACTTGGAATGCTATCGAAAGGGCCATTGGATGGTCAGTCTCGGCGGTCTCGCCCGTAAGGTTTTCGGCTCCTCCAACGATCGTCGGGTCAAATCGACCCGGCCGCGCGTCGAGGCGATCAATGCCATGGAAAACGAGATGCGGGCGCTTTCCGACGCCGAGCTTCAGGCCCGCACCGACAAATTCCGCCAGGACATCGCCAACGGCGCCAGCCTCGACGACCTCCTGGTGCCGGCCTTCGCCACCGTGCGTGAGGCCGCCCGCCGCGTGCTCGGCATGCGGCCGTTCGACGTGCAGCTGATCGGCGGCATGGTGCTGCACAATGGCGGCATCGCCGAGATGCGCACCGGCGAAGGCAAGACGCTGGTGGCGACGCTGCCGGTCTACCTCAACGCGCTCGCCGGCAATGGCGTCCATGTCGTCACCGTCAATGACTATCTGGCCACGCGCGACTCCGAATGGATGGGCCGCGTCTACAAATTCCTCGGCCTTAAGGTCGGCGTCATCGTCCACGGCCTGTCCGACGAGGAGCGCCGCGTCGCCTACGCCGCCGATGTCACCTACGCCACCAACAACGAGCTCGGCTTCGACTATCTGCGCGACAACATGAAATACGAGCGCGCCCAGATGGTGCAGCGCGGTCACAGCTACGCCATCGTCGACGAGGTCGATTCCATCCTGGTCGACGAAGCGCGCACGCCGCTGATCATTTCCGGTCCGCTCGAGGACCGTTCGGAAATGTACAACACCATCGACACCTTCATCATCCAGCTGCAGCCGCAGGACTACGAGATCGACGAGAAGCAGAAGACCTCGATCTTCACCGAGGAAGGCACCGAGAAGCTGGAGAACATGCTGCGCGATGCCGGCCTGCTCAAGGGCGAGTCGCTCTACGACGTCGAGAACGTCGCCATCGTCCACCACGTCAACAACGCGCTGAAGGCGCACCGGCTGTTCCAGCGGGACAAGGACTATATCGTGCGCAACGGCGAGATCGTCATCATCGACGAGTTCACCGGCCGCATGATGCCCGGCCGCCGCTATTCGGAGGGCCTGCACCAGGCGCTCGAAGCCAAGGAGCATGTGGCGATCCAGCCGGAGAACCAGACGCTCGCCTCAGTCACCTTCCAGAACTATTTCCGCCTCTACAAGAAGCTCGCCGGCATGACCGGCACGGCGCTGACCGAGGCCGAGGAATTCGCCAACATCTACAATCTCGACGTCACCGAGATCCCGACCAACCTGCCGGTCATCCGCATTGACGAAGACGACGAGGTCTACCGGACGGTCGAGGAGAAATACAAGGCGATCGTCAAGGAGATCAAGGAAGCCCGCGCCAAGGACCAGCCGACGCTGGTCGGCACGACTTCCATCGAGAAGTCCGAGCAGCTGGCCGAGCGCCTGCGCAAGGAAGGTTTCAAGGATTTCGAGGTGCTGAACGCCCGCCACCACGAGCGCGAGGCGGCGATCGTCGCCCAGGCCGGCAAGCCCGGCGCCATCACCATCGCCACCAACATGGCCGGCCGCGGCACCGACATCCAGCTCGGCGGCAATGCCGACATGCGCATTGCCGAGGAGCTTGGCGACATGCCGGCCGGCCCCGAGCGCGAGGCCAGGGAAAAGGAAATCCGCGACGACATCGCCCGGCTGAAGGAAAAGGCGCTCGCCGCCGGCGGCCTCTACGTGCTGGCCACCGAACGCCATGAATCGCGCCGCATCGACAACCAGTTGCGCGGCCGCTCGGGCCGCCAGGGCGATCCCGGCCGGTCGAAATTCTTCCTGTCGCTGCAGGACGACCTGATGCGCATCTTCGGTTCCGAGCGCATGGACGGCATGCTGCAGAAGCTCGGCCTCAAGGAAGACGAGGCGATCATCCATCCGTGGATCAACAAGGCGCTGGAAAAGGCGCAGAAGAAGGTCGAGGCGCGCAACTTCGACATCCGCAAGAACCTGTTGAAATATGACGACGTCTCCAACGACCAGCGCAAGGTGGTGTTCGAGCAGCGCATCGAGCTGATGGACGGCGAGGGCCTGTCCGAGACCATCACAGAGATGCGCGAAGGCGTCATCGAGGAGATCGTCGCCAAGAACATTCCCGAAAACGCCTATGCCGAGCAGTGGAACGTCGCCGGCCTCAAGGCCGAGATCGCCGAATTCCTCAATCTCGATCTGCCGGTCGAGGACTGGGTCAAGGAAGAAGGCATCGCCGAGGACGACATCCGCGAGCGCGTCAGCCAGGCCGCCGACGCCGCCGCCAAGGAGCGCGCCGAGCGTTTCGGCCCCGACGTGATGACCTATGTCGAACGTTCCGTGGTGCTGCAGACGCTCGACCATCTGTGGCGCGAGCACATCGTCAATCTCGACCATCTGCGCTCGGTCGTCGGCTTCCGCGGCTATGCCCAGCGCGATCCGCTGCAGGAGTACAAGGGCGAGGCGTTCGAGCTGTTCCAGGCGATGCTGGGCAATCTGCGCCAGGCCGTCACCGCGCAATTGATGCGCGTCGAGCTGGTCCGCCAGGCGGCCGATGCGCCGCCGCCCGAAGCCCCCGACATGTTCGGCAGCCATATCGACGGCTTCACCGGCGAGGACGATTTCGAAGGCGGCGAGACGGCCGTCCTGGTCCGCCAGGAGACCAACGCCATCGTCGCCCCCGAAGACCGTGACCCGAAGAACCCGGCGACCTGGGGCAAGGTCGGCCGCAACGAGGCTTGCCCCTGTGGTTCGGGCAAGAAATACAAGCATTGCCATGGGGCGTTTGCGTAAGCGCCACCTTCCTTCTCCCCGTTCACGGGGAGAAGGTGCCCGAAGGGCGGGTGAGGGGCAGCGCTAGCGTTCGCGATTAGCCAATCTCCCCACCTGAGGGGGAGATGGCCGGCAGGCCAGAGGGGGGCGCGAAGGGTCGCCGGCCTTTGATTTATTCGCTTCTCAAATCAGCCCTGAATCGCGTGCCGCGGCCGTCGCCTCACCCCGCGAAACCGCTTCCAGCTTGCCCAGAACCGCCGAGACGTGGTGATCGACCGTCTTCGGCGAAATTGTCAGCTGCTCGGCAATCCGCTTGTTGGAGAACCCGCGCTCGATCAGTTGCAGCACCTCCATCTGGCGCTGGGTCAGGCCGGCACGATTGGCACGCGTCGTTTGGCGCGGCCCCCTTGCAATACGGTTGACCCCGTTGCGCCGCATGGTGTCGCGCAGGTGAACGGCGACGGGCCTGGCGCCGAGGCTCTCAAAAATCTCCAGTGCCGAGCGCTGTGCGGTCTCGTCGCCCTCTGCCAACGCCAGCCCGCGTTCGTAGGGCGCGTTCATCTCGGCCCATAGTTCTGCCGCCGCCTGCCAGTCGCCGGCGAGCAACAGCCGGTAGGGCGCAGCCATGCCGATGGTGTCGCCGGGATCGAAGTCCGGCGCCAGCTTCTGCCGCCACATCGCCAACTCGCCGAAGACCGCCCGTGTCGTCGACAGGCTCTCGGCCAGCGCGATCAGGCCGAACGCCTCCTCCCGGTCGCCCTGGCCAAGCCATGCCCGCTCGGCCATCAGTGCCGCATAGGGCGCCAGCCGCTGCAATTCCGATCCCTTTTCGAGGAACCGCGCCATTTCGGCAAGCAGCGGCTCGGCGGAAGGATCGCCGCGCCGCACGCGCAGCTTTGCCATCGCCACCACGGCGGGATGGCGGACCAGCATCGTCGCCTGCTCGTTGGCGATCACCTCGAGTGCCTCGGCGGCAGCCTCTTCCCATTGCCCCTGGCGCAGCAGCAGCTGCGCCAGCACGCCGCGCATATAGTCGCGCCAGGTGACGAGGTCGTTTTCGACGCAATAGTTGATGCCGCGATCGAGGAACGACCGCGCGTCAGCGAAGCCGAGCTGGTTCATCTCGCTGCAGGCGCTGTTGGTGAAGGCGCGCGCCGCATGTTCCTGAAAATTCTGCTCCAGCGCGATCTCCAGGCTGCGGGCAAGGTGCAGCCGTCCGTTTGCCAGATCCAGCCACTGCTCGGCGCTGCCGACATTGTTGAGGGCGTGGCAGACGATGTCGGGCCGGTTCAGTTGTTCGGCGAGCGCAATCGCCTTGTTGCCGAGCCGCAGCGTGTCGTCGAGCCTTTCGGCCAGCATCGCCAGTTGCGAGAGGTTGGAATAGGCCATGGCGAGTTCCGGCCCGGCCGGCGCGGTCTCCAGCAGCTGAACCGCCTGCTCGCCAAGGGCATCGGCAGCCATGCGGTCGCCAAGCAGGTAGGCAAAGCGCGACAGCCATCTGAGGCAATCCCCTTCCTTCGCCGTATTCCCCTGGGCCTGATGCAGCCGGCGCGCCTGGTCCTGCGCGGCGATGGCCTCGTCGATCTTGCCGATGAGGTGGCACTCGAAGGCATATTTCTCATAGAGCGCCGTGCGCTCCTCCACCGGCAGGCTGTCGGCCTGCCGCAACACGGCTTCATAGAAGCCGGCCGCATCGCGATGGGCGCCGACGCGGGAGGCCTCGCGCGCCGCAACCGGGGCCAGTTCGCGCACTGCCTGCAGATTGTGCGCCTCCACCGCGTGATGCACGAGGCGGCCGGTGGAGACCTCACTGTTTTCGAGCAGGGCAGCCAGCGCGCGCTGGTTGAACTGCCGCCTGTGGCTCGTCGTCAACATCGCCTCGATGGCGCGGCGGGCGATCTCGTGGCGGAACGCATAGCCATCGCCCAGATCCTCCAGCAAGCCGTTGGCGACGCATTCGGCAAGCTGGCCGGCACTGGCGACGCCGCACAGGCCTTGCAACGCCCAGGCGTCGGCCCGGCGTGGGAACACCGACACCGCGTCGAGCATCGAGCGGGCGCCGGCCGACAGGCGCTCGGCGCGCGCCAGAACCGCGTCGCGCACGCTTGCCGGCAGCGCCGTTTTTTCCTCGCATCCGCTGCACAACAGTTCGGTGACGAAAAAGGCGTTGCCCGCCGTCGCCCGGTAGATGGCATCGCCATCACGCCCCGCCGCCTCGGCCAGCGACAGCACCGCCGACTTGCTGAGCAGCGGCACGTCGATGCGCGCGACGCTGCCTGCCGGTATCTCGCCGAGCGCGCGGCGCACCCGCATCTGTCCCTCGCTGCGATCGGTGCGCGCCGTCAGCAGCAGCAAGAGATGCCTGCTGGCGATGCGCCGGCCGAGAAAGCGGACGAAATCGAGCGTCGCATCATCGGCCCAGTGCAAGTCCTCGATCACCAACAGGGTCGGCTGCGCCTTCGTCTCGAAGATTTCGAGTGCATCCGAAAACAGCGGCAGCCTCTGTCCTTGCCGATGATCGATCGCCTGCGGCAGCGCCCATTGCGCGTCCCGCGCCAGATCGTAAAGCGGCCCGAGCGGATCGGGTATCGACAGATCCTCGCAGGCGCTGCGGAATATGCGCGTGGCTTGCGCAGTCCGGTCGATGAAGGCCTCGACAAGCGCGGTCTTGCCGGCCCCGGCCTCGCCAGCAAGCACCGCGACGCAGCCACGGCCGCGCCCGGCATCGGCCAGCAGCCCGTCGAGTCGCTCCAGCTGTGCCTGCCGTTCCAGAAGCATCATTCGCTCACGCAGATCGAGTTCGCCGAACAGGCGGACTCGCGATGGACCCGCCAACATATCCCCCGTCCATAACGCTGCCAACATAGGGAATCGTCCCGCCAAAAATGGGGAAAGGCTCCGATGTGCGCTCTTGCCGGGCGTGATCAATGTCGAGCCGCGCTCAAACCGGGCGTGCCCCACTGGAGAAAGGAAGGCTTCCATGCCTCGCTATCTGATCGAACGCACATTCCCGGACGGCCTCAACGTGCCGATGAACGAAGCCGGCGCCGACGCGCTGGGCGGTGTCGTCATGCGCAATGCCGAAAAGGGCGTTACCTGGCTGCAGTCCTACGTGTCGCCGGACAAGAAGCGCAGCTTCTGCATCTACGACGCGCCCTCGCCCGAGGCGATCCGCAGCACCGCCCAGAAGAATTCGCTGCCTGTCGACAAGATCACGGAGGTGCGGGTTCTTGACCCCTACTTTTACCGTTGATGGCAGGCAAACCCCAAGTGGCGGACAAAAGGATGAGTATCAAACTGCCATTCGCGGCAATTGCGACATGCCTGATGGCATGCCGGTCGGCGAACCGGCGCCTGTCGTGGGAAACCCCGGCGGTTCCCTGCTTGGCCGTCTATGGCGGATCGCGGCGGCGCTGCCTTCGCGTCTGCTGGGCAGGCGGCGCCGGCTGCCCCCGCAAGACGATTATCTGAGGCAGGACATCGGACTGCCCGACCGCGAGCAGCGGCGCGAATACTGGGAATATTATTGGTGGGACCATTAGGCCGCCGCGCCGTTTGGACGGGCTGAAACAAGCCGTGCAACCGGCCGCATCACTGCGGCCGACATGAAAACAGGACGAGCGACCTGTTTCGCAAAATTCCAACGGACGCCGCAGCGTTGAGCAGACCCGCTCGGTGCGCGTCCTCAAACAACCGGAGAGAACATGAACATCAATCTTTGCACCGGGCGCCTTGCCGCCCTGGCCATCCTGTCGATCGCCGCCACCGCGGCCCAGGCAAAGGACGGCAATCCGCTGGCCGACATGGTACGCGCGGCCAACAGCCGCTTCGAGAATGTGGCGGCGGCAACCGCCGAGGGCTATGCGCCGATTCCCTGCGCCAGCGGCATCACCGGCGGCGCCATGGGCATCCACTACGTCAATCCGGGCTACCTCAAGGATGACGCTGTCGATGTCGCCAAGCCTGAAGCGGTGATGTATGAGCCGGCGGCCGACGGGACGCTAAAACTGATCGCGGTCGAATACATCACCTCGAAAGGCCCGGCCTCGCTCGATGGGCATCTGTTCAACTTCAACAGCGCGCCCAATCGCTATGGCCTCGGTCCGTTCTACGAGCTGCATGTCTGGGCCTGGAAGGGCAACCCGACCGGCGCGTTCGCGGATATGAACCCGAACGTGTCGTGCGATGCGATGAAGGGTATGTAGCCTCTTCCTTCTCCTCGTCACTATACGGGGAGAAGGTGCCCGAAGGGCGGATGAGGGGCAGCGCTAGCGTTCGCGATTAGCCAATCTCCCCACCCGAGGGGGAGATGGCCGGCAGGCCAGAGGGGGGCGCTGTCCCGCCGGCGTCAGTGCTTAAGCCGCCTTCAGCCGCTCCATTTCGGCTTCGAACGCGAACTTCAGCTGCGCAGCTTCTTCCTCCGGCAGCCAAGGCACCATCTGTGGCACGATCTTGCAGTAGAGCCGGGTGCTGTCCTGATCCAAGGCAGCCTTCCGCCGCCTTGCGCGCGATCTCAGCGCGACGCTCTGGCGTCATATTCTCGGCCCGCTTCTTTCCGCTCTGCGCCAAGGGCCTTGGCAGTGGGGTCCTTGCCGTCGTCAATCACATCGTCAGCTTCCTCGCCTGTCGCAATGCGCAGGACGCGGACGGCGTTGCCGATCACGTCGGCGGGGCGCTTCTGGCCTTAGGTCCGGTGGGCACTCCTAGTTCTCCGCATGGCTAAAAACGACAGCGCCGTTGTCCTTACGAACTTCAACGGACACGATTCCATCGTCACCCTTTCGGGTTTGGAACATGGAGGTTGCATGATCTTTCGCGGTCTTCTCGTCGTCGAAGATCACCTTGTCGACGATGCCCTGTCTTCCATACCAGATGACAGTGTAGACCATTGTTGCTGCCATGCTTTCCGCTAAGCATATAGGCGTTTTCGCATATGGGGCAAACGGGATAGGCGCTTCCGCGTATTTCAAACTGAGACACTACCGAGCGGGGTAAAGGGTTGCGCGAATGATGAATATGAGCAGCGCGCCGCCCCTCATCCGCCTGCCGGCACCTTCTCCCCGTATAGAGACGGGGCGAAGGAAAGCTCACCCAACCGTTTCTTAATGTGTCTCCGCTACACCCAACCCCTGTAAATTGGCGGAAAACGGAGAGTATTGGGTGCGCTTTTCCGCGGCGACGACAGCCGGGCGGTTCCTGCCGCAGCGCGTTGCGCTGCGCATAAGGCCGCTGCTTGGCCTGATCGATGCCGTCCTGTTCAGCGCCGGCGCGCGCGGCGAGGCCGGCCGCATGTCGCTGATCGCCTTTTCGGTCCGCATCGTCAGCGCCGTCATCGCCTTCGTCAGCCAGGTTTTGATGGCGCGCTGGATGGGGTCGTTCGAATACGGCATTTTCGTGCTCGTGTGGGTGACGATGGTCATCGTCGGCAATCTCGCCTGCCTCGGCTTCCACACCTCGATCATCCGCTTCATTCCCGAATATCGCGAGCGCGGCATGCTAGCCGAATTGCGCGGCATCGTGCGGGCCAGCCGGCTGTTCGTGCTGATTGCCTCGACGGTGATCGCCGGCCTCGGCGCGCTCGGCGTCTGGCTACTGTCGCCCTTTATCGAGAACTATTATGTCGTGCCGTTCATCCTCGGCATCATCTGCCTGCCGATGATCGCCATGTCCGACCTGCTGCAAGGGCTGGCGCGGGCCAATTCCTGGGCGCTGTTTGCGCTGTCGCCGACATTCCTGGTGCGGCCGCTGCTGATCCTGGCGTTCATGGCGCTGATGCTGCTGGCGGGCTATGCGCCGGACGCCAAGACCGCGATCTTCGCCGCGATCGCCGCCACCTACGCCACCACGCTCGGCCAGCTTATCGGCGTGACGTCGCGCATCGACAAAAGGATTCCGGCCGGGCCGATGAAATTGCATTTCGGCCAATGGTTCATCGTCTCGCTGCCGATCTTCCTGGTCGAGAGCTTCTTCTTCCTGCTCACCAATGCCGACGTGCTGATGGTCGGCGCCTATCTCGATCCCAACGACGTCGCCGTCTATTTCGCCACCGTCAAGACGCTGGCGCTGGTGCATTTCGTCTATTTCGCGGTCAAGGCCGGCGTCGCCCAGCGCTATGCGCAGTTCACCCATGGCGAGCCGCAAAAGCTCGCCGCCTTCGCCCGCGAAACCGTGTCGTGGACCTTCTGGCCGTCGCTGGCGATGGTGCTGCTGGTGCTGGCCCTGGGCGAGCCGATGCTGACCCTGTTCGGCCCGGAATTTTCCGCCGGCTATCCGCTGCTGTTCCTGCTGGTGTTCGGCGTCGTCGCGCGGGCCGCCGTCGGCCCTTGCGAAAGCCTGCTCACCATGAGCGGCAACCAGAACATCTGTGCCGCCGTCTATGCCATGACGCTGGCCTTCAACATCGCGCTTAGCGTCGTGCTGATCCCGCTCTTCGGTCTGTGGGGCGCGGCGATGGCCACCGTCTTCGCCATGATCTTCGAGGCCGGCGCGCTGTCCTTTACGGTCTGGCGCAAGCTCGGCATCGCCATGGTCATTTTCGTGCCCGCCAAAGGAGCCGCCTGATGGCTGCCGTCCCCTTGCTCGAGGAAACCAGCGGCGGCCCGGCCGGCGCCATGGTGTCCGGCCTTGCCGGGCTTGCCCGCGAAGCCGATCCCGCCCATGTCGAGATCCTCGCCAACAACCGGCCCGAGCGCAAGCTTGCCATCTATCCGGCCTCCGCCGGCTTCGACCTGGTCGAGGAGCTCGACTATCTCTGTACCCGCACGATCGAGTCCAACGTCTTCTTCAATCCGCGCTTCCTGGCGCCGGCCATGCCCAGGCTCGAGGACCGCGAGGTGCGGCTGGCCGTCATCCGGGACGGTGACCAGTATCGCAACCGGCTGCGCCTGCTGGTGCCGTTCTCGGTCGAGCGGCCGATGGTGCCGCTCGGCGTTCCCGTCATGCGCACCTGGTCGAGCCCGTTCGGCCCGATCGGCACGCCGCTGGTCGATCGCGACGATCCGATCGGCGTCATCGAGGATTTCTTCGCGATGCTGTCCAGGCCGCATCTCAAGCTGCCGAAGGTCTTCGTGCTGCCCGACATAAGGCTGGATGGCCCGGTGGCGAGCCTGCTCGCCAGCGTCGCCGAAACGCGCGGCCTGACGCTGGTCACCACCGGCAAGGCCGAGCGCCCGGTGCTCGAAAGCGCGCTCGACGGCGAGGAATATCTGAAGGCTTCGCTGCGCGCCCACCATTATCGCGAGTTCCGCCGCCTAAAGCGCCGCCTCGCCGACCTCGGCCGGCTGCAGCATGTCGTGGCGCGCGGGCCTGACGAGATCCGCCACGCCATCGAAAATTTCCTGACGCTGGAGGCTGCCGGCTGGAAAGGCCGCGAGCGCACCGCCATGGCCATCGACCGCTACCGCGCCGCCTTCGCCCGCGAAGCGGTGCACCGGCTGGCCGAGCAGGATCTCTGCCGCATCCATTCGCTGACGCTCGACGGCCGCACCGTCGCCTGCCTGATCGTCTTCGTCGAGGCCGGCGTCGCCTACACCTGGAAGACCGCCTATGACGAGACGCTCGCCGCCTATTCGCCGGGCACGCTGCTGATGATCGAGGTGACCAGGCAGCATCTCGACGACCCCAACATCATGATGACCGATTCCTGCGCGGTGCCCGACCATCCGGTGATGAGCCGGCTGTGGAGCGAACGCAAGCCGATGGGCACGCTGGTGATCGGGCTGACGCCGGACGCCGACCGCCCCGCCCGCCAGGCGGCGTCGCAGCTTCACCTCTACCGCGAAACCCGCAACATGGCGCGTCTGCTGCGCAACCGGATGAGGAGCCTGCTGCGCCGGCGCTAGTGCTTGGGGTCCAAAGTGGGCCCGACCGTCCGTCTCCGCACCGTCGGCCCGCTCGGGCCTAGGTCGTCAGGGTTAATTCTCCCGATCAGCGGAAAGGATTAGCATCGACGCAGTCCCAACCGGGATGAGGCGATCGATTACGGCCGCGCGTCCAGCATCACTGCCGCCTCGGTCCTGCACGGCCAGAAGAAAAAAATCTGGGAGGAATGCATGATGAAAACAACTCACCTCAGGCGTGTCGGTATCCTCACCTTGGCAGGTCTCGTTGGCGCGTGTCTGAACGCCGCCACTCCTCGGGCGGCCGAACCCGACAAAGCCGAGATCGATGCCCTGCGTAAATCGCTGTCCAGGTATGAAGACTACAAGGTTGCCATTCGCGAGCTTTATCTATCGACGGTAGGATGCGTCTTCTACAGCGGCGAAAAGGTAGAGGGGGCGATGGACTACCCGAAGGGCGCGATGGGCATCCATTTCGTCAACGTCACGACTGTCGGCCCGACCGCGGATCCGACGCGCCCCAATGTGCTGATCTATGAGCCGGTCGGCGGCGAATTGCGCCTGGTCGGCGCGGAATGGCTCGTGCCCTTGACGCCGGACACAAAGGAGCCGCCGAAGCTCTTCGGCCAGACATTCCAGGGGCCGATGGAGGGGCATTATCCGCTCATCCCGAAGGAGTTCCACCACTACGACCTTCACGCCTGGCTGTTCAAGGACAACCCGCTCGGAATGTTCAGCCCGACGAACCCGGACGTGAAATGCGACAACTATCCGTTTCCGATGCCTGAGCAGCCGACCAAGATGGTGCCGGGGCCAATGTAATAGCGGCTCAGGGTACGATCCGTAGCTTGCGAGGAAAGGCAGCCGGACTTCAAAGGCGTTATCCGGGAGGACGCTCCTGGGATAACGTCCAACCAAAAGTCCGTGCCCGGAACTTCGGACTCGTTTTGCCGTTTTGGCAATCACACGACACTGCCGCGAATTCACAAAGGCGTTCCAAGGAGCCGACCGCGAAACGACGGAGGACCAAGTGAAAAGTCTGATCCAGACAGGATTGTCCGCAGCCGTTTCGGGTACGATCGTCAGCTTCGCCACGACAGCTGCGCTGGCCCTGCTTGCCAGGCGGGAAGGCAAAGGCGCCCTGCAGCCCACGAATGCGACCAGCCACTGGCTCTACGGCGAACAGGCCGCGTCGGTGCGGCGCGGTGACGTGGCGCACACGCTCGTCGGCTATGGCACGCATCACGCTTCCTCCATCTTCTGGGCATTCCTTTTCGAACTATGGCTCGCCTCGAGGCCGCCGCGTCCGTCGCTTCTGATATTTCGCGATGCGTTGGCGGCAGCGGCCATTGCCGCGGCAACAGATTATGGCTTCGTGCCGAAGCGGTTGACGCCAGGTTGGGAGACGGTGCTGCCGAAGCGATCTATCGCGGCGACTTTTGCGGTGATGGCGGTCGGTCTAGCGATGGGCGGCATGATCAACAAGGAATTGCGCCGGCAGCATTAGGGACAGGGATTTGAGACAGATGCTTCGCACGGCGCGTTCACATCATCGCGACGGGCGGATCGCCGTGTTCGTCCCATTCTGCGGCATCTCCACCTCATCGGGAACCTTTCTCAAGGGACATGGTTCCGAATGTGCGGCGAAAGCGTGCTGCTCATTCCTGCTATCGCCAAGGAGATTCGACCATGAAGCTTCGCGAGTTGTTGGATCAAATAAAGGACCTGCCGCCGGACACCTTGGTCTGTGCCGCCGAAATCGATGAAGCCTTTGCAGTCAACGTTGTTGGCGTTGAAGCTGTCGAGAGCGCCAGAATCCAAAGCCGCAAACCGGATGGCACCGAAGCTGTCGAACTCGCCAACGGGACCGACAAAGTCATCGTGATCCGCTGGTGAAAACCGGGGAAGTTGCGTTCAACAGCATGATGTTCCGCTCCACTGTGGGGCGCTGAATTGCAAATGCTGGCAGCGCATCGATGGCCAGTCGCCTATGGCTCGCCGGGCATGGCTTGGACGAAAGCCGCCATCTGGCGTTCGAGCGCTTTGAACGCGCTTCCGCGCCAGCTCTCGGCCATGGATGCCGATTTTGGATCAGGGAAGATTTCCTCTTCCCCTCGCGCCATGCCGTCCAGGATGCCTTTCGCGACGCTCTCCGCGGAGCTCTTCGGTATATCGGCGTCTCTGCTCATGTCGGTGTCTATGGGACCGGACAGGACTGCATGAACGCTCACGCCACGAGCGCCGGCGAGAGCACGCAGCGATTGCGTCATGGAAAACGCGGCGGCCTTCGACAGTGAGTAAGACGGAATAATCGGGAAGGGAACGAGAGCCGCTTCCGACAGGATGTTGACCACGGCGCCGCGCGAATGCGTGAGCAGCGGCAGGAATGCGTGGGTTACGCCATGCACGCCGAGCAGGTTGACGGCGAGGTGTCGCTCGAGCGCAGCACGATCGCCAAGATCGTCGTAGAGCCCGATGCCGGCGTTGTTGATGAGGATATCGAGAGACCCGATCCGCTCGACAGCCGCCCCAATCTGCACCGCATCGGTCACGTCCAGGATCAGCGGCGTGACGCGCCGATCCGCGTGGGCGAGCGGTTTGCGCGCGCCGGCATAGACGCGCTTGGCACCCCGCCTCAATATTTCCTCGACCAGCGCCTTGCCGAGGCCGCGATTGGCCCCGGTCACGAGAACGGCTTTGTTTGTGACTTCCATCGATTTCGGCACGGCGATCTCTCCTCCTCTTGCATGAATGCAAGCCATTCGTTCTTGCATCATGCAAGTAGGTTATGGTTTTCTGTTCCCACGCTTGGACGCCGTCTCCCCCGTTGCATTGCTCCAGGGCAGCCGGCGCGGTGACCAGGCGAACCTTGCAATTAGGACCCGACTTCCAACGTCGTGTAGGAGATCGGCGAAGGCCGCTCCAGGAAGGCGCCGCTTATGGCCGAAACGAAATTCTTCGCGTCCGCCGAGCGTAGAAAAGCGTCGCGCTCCTGCTTCGATGCCCAGCGCTCGACGCAGATGGTAACGTTGGGCTCTGCCTCCGAGCGAAAGACGCTATAGTCGATGCACCCGCTTTGCTTGCGGGCCGCCCCCGCCACGTCCCGCAGGGCATTCCGCACCTTGCTTTCGATGCCGGGCTTCGCCGCTGCCGTCGTCATGACGATCATCCCGGCGCCATCGCCTGCCGCCTTGCGCTCGGCGGTGCGGGTATCCTCGCTTTGCGGCACGACCGTTGGGTTGGCGTTCTCTTCGCCCTTGTTGGGTTGCCCCTTGCCCGTCGAAATCAGGTCGCGGAGACTCGCGACATAGAAGCGCCAGGAGTCATGGCAGACATCGTAGCATTCTTCACTCGGCTTCAGCCCGACATGGGTGAAACGCAGCTCGGTCCCCTTTTCGGTCGGCGCGATCTCGAAGACCACGTCCGTGCCGGTCCACTCGGTCGCATCCTTGACGAAGTTGAAGTAGTTCTGGACGACGTGCCAGACGACCTTCTTGCCAGGCACAAGCTCCGTGACCTTGAATGTGCCGCGGTGGATATCCTTGAAATGATAGTAGAATATCGCACCGAGCTTATTGGTATCGCCATCTATATCTTCCGACCACCAGGCTCGCGGATTGACAACCGCGGCAAAAACCTCTTCGGGGCTTTGCTTAACGACGAATGACGTCGTGTAATCTTCTTCCTTTTTCATGACATATCTCCTGTCTGGATCTGATTGGTTGATGGACACCCGAAATCTCGGGCGATGAAGTGGAGCGACGCTCTCTCGATCTCTGTCGGTTGCATCATGCAAGCACAATGCATACTTGCATGATGCAAGTCAATAGGGTATGTTCACACCATGCTTGGTCGTCTCTATGAAAAACAAAACTGCTCGGCCTCACGGGCCCTGGAACTGGTCGGCGAGCGCTGGAGCCTGTTGATCCTGCGCGACGCGATATTCGGCGGCTGCACGCGCTTTTCGCAATTCCAGAAGAGCCTGGGGATCGCCACCAACATCCTGGCCAAGCGCCTCGAGGATTTCGTCGAGGCCGGCCTGATGGACCGTCGCCCGGGTGCCGCCGGCGAGCAGGCCGACTACGTCCTGACCCGGAAGGGGCTGGAATTCAAAACGGTCATTATCGCGCTGACCGAGTGGGGCGACAAATGGGTGCGGCCCGGACCCATCGTCTACTGCGACCAATCCGACGGCAAGCCCGTCGAGGTGCAATTGCGTCGCGCCGGCAATGGCAAGCGGGCCGACTTCGCCGACGTCGTGGCGGCCCTGCGCTAGGCACGGCGGCGGGTCCGGCCCGCAGCACGATCCAAGACGAAGCTGTTTCGCATTGTGCCATAATGTTACCGCATATCTCACCTCCCGAGGTTGCATCTGTGGGCCGGGTCTGGTGGGTAGTTCGCGGGAGGAAACATGTCCGTCGGGCAGCGATCGACTTTGCGGCAACGTCTTTTTGCGGGACCGCGGCACGCCTGATCGCGTGCGGTGAGGAACGCCAGATTTGCGCTTGGGGCTGGTCCGCGCACCGTTCAGCGGAAGCTCGAGCAGCTCGCGGCAGCAGGCAAGGTGCAATCATTCGGCCACGGTCGGGCGCGTCGCTGGACGATCCCATCCACGCCATTAGGTTCAATAAGAAGTGGGTGGGAATTTAAAAAGTGGTGCCCCTAGCCGGGATCGAACCAGCACTCCTTGCGGAACTCGATTTTGAGAGGCCGGATATGCCCTATCCTAACTTTATCCGGCGGTATCCAATTGTACGATAACCGATTGTAGACACTAGCTTTTTCGGCTCATCCAATCATCGATACCTAACCGGACATACGCCACGGTTTGATTTCGGGCTGCACCCATTCTGCACCTGAGATCGACTTTAATGGAGGTTAGGAATGCCCAAAATCAAGCTCACCAAGACGATCGTCGATGCTGCAACGGCCGATCAGGAGCCCTACGAACTTCGCGACACCGTCATACCGGGGTTCTTGCTGAAGGTCACCCCGACCGGGCGCAAGATATTCATGGTGGCCTACGTCGCCGCCAACGGCCAGCGGCGAAAGCCCGCCATCGGCCGCTTCGGCGAAATCACTGTAGAGCAGGCTCGAACGATTGCCCAGAACTGGCTCGCCGACGTCCGCAAGGGCAAGGACCCGAGCGCCGAACGCTCCGCCGCGCGAAAGGCACCGACGGTCAAGGAACTCTTCGGTCGCTTTATCGACGACTACTCGGAAAACCGAAACAAGCCCTCGACTGTCAAATCCAACCGGGGGTACGGGAAGCTCTACATCGTCCCACACCTCGGCCAGATAAAGGTGCCCGACGTTACGCGGGCCGACATCGCGACCCTCATGAAGAAAATGTCGAGGACCCCGACAAATGCGAACCGCGTCCTCGCAGTCGTCCGAAAGATGTTCAACATGGCCGAGGTCTGGGGAATGCGGCCCGACGGGTCGAACCCATGCCGACATGTTCCTAAATTCCCGGAACGGGGAAAGACAAGGCTGATCACCGATACGGAACTGAAGCTCCTCTACGCCTACCTCGACAAGGCCGAAGCCGAGGGCCTGGAGCATCCCTTCATCCTCCTCGCAGTCCGGCTCCAATTCGAGTTCGCCGCGCGCATGTCGGAGATCCGGCAGCTCGAATGGGCTTGGGTCGATCTCGACAACCGGCGCATCGAATGGCCCGATAGCAAGACCGGCGTTATGTCCAAGCCGATGAGCGCGGAGGCGGCCCGGCTGTTCGGGACGGCCCCGCGCTTCGAGGCCTCGCCCTTCGTCTGCCCATCAATCTTTGATCCAAACCTCCCGATGTCGAAGCACACTTACTATCACGGCTGGAAGCGCATCCTTGAGCGGGCCGGCCTGCCGCACATCGGCACGCACGGCATCCGACACCGCTCGGCAACCGACATCGCCAACTCCGGCGTGCCGGTGAAGGTCGGCATGGCGCTCACCGCGCATAAGACCGTCACCATGTTCATGCGCTACGTCCACACCGAGGATGACCCAATAAGGGCGGCCGCCGAGGCCGTGGCGCAGAGGCGTCTGACCCTGATCGGCGGCGCGCCGGCAGTCCCAGCCCCAACGCTCATCCCCGAGCCAATCGTCGCGCCTCCCACCATCGCCCCCGAGCCCGCTGAATCGCTGACCCAGGCGGCAGATCAAAAGCCACTTGGTCTTGTCGACGGCAAATACTCCTCACGTACAAAGCTCGGAAATTACAGGCCGTTCCGCCACCGTAGCGGCCAGAACCGGGCAGTGCCTCCGGGAACTAGGCGCGCAGACGGTGAGCAGGATTCCTCCGGTTTCGAATAAGCCAACGCAGCAACGCTGGCCGGCGCCGGACACCTCTGTCGCGCGCAATTCGTGGATGACGCGGAGTCGATCCGGTTCGTCGATACCGAAGCGGCGGCTCGCTATCTCGTTTGGAGGCCCACACTCTGGAATGCTTACGATCGCTGAGCGGTGGCCCGTCCTTCCATAAGTTCGGCAAATATGTCCGCTTCGCGGTCGACGACCTCGACGCCTGAGCATCCAGTTGCCGGCGGGTGACGACCTCCTCCCCGCGGCGCCGCGCATCCCCAGCACAGCGTTGACACTCTGCGCCACCCACGGAGGACAGAAATCGCTACAGCGGAGTCCGACAGGGTGCAGCGGTCCTGCACCGACAGTCGTGTCCTCGTCAAATCAGCGAAGCAAGATTTCATGGATCGCGAGGGCGATCAGGGCAGCGCCAGCCAAGCCCTCGATAGAGCGCGTGATCGCTTCGAACAGACGCGACCTGCCTTCGACAAACCAGACCAGGCGTTCGCGCAGTAGGATCGAGAGAATTGCGACGGCTGACAGCGTGATCGCCACGCCAATCATCATCGTGCCGGCGAACAGGATACCGGCCGCCGGCACGCCGCGCGCGATCGCAAACGTCATGACGAACAGCGTGAGTGGACAAGGAATCAGTCCAGCCATGACTCCGACGGCTTCGCCTTCGTGCTTGTGATGATGCCCATGGCTGAGTGCCCGCCACAGCATCCATAGGCCGATCAACCCAAGCAGTCCGCGGCTGATGTCTTCCAGCAGAGGAGCGCGGCCAACACTCCCCAGGGCGATTGAGACAAGCGGCAAGGAAAGGACCGCAATCAGAACCGCTGTTGTCACATGGGTGATCGATAGGGTTGTCGATACGAGGAGGCCTCGAGAAACTTTTGCATCCGATCCGGCAAGATAAGTCGCCAGCACGGCTTTGCTATGGCCAGGCGTCAGCGCGTGCGCCGCACCGAACAGAATGCCCATGGGCAGAAAGGCCGTGAAGGCCAGCCAATCGCCGCCGGCCGAAAGCAGTTTGATCTGCTCGGCAAGCGCCAGGTAGATCGTGCGCTGGAACTCGACCAGCATTTGGAACATGGCCATCGAACCGGCTCCGCTTCAGCCGCAGGTCAGTTCGAGGCGTGTCGCGAAAATCTTGCCGAGATCGGTCCCCGTCGGGTCACTAAAGAACGCGTCTGTCAGGCTCTTCTGGTTCTGCGCGATGGCCGTGTCCGGATCTGGACGCACGACCGCGCGTGAGCAGCCTTCAGGCAGGCCAGCCACAGCAATCTTGTCGTCGTCGGTAAAATCGATCGCCGTGTAGAAGGTCGGGTCGTACACGCCGATGCTGACTTTTCCAGCAAGGGCCAACGGGTCCTTCGGCTGCGTTTCGAACTGGACGACGAGTCGATCGTTTTCATAGCTGACGCTGAACTTCGGCGGTGGCGCCATCGTCACGTCCTTGCCGTTCAAGGTCACCATCTGAAAATAGTTGTACTCGGCCAGCGACGCATGGACGGTGAGAGCGACTTCATCGAGTTCCTTGGCATCAAGGACAAGGTCGGAATTCTTGTCGAATTCCATCAGCACGGTGCTGGAAAAGAGGTCGTCGAAACGCCAGAGATGCCGAAGCGATTTGACCGTGTGGTCTGGACCAACGGTCAGATCCAGCTTCGCTTCGGCAAACACATGCGGATGGGCGTTCGCCGCCGCGGCGGAAGCGAGCAACAGCGCCGCGCCTGATCCTATGCCCGTCAGCTGCATTTTTCGCTCACATTTCGCTCGTCGATTCCGGATCAGGTACACCTGCCATTGCAAGCAGGCCGAAATGGGACATACCAGAACAGGTCGTCATGCAACTAGCGTCTGAGCATGATCACGACGCCTGGCCTGGCTGGTCCTTTTTCACCGTCGCGCGAATATAGTTCAGGTTCTTGGTCCCGACGGCGCCGATATCGCTGACCTGAAATCCGCTCTCGGTCAACAGCGAGGCGACCGAATGCATATCGACATGACCATGCTTGTGGAGCCTGGGCAATCTGGACTTGCGCACGGGCCTGCCGAAGTCGATGAGTAACAGCCGGCCTGCTGGCTTCAAGACGCGTGCCGCCTCGCGGATGAAGGCCGATCGAACGGGCTTCGACAGGTGATGAAGCATCAGCGTGCCGACGACGATGTCGAATTGCGCGTCCTTGAAGGGAAGCTCCTGCGCCGTCCCGTTGACGAAAGTCAGATCGAGACCGGACCGCTCGGCCTTGGCGCGCGCCCTCTCGATCATTTCGACCGACGCGTCGATGCCTGTGACGCTGCCGTCCGAACCGACCAGCCGCTTCGCGGCAATGGCAAGGGTTCCCGTTCCACAGGCCACATCGAGCATCGCTTCGCCGGGCTGGAGCTTTGCCGGGCGAAGCATGAACTCGCGAAACCGGCCCTCGCGTCCAAAGGTCAGAACGCGCGCAAGCAAGTCATAGGCGGCCGCCCGGTGCAGGACGATGCCAACGCCCCTGTCGCTCGCGCCGTGCGCACCGTTGCCGACCAGCCCCCTGTGACGCAGGCTGCCCCATAGCGCCAATCCCGCGATCACCGCAAGGACGAGGCCGTGGAATGCCGCCGTCCAGGCGCCAGCCTGAACATAGCCCATGCCCAATTTGGCGAGGACGAGGAAGCCGGCGACCAGCGACAGTTTGGCAAGCAGGGCCAACGCTATCACCCTCTTGCGCGAATGCGGTCCGTTACCGGCGTGATGATCAGATGAGTGCATGTCTGGCGACCTTCTGCTTCGTTGCGGCGTGCCCAAACCCGATTTGAGCTCCTGGACTTGGCGTATCATAATGGACACAATGTCTGGAAATGCTGTTGTCGGACACCGGACCGCCGAATGTCCGAAACCGGGCACTGCAGAGGGCCATGGCCATGAAAATCGAACGTGCAGGCGAGCGGAACACGATCGACCGCCGCGTCGCGCGGACGCGCGGCCTGCTGCAGGACGCGTTCATCGCCCTGATCCCGGAGCAGGGATATGCTGCCATCACCGTCGACGACATCTGCCAGAGGGCCAATGTCGGCAGGTCGACCTTCTATACCCACTATGCCGACAAGGATGCTCTGCGCAGCGCGACCATCGAGGCGCATCTGCGGTCGATCGGCCGCAGGCGCGAGGCGGCAAATCAAGAAACAGGTAGCCGCCTGTTCGAGTTCAGCCTGCCCATGTTCGAGCACGCCCATGCATTCCGACCGCTTCACCACGCATTGCTTTCCAGCAGCGGCGATACGATCCACGACGAATTGCGTGAGCGTATCCGGCGAGCCGTCCGGGAAGAACTCGTCGAGAAACGGATCGGCGATCGCGGCATGCCTGCCGAATTCGCCATTCAATTCATCGCCGGCGCATTTCTTGCGGTGCTCGCCTGGTGGGTCGCCACCGACATGAACCTTTCACCGGCACAAGCAGACGACCTGTTCCAGAGGATGGCGGGAAAAGGCATCGGCGCCTGATTAGTCGTCGGCTATCGAGCTTGCAATGATCGAATTCGTTCGCTCCGTGTCGACCGGCGATGTCAAATGGACGAGCTGTTTTCGATTGCCTGCAACCAATATGTAAAGTTTGGTGACCTGATCTCCATTCCGGTCCTCGCTGATTTTTTCGGCGTCCGTCCGGGCGAAGAAGCGTTGCTCGAATGTTGCGCGGTCGACGTCGAACAGTCTGATGGAACAGGTCTGCACGGCCTTGCCGTTCAAGTTGGCTTTGGTCACCGCGATTATGGTTCCGGCAGGTAGATCGTTGCCAGTCACCGCCCACCCCTGAAAGGCATTCACGTCATCGACTGGAGCAAGCGCTGCGTCACCGGATAGCGGTGTCCATCCACGCGTCTTCGCCACAGCGACGGTTCGCTCGAAGTCGGGGCCATGGGCAAGACAGTTTTGGTGAAAAGCTTCTAGCCCCAGATCGACCTTGTCGGCATACACCGGTGTCGATACCAGGCAGACGCCTGCGAGCGCAAAAGCGAAGACGGCTTTCGACATATCAGTTACACCTCGCGCTGGGAGCGAGCACCGGTACGATTAAGATGGAGGCGTTGGCGCGCTGGTCAAGCGGTTGCCAAGGACGTAGCACCTGCAGAATGACGTAGGGCGCGCGCCGCTCATATTGGCTCGGGCATGCTGCGGGCTGCTATAGACCCTCCAGTCGTTCCTCTGGCGGGCGAACCTTGCGAAACATCGCAAGCAGAAGGATGTCGTAGACAATCTTCAAGGCGCCGGCGATGAGCAACGGCCAACCGAAACCGGACATTGCGAGCAGCGAGCCGGCAAGCATCGGGCTGGCGGCTGCCGCGAGGCTGCGCGGGACAGCGGTGACACTCGCGGCTGCGGCCCGCTCACCAGGCGATACCACGGCCATGACGTAGGAGGTGCGGGTCGGCACATCCATCTGCGACAAAGCGCTCCTGATCAGCAGAAGTACGATAACGGGACCGAGGCTCGGCATGAAGGGGATGAGCAAAAGGCAAAGGCTGGATGGCAGGTGCGTGAACACCATCGTGTTCACCAGCCCGATCCGTTTAGAGATTTGCACGGCGACCAGATACGACCCAGCCGAAAGGATACCCGTCAAGAAGAAGATTGCGCCCGTCGCGGCGAGCGATAGGCCGAACCGTTGGAAAAGCCAAAGAGCCAACAACGACTGAACCACGAAACCGCCCGCAAAAGCGTCAAGGCTGAAAAGCGCAGCGAGCGTGAGGACGATGGTTCGAGATTTGCGTAGTGGTTCCGCTGATACGGCACTTGCATCGAGCGGCTCGTCCGGCAGTTTCCGATAAAGGAGCAGCGCTCCTACGCCCAGAAAGGCATAAAGCAGGAAAGCGATCTGGAGAGCTTGCTTGATGTCCAGGTCGACAATCTGGCGGAGTAGGTCGGGGACGCCAGCCGCCAGAGCGCCGACCGCCCCTACAGTGAACCGACAAGGCTGTAGCGTGCAAAGAGCGCGGTGCGGTCGCGGTCAGTGACACTGTGGGCGAGTTGCGCATGCTCCAGCGGCAGAAACACACTGACGTCGCCCGAGGATGGGTTCAACGTTCCCACGAATGCGACAAGGAGCAGCGGCCAGAAATCCTGAACCAACGCGAAGGCGGTCCCGGTGACGACCATCAGGACGGCAGCTGCGATCAGCAGAGAGCGGCGGGAGAAATGGTGTGCGACAAACCCGACGGTCAAGGTGAGCGCCGCTGAACCCGCGAGCGTCGCTGTGGCGACGCTTCCGATCTCAAAAGCGCTGAAGCCAAGTGCTGCCAAATAGGCGGGAAGCAGAAGACTGACGAGTCCGTCGCCGAATGCCCTCAATCCCCTGGACGTCAATAGAAGGACAGCTGCCGGCCTGGCACCGGCAGGCAGCAGCGAAAACCTCTGTTTGACCGCTGGTTCGCGCGAAACATTCGTCGGCGTCTGAGCTGTCAGGGATGCCTCCTGCCGAAGAGTGGTTGCGCCTATGGCACTGCTCAAATCGATCCCGTGGCAACGCCATAAAGCACGCCCAGGACAGAGCATGTCGCGAGCACGGGGATCATGCCGATCTTGAAACGAAACACGGCCAGCAGCGCACCGACTGTCAGCACCAGCGACGGCAGGTTGACGGAGCTGAATACTGGCACGTCCAGCGTCATGCCCAGCCAGTTGACCTCACGCAGTTCGTGGAACAGCACATGAAGCGCAAACCACACTGCCAGGTTCAAGATTACCCCGACCACCGCCGCCGTGATGGCAGACAACGCTGCTGACAAGGCCTTGTTGCTGCGCATCGTTTCCATGAAGGGCGCGCCGAGGAATATCCATAGGAAGCAGGGAACGAAGGTGACCCACGTCGTCAGCAGGCCGCCGAGCGTTCCAGCGACAAGGGGGCTAAGCACTCCCGGTGCCCGGTACGCTCCCATGAAGCCGACGAACTGAGTGACCATGATCAGCGGGCCAGGCGTGGTCTCGGCCATGCCGAGGCCGTCCAGCATTTCTCCTGGCTTCAGCCAGCCGTAGTGCTCGACGCCCTGCTGTGCAACATACGCGAGCACTGCGTAGGCGCCGCCGAAGGTGACCATCGCCATCTTGGAGAAGAAGATGGCGATGTCGGTGAAGACGTTGCCTTGCCCAAGCAGCATCAGAAGTCCAAGGACGGGTACCAACCACAACGCCAGAAAAACTGCCGCGATCTTCAGCGACCAACTGACTGACGGCCGGGCATGCGCAGGCACCCCTTCGCCAAGCGCCGTATCGGCGTCGGCAACCTGCTTGCCGCCGACCTTGCCATGTCCGTTGCCCGACTGGAATGCAGCCGACCCTGCCCGTCCCCCGACATAACCGATCACACCCGCAGCCAGGATGACCAGCGGGAATGGCGCGTGGAAGAAGAACAGAGCGATGAAGGCCGCCGCCGCAAGCCCGATCTTGGCATTGTTCTTGAGCGCCCGTCTGCCGATCCGCAACACCGCTTCGAGCACGATGGCAAGGACCGCCGCCTTCAAGCCGAAGAAGAGGGCCTGAACTGCTCCGACATTGCCCAAGATTGCATAGATCCAGCTGAGCGCCATGATGGCGACCGCGCCTGGCAGTACGAACAGGATTCCGGCGACGAGGCCGCCTCTGGTCTTGTGCATGAGCCAGCCAATGTAGATGGCCAGCTGCTGCGCCTCCGGTCCGGGCAGCAGCGTGCAATAGTTCAGCGCATGCAGGAACCTGGTCTCGCCGATCCAGCGTCTTTCCTCGACGATGATCCGGTGCATCATGGCGATCTGACCGGCCGGACCGCCGAAGCTGAGCGCGGCGACGTGTGCCCAGACCCGTGTGGCCTCAGCAAACGAAATGCCATGACCGGGCGTGTCGTCTGGTCGGTTCGGTGCTGTCACGGTGCTCTCTGCATTGGCCATGGTTAGTTCCTCGGATCACCCGCGCTTCGAGCGGAAATATCGGTAGAGGTTGTCGAACACCGAAGCGCCCTCGGCGATCCGTTGCTCGTCACCCGCGTTTGCCATAGTGATGCCGGCGATCAGGCTGGCGATGCCGGTGGTTTCCTCGCGACCGAACTTGCCGTCCTTGAGATCGATATCGTGTACGACCTCGGCGACGGCCTGCAGTGCCGGATCTGATATGGCAGTACGGGCAAGCAGCACCTCGAAGCTGCAGCGGTCGCCTTCATGGGTGATTTCGCCCTCGAACATGTCGAAGCGCAATTCGCCCTCCTTTGGCACGTATCCCTTGCCCGCCACGAAGCGGATCGTTGCGTCGGCGTCGATGAAGCGACGGATCAGCCAGCTGCAGGCAATGCGGTCGACATGCACGTCCCGGCGCGTGACCCAGGTCCGGCCCTTGAGCTCGCTCGGCTCGTCCGCCTTCATCGGTTCCTTGGTCATGGCCTTGTCCTCTATAAGCTGTGCCTCGAGCTCGGCGATCAGTCCCTCGACAGTGAGGCGACCGCTGGCGCCGAAGAAGTCGATTGTCACAAGGTCGGCAAGCCGCTTGCGCATTCGACCGAGTTGCGCGCGGGCGTCCGCGCGCCGATCCTCGGTCTTGTCGGAGTCGATAGCCGCCGTTAGATCGCGCGCTGCCTTGGCGATGTCCGCATAGTCGGTGTCCCGCGCGGCATCGAACAGCGCCCGAACCTGTGCGTCCGTCAGGCCGTCGATCAGACGCGCTTCACAAACCATCGCCTCACCGCCACCGTCGATAATTTCCTTCAGGAGCCATTCGAAATCCTCCTGCGTCTCTGCATCGGCGGGCAGCGCATAGACTGTGCTTTTGACCGCAACTGCGCCGATACCTTGCAGCCGCCGCCAGATCTTTACCCGGAAATAGGCTGGTTTGGTCGGCAGTTGATGGATCAAGAGCAGCCAGCGCTGCTCGGTCCCAAGTTCCCCTTCGCTCATCAGCAGACCGTATCACTGAGAAAAACAAATGCAACACTTGTATCATATTTTATTCAGGCGTAGCGTTGGCGGTCTCGCAGACTGTCCCGCTGACGCCCGACAGGAGGTGCCGAAATGACAGCCTCGGGTGGGGCTACCCAGTCAGGATCATCCGCGACTCGGACCCTTGGACGCACCGCCGCTACGCTCATGACTGCCGGCATGATTATCGGAACGGGTATTTTCGGTGCCCTTGGTGCGACCGCCGAGCGGGCCGGTTCCGCCCTTCTGCTGGCAATGATCCCAGGCGGGCTGGTATGCTTGGCGACAGGCATCAGCGGTGCGCAACTCGGCGTCAATTTCCCCAGACAAGGCGGTGCGTTCATCTGGGCCCGGGCGTTCCATCTCAACACGGTCGCCTTCCTTGCTGGCTGCTGCTATGTTGGACAGGGGATTGTGGGCACGAGCGTGGTATCGCTCGCCTTCGCTCATTACTCAGCACAACTTGTTCCTGGCCTGCCCGTACATTTGACGGCTGGCTCGGTTGTACTCGTTGTTATGGTACTGAATTCCTTCGGTATCTCCTTCACGAGCAAAGTCATTATTGGCCTGATGCTGGTCATCGTTGCGCTGCTGGGCGTATTCGTCTTTTTCGCGGCTCCGCATGTAGAAGTCGCTCGTTTGGTCCCGACACTGGATAAGGGGCCATTCGCATTTATGGCTGGCGCCGCGATCTTCTTCTGGGCTTGGGATGGCTTCATGCGCACCGCCATTATGGCGGGCGAAATTCGGGATCCCCGAAAGGCCATTCCCTTCTCCATTCTAGGCGGCATTGCGATCGCCGCCGTCGTCTATTACGCCGTGGCCGCTACTACTCTGGGGGTGCTTGGCGCAGAGGAAATGGCCAAAGATGACGTACCTCTCTTCAAAGCAGCTATGCAGGCTATCGGGTCGTGGGGCGGTTGGCTGATCCTAGGGGCCGCATGGACAGCATCGATTAACGAGCTCGTGAGCGATCTGCTCAGCGTCTCGCGTGTGGCGCTCGCGATGGGCGAGGCGCACGAATTGCCGAAGTGGCTCGGCGAGGTCCATCCGCGCTTTAAGGTGCCGCGCCACGCAGTACTTGCCGTCGGGATGCTCGTCTTTGCAGTGGTGCTGGTGTTCGACCTGCGTCAGGTTTTGCCGCTCGCCAGCTTTTACCTGCTGGTTTGGTTTGCCATTACCCACTACGCGGCTCTGCACTTAAGTAAGGAGCAGCGCCTGTTCTCGCCCTTCTTCGCTTGGTTCGGCCTGGCTGGCTGCTTCGTACTGCTCTTTTTCATACCACCCCTTCACCTTATAATTGGAATGGTGACGCTCGCGTTGGCGTTCGGCACTCGATTCATTGTGCGGCGCCAACCGAAATCCGGTTCGGTTAGTGCTCGATGAAACGAGGAGGTCTAACATGCTCAATACCCAAGCTATTGAATCCCTTACCGGACTGAAGGGACAGACCACGGGTGACGTGCTCAAGTTATCGGTCCCGCGCAGTGAAGTGAGAGTGACCCTGGACGGCTTTGAGATCATTCCGTTTATGGGCCTCACCTCCTGGGTCAGTTTTAAACAGGGGGCACATCATGCCACGTTGATGGGCGACATCGTCATGCTCGAAGATGAAATCGAGGACGCGATGGCCGCAGCGATCCAGGCGAACCTGTACGTAACAGCCCTACACAATCATTTCGTCCGCGAGCAGCCGCGCGTGATGTTTATGCATGTCGAGGGTACGGCTGATGAAACTGCGTTGGCGACAGGAGCGCATAGGATTTTTGAAGCGATAAAGATCGTGCGCCAGAAGCATCCTGTCGAACCCGCCATCAAGAAAGTGAATAGTCGCTTGGACGCGCCGCCGCTTGAGGCGATTGTCGAGCACAAGGGCGAGAGCAAGGACGGCGTGCTCAAGTTTGTCCTGGCGCGGCCATCCGTGCCCGTCGTCTGCACACGCTGTGGTGATCTCAATATTGATGCCGCAATGGGCTACAACACGTGGGCAGCCTTTCAGGGCACGGACGAGCGCGCCGCGGTCTGCGGCGACTTTGCGATGCTCGAAAATGAAGTCTCTTCGGTCATCCGTGAACTGCAAGCTGGAGCGATTGGAGTAATCGCGGTGCACAATCACATGTTCTTTGAAGACCCGCGGATCATCTTCTTGCACTACTGGGGCATCGGCAATGCTCAGGCGTTGGCGCAGAGCTTGAGGCGGGCGCTCAACACGCAGCAATAGTCTGTCGCTGTCGCCACAGGAGTCATGCGACCGCCGCGCGCTCGCGATATAATGGCAGCGGAAATGTAGCGAAAGCCAAGAACTTCGGCGCAGCGCGCTCGGGTTGGCGGCGCGACGGCGGTGGGAAGGTCGGCCTGGGTGGCAGTTCCGTCGAAGTTGCCATACTCGTCGATGCTGGCAGGGCCGAACGGCACATCTCTTCGGAACTGCTGTTGGCATCGATCCAGTCGATGTCACGGCGGACCCCAAACACGGATGTGCGGCGGGTCGGCCAAGATCGAAAACCTATCTCCGGATCAGCGGCCAAACGCCGAGCAGGATAACCGCCAGCGCGGCGCCGATGTCCAGAACATGTCCCGTCTTGGCCCGCAAGATTTCGGCGCGCGCCATCAGATCTTCGCCAGGAAAGGCCGGCTTGCTCGGCAGATGATGGATAAGGAGCAGCCAGGGCTGTTCCATTCACTGATAAGCGAACCGTATCACGGGTAAGATAAATGTAACACTTGTATCATTCTTTATCCAGGCGTAGCGTTGGCGGTCTCGCAGCAGTAGGCCGCGCTGAGTGGCGCCAACCAAAAGGGAGACAAGGCCATGAAATGGGTTACCCGCGAACGTCCGGTCATCGACCGTATTGCTTGTCCCTGGCTGATCGCCCGCTTCATCGACAAGGAGCCAGAATTCCTGTTCGTGCCGCCGGATCGGGTGATCCCGGTTGCCCAGGAGACGGGCGCTACACCCTATGACGTGCCCGGTGTCGAGTTCACGCATGTGGGTGACGGCTGCAGTTTCGACACCTTTGTTTCGAAAAATGGGCTCGAGCGCGACCCGGCGATCGTAACCATTGCCGCGATCGTACGCGGCGCCGACACGGACCGGCACGATCTCACGCCACAGTCGGCAGGGTTGCTGGCGATCTCCATGGGTCTGCGGGACCTGACGCCCGACGACCACGAGGTGCTGAAGCACGGCTTCGTCATCTATGACGCGCTCTACGCGTGGGCTTCGGGCCGCAAGGCGGAAACGCATAGCTGGCCACCCGCCATCAAGCCGGCGGCCGCATGACGAATTGGGCAGTGGGGGCAGATCACAAGGAGAAACCCCATGCATGCAAAACTCGTAACCGGAGCAATGCTGATCGCGATGTCGGCGCTGCTCCAACCGGCATCGGCGGCACCCGATTGGGAAGCAATCGCAAAAGCCCTCGGCAAATCCGGAACCGAGACGCCTGGCGGTGTCTACCGGGTGGGCTTGCCTCGAACGGACCTGATGGTATCGCTCGATGGCATATCCCTGAAACCCGGATTTGCGCTTGGAGGCTGGATCGCCTTCGAACCCATGCGAGATCAGGCCATGGTCATGGGCGACATCGTTCTGACGCAGGACGAGGTGAACCCGGTCATGAAGAAGCTTGAAGAAGGTGGGATCGAGATCACTGCGGTGCACAACCACTTGCTGCGCGCGGAGCCGATGACGCTCTACATGCATGTCCTCGGCCAGGGCGATCCCGTCACGCTCGCCACGGCGCTTCATGCCGGATTGGCGCTGAGCAAAACACCGATGGGAGGCGACGCCCAGCCACAAGCCTCCGCGCAGCAGATCGACTTCGACACGGCAAGTGTCGACCAAACCATCGGTTATAAGGGTAAGGCCAATGGTGCGGTCTACCAGTTCACGATCTCGCGCGCTAAGCCGGTCGAGGAAAATGGAATGGAAGTGCCGGCGGCCATGGGCTCGGCAATAGCGATCAACTTCCAATCGACAGGTGGCGGCAAGGCAGCGATCACGGGTGATTTTGTGCTGACCGCAAACGAGGTCAATCCGGTTATCAAAGCCATGCAGGACAACGGCATCGAGATCACGGCGTTGCACAGCCACATGCTCGATGAGCAGCCGCGGCTCTTCTTCATGCATTTCTGGGCGAACGACGATGTGCAGAAGCTGGCGAAAGGACTGCGCGCAGCCCTCGACAAGGTCGCCGTCAAGAAGAGCTAGATTGGGCGTGCCGCGCCCGCGACCAACGGCGGAGTTCGGCCGGGCAATGCCCAATCGCACGCCGGGAGGGAATCAGCCGATGTTGATGCGAAGCCGGATGCCTGACAAAAGACTCAAGAGGCGGGCCGGGTTTTTGCGAACCGATGCGTTCGGAACGATCGAAAGCCCGCTTCATTCTGATCAGATGGACTGGATTAGACTAGGCCTCCTGGCGTTGGCGGGGTTCCTCACCTGGACGCTGAATACCCTCTCGGCCGGAGGCGGAGGTCTATTGCTGATCCCCGCCGTGACTTTCATCACAGGGAGCGCGGCGGTTGCGCCGGTCATCACCTTGACCGAGCTCATCGGGAATCCCATCCGCGCCCTGGCCTTTCGGCGCGACATCGATTGGAGCCTGGTCCGTTGGTACCTGCCCGGCGCCATCGCCGGTGCCGCGGCGGGCTCCTGGCTCTTCGCCAACAGTCGGGCGGAATGGCTCCAGATACTCATAGGAATCTATCTGATCAGTGCAGTCTGGGAATTTCGCGGCGGGGCGCGCCAGCGGAGCTACCGAGCCCGCCGCTGGTGGTTCCTCCCGGCCGGCCTGATCGTCGCCCTGTTGTCGGCGCTGATGGGCACGGTGGGACCCGTCCTGAATTCGCTCTATCTGAACTACGGTTCGGAGAAGGAGACGTTGGTCGCCACGAAATCCGTGAACTCGTTTGTGACCGATGTCGTCAAGGTCGCGGTATTCACCGGACTCGGCGCGCTCGGTGGTCAGGCGGCCATGTACGGCGTAGCCGCGGGTCTGGGCGCCGCGCTTGCCAATCTGCTGGCCAAGCCCTGGCTCGAACGCCTGAGTGGACGACAGTTCCGCGGCCTTGTGGTCGCGCTCATGGCTGTCAGTGGAGCGCTGATGATCTGGAACCAGCACAGCTTCGTTGTGCAGGCCTGGTGCGCGGCCACAGGAATGTCTTAACAATGTCCATGTTGGCTGGAGCCCTTCGCGCGCTGCGCCGTAGCTTGGTTGGCCGGTCCCGCGACGCGCAGAAGCTGGCAGAAGGCCTGCGCACGGCCCTCGACAAGGTCGCCGTCAAACAGAGCTAGGCTTCCCGTCCGCGTGCATCAGACGTGGCTCTTGGGCTGGTTCCTTCGAACCAGCCGGCCCTAACCCGATCAGTTTCGAGAAGCTTCGCCAGGTCAGATGACGCTCAGCGTCACGGCGGCAAGAACAAGATAACGGCCGACCTTGGCGGCAGTGACCAGCAAAAGGAAAACCCGAAAAGGCTCGCGCAGGACGCCCGCCACGACGGTCAGCGGATCACCGACAACCGGCAGCCAACTCAGCAGGAGCGACCATTTTCCATAGCGGCGATACCACACTTGCGCGCGGTCCAGTTGCGCTTGGTTCATCGGAAACCACCGTTGGCTCCGAAAGCGCTCGATGCCTCGCCCGAGCAGCCAGTTGATCACCGATCCAAGCACGTTGCCGACGCTCGCGACTGCGATGAGCAGCCAGGGCGAGTAATCCGCAAGCAGCAGCCCGACCAGCACTGCTTCCGATTGCATCGGCAGAATGGTCGCGGCGAGCAAGGCCGCCAGGAACAGACCAGCATAAGCGGCGAGATCGGTCATTGAACCGCATCACGCGGCACCGGTCTGAGCAAATGTTTCAAGCCACGCAAAGATTCTCCCCCAGGCCTCAGTGGTGATGGCCCTTGGGCTCGACCATCTTGAACGACAGCACCTGTTCGCGATCTTTCGCGGTCAGCACCAGCCTTGCCTGGAACTCATGCGGCTCGGCAGGGGCGACGGTGCTCTCAAGGCGGTGATGGTTGTCGCCGACGGGTTCGAGGCGAAGCGTCTCCGGCCCGTTGGGCCGGTCGATGATCACCGTCGCTGTCAGATCGTCGGCATGCCGTTCTACGGTCAGCCGCATCCGCTCGCCAGCGGGCGTGTCGACGATTTCCAACGTCCCCGCAGCCAGATCGCAGGCGACTTTGAAGGGCTCCGGCGCATGATGGTGAGCATGAGAGGCTCCCGCCCGCTTGGCGGTCGAACCGGCTGAGCTTTCCAGACGGACATTCGCCTCCGCCAACGCCGGCAAGTGGGCGAACAGTTCCTCCTTGAGGGCTTCGCTGATGCCCAGCACGTCTTTGGCCGTCGCCGCGTCCGGAACGCTGATGGCGACGTCGGCATGCAGGCGATGCCCGATCCAGCGCGCCTGCACGCTTTGCATACGTTCAAGGCCGGATACGTGCTCGGCAGCATGATGGATTTCGTCGATGATGCCGGGCTCGACGCCGTCGAGCATGCGCGTCAACACGGCTTTCGAAGATTGCCAGACGATGGCGAAGATCGCCACGGTGATCAATAGTCCGACGATCGGATCGGCAAGTGGAAAACCCAGCCAAACTCCGATGGCGCCCAGCACGACCGCCAGGCTGGTGAAACCGTCGGTGCGGGCATGGTAGCCGTCCGCGATCAGCGCCGCGCTGTTGATCTCGCGGCCGACTCGGATACGGAACACAGCGACGGCTTCGTTGCCTAGGAAACCTATCAGGCCGGCGATGGCGACCCAGCCGAGAAATACGATGGGGCGCGGGTTGATCAGCCTGTCGATCGCCTCGTAGCCGGCGACGATGGCACTGAAGAGGATGATGAGAACGATGACGATCCCGGCCAGATCCTCGACCCGGCCCAGCCCGTAGGTGAACGTCTTGCTCGGTTTGCGGCGGGCCAGCACGAAGGCGATCCACAGCGGAATGGCAGTGGCCGCGTCGCCGACATTGTGGATCGTGTCGGCCAGCAGCGCCACGCTGCCGGAGAGGAACACGACCACGAGCTGAAGTCCTGCGGTGATCGCCAGCACGACGAAGGACCATTTGATGGCCCATATGCCGCGCGTCGTCGTGGCGATCGTCGGATCTATGACACCGTGTGTGTGGCCATGGCCACCATCACCGTGATCATGTCCGTGCCCCCCCATGCCATGCGTCATCGGGCCAAACCCGAACCAATCGCGAACTTTGTCCATCATGGCGCTTCTCACAGGTACTTGGTGATGTCCTTGAACTCGTCGATCGAGCGGCGCTGCTCGCGCGCCAACGGCCCGACAACGTCTTCAAGGCAATGGTTGAGATGATCCTGGATCAGGGTCTTCTTGGCCTGCGAGATGGCCTTCTCGACAGCATGGAGCTGCTGGGCGAGGTCGAGGCAAGGCCGGCCCGCTTCGATCATTTCGATGACGCCCTTGAGATGTCCATCGGCCCGTTTCAGGCGCTTGACGATATCGGGGTGGGTTTCGTGGGTGTGGGGTTGGTCGCTCATATCCTGATACTATCCTCCTGGAGGGGATATGCAAGTCTCAAAGAGGCCTCGATTCTGATGTAGCAAAAACCATTCGTTAGGATTTTAGAGAATAATCGCCGTTCATGCCGAATCGGATCCACAGCACGGTTTTTTGTCTGGTCATCGCTTTAGCGATGATGTTCGGCGTGCTGCGTCCTTTCGGCTATTCGACCTCACACGATCCGATCGCGATTGCCACCGCGGTTGAACGTCACGGCGGAGCCGCCGCACAGATCGAAGATCATGGCCACGCACACGATGATGGCGTTTCGGACGAGCAGAGCCTTGGACATTTTCACGGGCACAATGCGGCAGACCACTCGCACGAGACGGCGAGTACGCCCTCCGACTTCGCACCGACCGTTCCGCAGCTCGAACGGGGCTGGCTGAATTATCCGCTGACTTTCGTCGATCCGGATACGACATTCCGGCTTGAGCGACCGCCGAGACCAATCCTCGCCGCATGATCGCGGCCGCTCGCGCGGCCACCCTCAACGACGAAGATTGGAAATCTTATGCAAGGACCCTTCGACCGGAGCCGGACAGGCTCGCGTCGCACGTGTTGGCGACCCGCCCTGCCCCTGCTTATCGCTCTCATGACCCTGCCGCTCCTGGGCGGGGCTGCCTTCGCCCACGCCGTGGCCGAGGGCGACAAGGGCTATATCCAGGAAATCTCGGGCATCAACGTGCTGCCCTTCATGTATCTCGGCGCCAAGCACATGGTGACCGGATACGACCACATCCTGTTCCTGTTCGGCGTGATCTTCTTCCTCTACCGTATGAAGCATATCGGCATCTATGTCAGCCTGTTTGCGCTCGGCCACTCCACGACCATGCTGCTCGGCGTTTATTTCAACTTCGGCATCAACAGCTACATCATCGACGCCATCATCGGCCTGTCAGTGGTCTACAAGGCGCTCGACAATATGGGCGCTTTCCAGAGATGGCTCGGCTTCCAGCCGAACACCAAGGTCGCGACGCTGGTCTTCGGCTTCTTCCATGGTTTCGGCCTGTCGACGAAGATCATCGAATACAACATCTCTCCTGACGGCCTGGTGCCCAACCTTTTGGCCTTCAATGTCGGTGTCGAGATCGGGCAGCTCTTGGCTCTTGGCGCCATCCTGATCGTCTGCTACTGGCGCCGGACACGAAGCTTCTGGCGCCACGCCTATACCGCCAATGTCATCATGATGACGGCTGGTTTCCTGCTGATCGGATATCAGCTCACCGGCCTGTTCGTCGCAGCATAAGGAACCGAAATCATGTACAACACCGATCTTCCCGGCCGCGCCGATTTGCCGACTTCAGCGCAGCTCAAGCGCTCCACCTTAATTGCCGCGCTGACGGCGTTCGCATTGCTCATCACGGTCGTCATGCCGTCCGAGTATGCGATCGACCCGACCGGAGCAGGCAGATTGCTCGGCCTCACCAATATGGGTGAAATCAAGACGCAGCTGGCGGCAGAGGCGGCAACGGACGAAATGGCCAGCGCGAAGGCGACATCCGAGCGGATGACGCAAATGGTCCCTCCAGCCGAGTTGATGGCGCGCATGGACCGAATTGAAAACCTCCTCGTTGCCCTGACCGCCGAACAGCCCGCGTCGCAGCCATCCCCAACTGGGGAGGCCGTTGCCCAAGACAATGTGACAGTTGGAGAGATTGCTCCCGCCGAGGCTCCGGCCATTGCTGCAGCGCCTGTCACCGAAGCAACCTCGGAAGCCCCGATCCGGCCAGATGGAAGGCAAGACGAGCTATCCTTCACGTTGGCGCCAGGCCAGGGTGCCGAAGTCAAGCTCGTGATGCGGCAGGGCGCCAAGGCAAACTTTTCCTGGACAGCTGACGGTGGCGTGGTGAACTTCGAGACGCACGGCGATGGCGGCGGTCAGTCCGTAAGCTACGAAAAGGGTCGCAGCGTTCCAGCTGACGAAGGTGCCATTGAAGCCGCCTTCGATGGAAATCATGGTTGGTTCTGGCGGAATCGCGGTGACAGAGAAGTAACGCTGACCATCACGACAGAAGGGAACTATACCGACATCAAGCGCGTGATCTAGCCGCTGCTCGCTCCCGATATAAGAACGGAAGCCGATCGGTCGGCTTCCGCAACAAGATGCAGCGGATTGATCAGAGATGAGAGCGGGTTGATTGACGCGTCACGGGAAGTGTCGCTGGCAGCCGATTGCCTGCTCAGCATCTGTGAAGGGTCGCTAAAAACCCTTACGGCAAAGGTTCTCCAGATCCACTTTTCCTATTCCTTCGATGCCGAGCGCAGGAAGGATATCATTGTCTGCCTTAAGATCGCGACCATAGGCTGCAGAGAATATCGAAATTCCAGCCTCATGGAGGATCGCTGGGTTTCCGCTGATCTTCCCCAAGAGTACCGTCGGCAGCAGCCCGAAAGGAACGTCCTCCAGAACATAGCGGCTTTCGATAGTTGACGGGCCCAAGCCGCCGCGGCCTTGGCGATCCATCTGCTGGTTCATTTCCGGAACGGTGCCCATAGGAACGTGAAACGACAATGAAAAATGCTCTTCAACTGTGCGCACAGCAATTCCAAAACGAGCGGCGATCGCCAATCGTTCCGCGTCCAGAGCCTCGATAAAGCGGCCGACAGCCGGCGTGACGTTTCCGGCCTGGCTCCACTGCTCTCCCTTTTCCATGCGTGTGAGATTGAGAAGAGCGATCCCGAGATGGTTCTGCGGATTGAGGTTGCTGAGCGCGATAGCAAGCATGCCGTCGCGCTTGACGAAACGATCGCCGAACAGGGTCGTGCAAAGTCGGAACCCTTGGTCCATCGCGTCGAACGGGAGCGTCGCAACATCGAGCTTCTGGCGAACGCTGGTGACATGGACTTCTGTTGATCCGGACTGGCGGCCGGTCACCAGCGTTGTGCCCCAGACGACGATCGGCAGGCGAACCTTGCGTTGCGCCAATTGCCTGGAGAGATACAGCGCTCCGAAGGAACTGTGAGAGCTGATGATTACCGGCGTTCCCTCCCTCAGATAAGGAACGGCAGCATCCATCACTTTCTTGTGCCCGTTAGCCGGCAGCGCGATCATCACAACGTCTGCAGCGGCAATAGCCTCTTTACAATCCTTGGCGATACGCACCGACACCGTTGCCTCGACAGCGCCCGTGGCCTTTAGCAATTCGCCGGCGGCCAGTGCCTTGGTGCGCCCTCCCGACGGCGACCAAAGCATTGGATCATATCCCGCCTCTGCCAGGTAGGCAGCAAGGCCGTAAGCAATTGCGCCGGCCCCCAGAATACTCACGCGCATGGGATTTCTCCTGTTTCATTCGTGATGGATCGCAGCTCCCAGGCCGTTGCTGGCAGGGTGCACACACACCCGAGCCACATAGCAGGACGATTGCCGACGCTCTGGGGCTGGCGAACCGTTCCGACCACATGGCGAATCACCGACACGTCTCAGGCCATATTTTCATTTCCGCCTTGACATATATCAAATCTGCATGAGACGATCTTACTCATACACAACGCGCATGTAGGCGTAAATGGAAACTCGAGATCTCCAGGCCTTCCTTGCTGTTGCTGCCAGCGGCAGCATCACCAAGGCGGCTGACGTGCTCGGACGTTCCCAGCCTTCAGTCACGCGCACCATCCAGGATCTCGAGGCAGAGCTCGGCTTCGAATTGCTGGATCGGGTCGGTCGACGCGTGCAGTTGTCCGAAGAGGGTGTGGCTTTCGAGGAGGAAGCGCGGCGCTTGCTGATGTCCTTCACTGAACTCGCGGCTCGGGCCAAAATGATTGCCGCCGGCCGAGGGCGGATCCTGCAGATTGTCACTACGTCAGCGATCGGCACCGGCTTGATCCCAACGGCCCTGGCTGAGCTCCAAGGTGTGGAGCTTCCGCACGAGACGCATCTGGGGCAGTTTCTTCCCTCGATCGTTGCCCAGGAAGTGCGCAGCGGTCGTGCCGAGATCGGTTTTTCGAGCCTGCCACTCGACACGCCGGGCCTGGATGTCCTGAGGCTCTATTCGGCGCCTGATGTGGCTGCCGTGCGGAAGGACGATCCGCTGGCTGAACTTGATGTGATCCCGCTTTCGGCTTTTGCCGGTCGACGCGTCGCCACGCTGCTCAATCCGCTGCGTTTTCAGTTGCATGTCTCCAAGGCACTGGCGGCCAGGGGCATCGACACCGGTCCAATGATCCGGACCAATACCGCGTACGGCGCGTTGCAGATCGTGCGCCAGACTGGCGCTGCGGCAGTCATCGATCCCCTCACCGCTTATGGCGTTGCCCTGCCCGATGTCGTCATCCGTCCGATCGACGTGACCGTCCTGTTTTATTGGGGCGTTTTGGCTGCCGAAAAGCGCCCGCTTCGTCCAGTCGCCCGGGCTTTGATGGATGCGGTCGAAGCAGTGGCTGAACGGTCAATCGCGGGTTTCACGAAGCTCGATCCGGCCTTGGCCGGCCGGTTGGTGAACGGTTCTGAATCCGGCACAAATCACGGGACTGGAATATGAAGCATACCCCCACACCGCCGGCGGGGCTCGCTGCGCTGGAAGCACAGCTTGCACAGGATCTCGAGTTTCTCGAGCTGCCGGCCAAACCTTGGGTTCCGACGCGCACGGAGAATGGCGTCCCGGTCCGTGACGTCATCGTCATTGGCGCCGGCATGTGCGGACTTGCTGCCACGGCAAAGCTGGTGCTGACCGGGATAACCAATGTCGTGGCCTATGATGCGGCTCCGGCCGGGCTCGAGGGACCGTGGGTAACGTTTGCCCGCATGCAAACGCTCCGGTCCCCGAAAACCCTGCACGGTCCGTCGCTCGGCCTGCCGCAATTGACGTTCCGCGCCTGGTTCACGGCGCAATGGGGCGTTGAGGCCTGGCGGTCGCTGGACAAAATCCCCAAGGGCCAGTGGATGGATTACCTGGTCTGGTACCGCAAGGTTCTTGGCCTGCCGGTGCGCAACAGCGTGCGCATGACCGGACTAGCCCCTGTTGGAGATCTGATTGCGATCAATATCGATGGCGCGGAAACCGGCCGGGTTCTCACCCGTCGTCTCGTTCTGGCCACTGGCCGGTCCGGCCTAGGCGGTTTTGCCGTGCCCGATTTCCTCAAGGGCATCGATCGCGCCTATTGGTCCCATTCTGCCGATGACATCGATTTCGATGCACTGAAAGGCAAGCGTGTGGCGGTCATCGGTGCCGGTGCCTCCTCCATGGACAATGCCGCGACGGCGCTCGAGGCGGGCGCCGGCTCAGTCGACATGTTGATCCGCCGCAAGGAAATGCCGCGCATCAACAAGCTGACCGGCATCGGCAGCCAGGGCGTTGTACACGGCATCTATCACCTGCCCGATGCCTGGAAATGGAAGTTCTTCGACTACACCGCCTCGACCCAGACGCCGCCGCCGCGTTCCTCGACGCTCCGCGTGTCTCGCCACCCCAATGCCCGGTTCTTTCTCGACTGCGGCATAGTCTCGGTAAAGGAAGATGGGGGAAGCCTGCTGGTCGAAACCACGCAAGGACCAATGCGCTACGATTTCCTGATCGCGGCAACCGGCTTTTCAAACGACTTCAGCGACCGCCCGGAATTTGCAGCGCTCGCCCTTCATATCCGCACCTGGTCCGATGGCCGATATACGCCAGACATGGGGCCGCCGCGTGCAGGCATGTCGGAGGGGCCGGATCTCGGCCCCGCCTTCGAGTTTCGCGAACGCGTCGCGGGTTCGTGCCCGATGCTGGCGCATATCCACTGCTTCAACGATGCCGCCATGCTGACCCACGGCAAGGTCTCCGGCGATATCCCGGCCGTCAGTGCCGGGGCTGATCGTCTGGTCCGCGGCATTGCCGCGTCGCTGTTTGCCGAAGATGTCGAAACCCACTTCGCCAATCTGATCGCTTACGACACCCCGGAACTTCTGGGCGACGAATGGGTCGATTCAACACCCTTGCTGCAAAAGGAGGCCGCGCAGTGATCGACGCAATGGACAAGGCCGCCGGTATTTCGCCAGCCGATGCTCTTTTCGCCGCACGGCGGTTTCGGCCTGAATTCGTGCAAGGGGCGGAGGAATGTCGCCTCTCCGTCCTACAGCCAGCAAACGATCAGGGGCTGGCGCCGAATTTGAGGGTTGCTCTGGCCAGTCGCATGGCCGCTCTGAATGCCGATCCGGTCCTGATGGCCGAATATGATGTGCAACTGGCCCAACTTGGTCCGACAGAGCAGCTCGGGGCATTGGCTCGGGGCGAAACGGATCTCGAGGAGCCATTGGCGAGCATCGCCCGTCATGTCGACCTGATCACGCTGACGCCGAAAAAGGCGCAGGCGAGCCACATCGCCCTGCTCGCCCAGGCCGGATTGAGCAATCCTCAGATCGTCGCGCTGTCCGAACTGATTGCCTTCGTCAACTTCCAGACACGGGTAGCGACCGGCTTGCGATTGATGAGGTCGTCATGATTTCCTCGGTGCGCCTGAAGCCGCTGAACTGGCAGCCATACATCGCGCCAGTCGAGCTATCCGAAGCCACGCCGGAACAACTCGATGCGATGAAGGTTACGCCCTCCGCCAAGAAAGTTTCGGAATATGTACGGACCCTTGTCCATGATCCGGAAAGCTATCTTGCCCGCACCATCTTGTTCAACGCGATCATGTACGTCGAGGGCGGGCTCGCCCGTCCCGATCGCGAACTTGGCGCGTTGGGCGCATCAATGGTCAATGGCTGCAAATTCTGTGCCGTTGTTCACGCCCGCCGACATGCGGAGTTGACCAAGAGCGACGATGTGGTCACCGCGCTGTACCTCGACAAACCCGAAAAGCTTGGGCCGCGCGATGCGGCAATCTACAGCTTTGCCCGCCGCCTGTCGGCGGCGCCGTCGGAAGCGACGGCAGACGATATCGCCGCGCTGCGATCAGTTGGCATGGATGACCGCGAGATCATCGACTTGATCCACGCCATATCGATCTTCGGCTGGGCAAACCGGCTGATGCACGTTCTCGGCCATGCGGAGAGCGTGTGATGATGTCGCATGCGGTCAAGGCACTCCGTCCCACACTCTGAAGGGCACCAATCAGAATGCTTGAACTCAAAGATATAAAGCTGTCCTACGGAAGCACGCAGGTCCTGAACGGCGTCAATCTCTCGGTAAAGCGAGGTGACGTTGTGTCAATCATCGGCCCAAGCGGCACCGGCAAGACCACCCTGCTGAAATGCATCAACTACCTGGTTAAGCCTGCATCTGGAACCATCGCGTTCGACCAGATTCGGATGGACTATCAGCGCGCCGACAAGGCAGCCATCCAGGCGATCCGGCTCCGGACAGCGATGGTCTTTCAGCAATTCAACGTCTTCAAGAACATGACCGTCCTCCAGAACGTGATGGATCCGCTGGTCGTAGTGCAGCGCAAGTCCACGGACGAGGCGCGTGAAATCGCGCTGCGAGAGCTCGAAAGGGTCGGCCTCTCAGCGAAGCGGGACAGCTATCCGTCCCAGCTCTCAGGTGGCCAGCTCCAGCGTACAGGCATCGCACGTGCGCTGGCGGTTCGGCCGGATGTGATGCTCTTCGACGAACCGACATCATCGCTGGATCCTGAACTCGTCGGTGAAGTCCTGAAGGTGATCAAGGACGTCACGTCGTCCGGCATCACCTCGCTGCTTGTGACGCACGAGATGCAATTCGCAAAGAACATCTCGAACCGGATCGTCTTCATGGATCGTGGCGTGGTTGCCGCCGACGGCAGTCCGGCTGAGATCTTCGATGCGCCTTCCAGCCCGCGACTTGCTCAATTCCTGCAGTCTGAACTCGCTTTTCAATAATCCAACAAGAAGGGAACCCAAGAAATGTCTGCAATCAAATCCAGTTTTTCGCGTCGTCATGCCCTGGCCGTCGCCGGCGGCATCGCAATTGCCCTTGCGACAGCAGGGATCAGTTATGGTCAGACCGTTCGGACAATCAAGATCGCGACCTCTGCCGAATCCAAGCCATTGGCTTGGGGCGCGCTCGGCGTCGAGCCGCAAGGGTATGAACCCGATCTGCTGAGGGCGATCAACGCAAAGCTGCCGCAATACAAGTTCGAAATGGAAGGTGTCTCCGACATCGCGCAGGAAACCGGCCTGGCCACAGGCAAATACGACATCGCGGTCGGCGGTTACTACAAGTCACCCGAGCGCGCCAAGCAGTTCTTCATTCCGGAAAACCCCATGGGCGCCAGCCTGATGAAGATCTACAGCAAGAAAGGCAGCGGCATCAAAGAAATGAAGGACCTGGTCGGCAAGAGGATCGTTCCGACCACGGCCGGCGGCGGAACCTACAAGTTCATTATGAACTGGCAAAAAGAAAATCCGCAATACAAGCTTGACGTCACGGCGTCGAGCGCCGGTATTCCGTACCCGAACCGACTGGACGAAGTTCAGAACGGCAAGTTCGACGCGCTGGTCCTGCCTTCGAACCTGGGTGAGCAGACCGTCATTGAGGAAAAGAAGCTCGACATCGTGGCGTCCGAACCAGTCTTCAGCAACAACACCTATATGCTTATTCACAGGTCAGATGAAAACAAGGTTCTGGTCGATGACGTGAACAAAGTTCTCAAGGAGTTGAAAGACGACGGCACAATCGAAAAGCTATCGCAGAAGTGGTTTGGCGAAGGCATCGTCAAGTATATGAAATGATGTGATCTGAGTAGATATCGTCAGCGGCAAGGCTGAATTGTAAGAAGGAGCGTTTCAAAGTGGATGTTTCTGCTATGATTCCCGAGTTGCTCTCGGCATTGCCGCTGACGCTCGCTATCACGTTTACCGCCATGTTGGTCGGCTTTTGCTTGGCGCTCGTTGCGACAACATTGCGGATTCGCAGGATACCAGTGGTCAGCCACCTCACCGACCTCTACGTGTCCTATGCCCGCAGCGTTCCCGTCGTCCTCCAGTTGTTCGTCGCGTTCTACGGGCTCCCCCTATTGGTGGCCCTGTTCGGCTCCGCAGATTTCTTCTCGCCGACGATCGCTGCGATGGTCGGACTGAGCTTTTACCATGGCGGCTATCTGTCGGAAGTCCTTCGGCCCGCATACCTGGCCGTCGATCGCGGCCAGCATGATGCGGCCGACAGTCTAGGATATACCTTTCGCCAGAAGATCACCCGCATCGTGGGCCCGCAAGCGGTGCACTTCGCATTGCCCGGCTATGGAAATTCCATCATCTACCTGATCCATAACGTTGCGCTGGTCATGTACATCGGGGCGGCCGACGTGATGGCGACCGCGCACTTGATCATGGAGCGCGACTATAACCAGTACCAGTTCGAAACATACCTCGTCCTGGCCGTCATCTATGCGCTGATGTGCCTGATTGCCTGGTTTATCGTGCACTTGTTCGAGCTTCGCTCGCCGATGCAGGCGCCTGAGGCCACGACAACAGCTCAGATCAAGAACGCGGCCATCGCCAGCGTCTGACCTAAAGGGTATTAAACCATGTTCGATACCGAAATTTTGCTCCAGGACACCCAGGAAATTCTGGGCGCCGTACCTGTAACGCTTGGAATGGCGCTGACGATTTTCGTCTTGTCGACGCTAGTCGGCAGCATTTTTGCACTCGTCGAATACAGACGAGTCCCGGTGCTGCGAGAGCTCATCATGGCTTACAAGATCGTCTTCAAGGGCGTTCCGATGGTCATCGTGATTTTCCTCGCCTATTTCGGTCTGCCCCCGGCATTCCAGTTCCTGCTCTCGTTGCTCGGAATCAACTTCAACGCCCACGAAACACCCAACTCGGTTATCCTTATTATTGCGGTGACAGGCTGTATCGCTGCGTTCCAATCGGAGATTATCAAAGGAGCCCTGAACGCCTTTGACACCGGTCAGTCAGACGCCGCCCATTCCCTTGGCTATACGAACGGCCAATTGTTCCGACGGATTCTGTTTCCCCAGGTGGCTCTCACGGCAATTCCCGACCTGACAACCTCGATGATGGTCATCATGAAGGCGCTTTCTCTCGGATTCGCCATCGAGGTTGTCGATATCTTCGCCCAGTCCCAGCTGACCGCCGCGCTGAACTACTACTACCTCGAAGCCTTCGTGATTGCCGTCGTGATCTACATGGTGATTGCCTATATCGTCACCCAGATTGCCGACAGGCTGGAGCAAGCCCTTAGGGTGCGGACCTGAGCGAAGCGTCGTCAGGACCCGCGCATCAAATCCGGAGGAGCTCAAGGCTCAGTTGAGGCCTGCAAACACCTGATGGGCGAACGCTCTGCCAGACCTGCGGGCTCTTGTAAAAAACCGACACCTCACCCTGGTGAGCCACGGCCGAAGGCTTGGCGACGATGAAGGCGAAGCGCCCTACAGCGGGCGCCGCCTCATCGCAGATTGGTCAGATCCACTGGACGATTGTTGATGATCGCTTCCATGGAAAAGAAGCCTGTCACCGTAGCCAGGTCGAAGTTCGTGATCAGTTTCTGGTAGAATGCATCGTAGCCGGACATGCCTTGTGTCACGACCTTGATCAGGTAGTCCCAATCCCCTCCGATCCGATAGAAATCGATCACCTCCGGCAACCGTTCGACATGGGCACGGAACGCCTCACTCCACTCCTTGGAATGGTGGCGGGTGCGAACCATTACGAAAACCGTCAGGTCGAGCCCCAGCGCTCGCAGATCGATATTACTGTGCGACCCGCGGATAAGACCTAGCGACTGCAGGCGCTGGATCCGCCGCCAGCACGCATTCTGGGACAAGCCGACCCTCTCCGCCAAATCTCGCTGCGAAAGGCTTGCATCGATCTGCATGGCTGTCAAAATCTTCATATCAAATGCATCAATTTTCGCCCGATCTTCGATCATTTGACACGTCACTAGCAAAAAATTGCAGGAAATAGGTGAATTTTCCGACCGTGGAGCAGGTTACAATCTAAGTCAATATCCGAGCCGGGGAGACTGACCATGCAAGCAGCTCGCCCAACGACGAGGCAGACCGAGACCCCTCTGTCAAAGTTCCGCCAGGGGCTGAAGAAAAAGGCTGACGTGACCGCCGACCTCCGGGATGCGCTTGTGGGATCGACGGCGAAAATCGTGGGTCCCTACGGGCCAAAGGACCTGGTGTACGCCGACTATGTCGCGTCAGGCCGCGCACTCCGTCAGATCGAGCGCTTTGTCCTTGAGGAGGTCCTGCCGTACTACGCCAACAGCCACACGGAAGCCTCGTATTGCGGAGGCTTCATGACCCGCATGCGTCGGGAAGCGCGCGCCCTGATCGGTCAATTCTGCGGGGCCACCGAACGGCATGCTGTGATCTTCACCGGCTCCGGCGCTACGTCGGGGATCAACCGCCTCGTCAAGCTATTCAGCGTCGCTGAAGCCGTGGCAGCGGGCAAGCGCCCTCGGATCATTATCGGTCCCTATGAGCATCATTCCAACATTCTGCCCTGGCGCGAGAGCGGGGCAGAAATCGTGGAAATCGCTGAGCATCCGTCTGGCGGGCCGGACCTGTCTCAGCTCAAGGACGCTGTTGGCGGGGGGTCGTCAGATCTGACGATATGCTCGATGTCCGCGGCCTCGAACGTCACGGGCATCACCAGCGATGTCGCGGCCATCACCGCGATCGCGAAGGCCGCTGGCGCAAAGATGATCTGGGACTATGCCGGGGCGGGTCCTTACCTGCCGATTTCCATGTCGCCCGCCCCTGATGCCCAGATCGACGCGATAGTTGTTTCGCCCCACAAGTTCCTCGGGGGTCCCGGCGCCTCCGGCATCTTGATCGTTCGACGCGACGGACCTTCGACGAAAACGCCGTCGTGGCCAGGTGGCGGGACGGTGAAGTTTGTCTCCCCCAAGACACACGATTACAGCGACAGTCTGGAATCCCGCGAGGAAGCCGGCACGCCGAACGTGATCGGCGACATACGAGCCGCGCTGGCCTTCATCGTCAAAGACGCGATCGGACTCGACGCGATGACAGCGCGCAATCGCGAGCTGGCGCGTCGTGCTTTTCGCGCATGGAAAGCCCTGCCGCGGCTGGAGCTCCTCGGTCTATCGGATCCTGAGCGGCTTCCGATCTTTTCCTTCCGGGTCAAAAACGGAAAGGACGGCTACGTCCACCAGCAGCTGATCACGCGCATGCTAAGCGACCGGTTCGGGATCCAGGCGCGCGGTGGCTGCGCCTGCGCCGGCCCGTATGTCCACAGACTGCTGTCGATCGACGACGAACGGTCCGAGGAAATCAGGCAAGCCATTCTCTCCGGCGACGAAATGAAAAAGCCTGGGTTCACCCGGTTGAATTTCAGCGTTCTGCTGCCGGACGAGAAGGTGCAGTTCATACTCGATGCTGTAGCGCAGATTGCGTCGGACGCAACGGACTTCGAACATGACTACGACCTCGATCCTGGCCGGGCGATCTTCTTCCCGCGAGCCGCAGTCGAGGGCATTGCCCATGCAGCAGCCTGAAGTCGCCGGGTTCTATGATGCACGGACGGGCAGCATCCAATATGTCGTTGCATGCCCGAGTTCACGAAGATGCGCCATCATCGACCCCGTACTCGATTTCGACGAAAAGTCTGGCTCGACAGCAACGACAAATGCGGACGCGATCCTCCACTACATCAACAGCCGCAATTTGAAGCTCGAGTGGATCCTGGACACCCATCCGCATGCGGATCACTTTTCGGCCGCGCGCTATCTCAAGGCAAAAACCGGCGTGCCGACAGCTATCGGCGAGCACGTGAAGCAAGTGCAGCGGATCTGGCAACGGATCTATAACTTCTCGGATCTCCCGTGTGACGGCTCACAATGGGATCGGCTGTTTTGCGACGGCGAGACCTTCAACATCGGCGAGCTGGAAGCGCGCGTCATGCACTCGCCAGGACACACCTTGGCGTCGATAAGCTATGTCATCGGCGATGCAGCGTTCATTCACGACACACTTTTCATGCCCGATAGCGGCTCCGCCCGTGCAGATTTTCCAGGTGGCAGCGCAGCTGACCTATGGAAGTCGATCCAGGACATTTTGAGCCTACCCGACCCGACGCGCCTCTTCACCGGGCATGACTACAGGCCGGGAGGGCGCCAGGCTCTGTGGGAGAGTTCGGTAGCGGAGCAGAAAGAGAAAAACCCGCATGTCGCCGCTCATTCGCGGAGTACGTTCATCAGGCTTCGAGAGGCCCGAGACAGGACATTGCCAATGCCAAAACTCATATTGCATGCCCTGCAGGTCAATATCCGCGGAGGGGAACTGCCTCAGGTCGAGGAAAATGGCCGGCGTTATCTGAGGATGCCGCTCGACGCGCTGCCAGCATCGGTCTGGGGTTAGTGACGAATCGGATGGCTCTCTCCAGCAGTTCCTGCCCGCGATCGGTTTCAGGATCACTGATCGGGTGTACGCTCGGTCCGATTGGCGGAGGCGGGTCGATCCTCGCTACGTCCTATTGATGTACGTCGTCGGAATGAGCAATCCTGGGAGCGCTCTCGGAGGTGATCGCGGCAAGCAATTGCGGTGGCGCGTCTGCAGCACTATTATCGATCATGTTTCTGAGGAGGTATCTCGGATGTGGGATAGGATCGCCAAGCTTCGGATATCGAGCCGCACCTGGGAGGCAATTCTTTTGGGGATGAAAAGCTTGAGGCGAACCTCAAATAGCCGATGTATGTACTGGTGATTTGACGCGATTCCATTGAAAGCGGTCCTCCGCTATCACCGATCCCCCCGACGCTACGATGCGCATGCTCGGACAGGTGTTCGCCGCTATCCTCTCCTGTAGCTTGAGCTTAAACCCATCGAACCGAACGGGCTGAGTGCTGCCGTCGGGAGCAACGCTCATCCGTTCCGCTGGATCATCTGACGCATCGCTTCCCAAAAAATGAATGAATCCAACGCACAATTATGCCAATCAGACGTCGTTCAACCTAGTGGCCAAAGCTCGCTCCACTGCTTACGGGCACATTGCCTGCGCAAACACATTTCGTCTGCGGCCAACTAATACATTGAAATAAAAAGGAAAATTGGCGCAGCCGACAGGATTCGAACCTGTGACCTCTGCCTTCGGAGGTAGGCCTCGCATCCGCACACCCGGCGCCCATCAAGACGTTTTCCGCAGACTAAATCGCAGACTAATCCAAAACTTTAGTCTGCGGAGTCCAGCTAAGTTATTGAAATAATGGCGCGCCCGAAGAGATTCGAACTCCTGACCACCCAGATTCGTAGTTAGAATCTCTGAAGAATGTTGGCGCCTCGCCGCGATTCGAACGCGAGGCCTTCGCTTTCCGAGGGCGCATGTGACGTTGCCGACGCCCCGGGGAGCCGGGTCTAATTCAAACGGCCTGACTGCCGAATGCCATTGAATTAAGAAGTGGTGCGGGTGGTCGGGCTCGAACCGACACTCCTTTCGGAACTGGATTTTGAATCCAGCGCGTCTACCAATTCCACCACACCCGCATGCAACCACCAAGTCCGTTCGCGGTGTTTGTGAGACCCCGCGGCTCCTGTGTGGCTCCTGGCCCGCGTATGTGCCACAAGGTATTCCATGAAGTCCAGAGCGATTTCCCAGCGAAATTCGTGCATTTTCATTCGCTCACGAGCCGAACGATCCAACTTGGACATTTGGCACCGACTCCTAGTTCGGCGCTGTTCGCTTAGGATGATCTAAAGGCCGAATTTGTTTCACGGGCTAGTGGCCTCGAGCCGGTTGCTCCGGGACGACAAAGTCGCGCCAGGAGTCGCCCTTTTTAGAGCAATCTGCAAATGTCGCGATTTGGGGCCGGAGAACGACCCGCTGCGGACAAGTCTTAGAAACCCGGTGAGACGGATTTCCTGCTGCTGTCGCCCGAGCCCCGTCGGCGGCCGCATGGCATGCTCCGGGTCATTCCGGACGAGATAGTAAGCGACGAAGTCTGGACCGACCCCGGACACAATTGCTTCCGGGTTCAGGGAAGCGGTCGGCTGACGAGTGACGCCCTATTGCAATCCGGCGGTAGACCGACTCCACTGCTCGGCTTGGCCGGGCAGGAAGCGCTGTTCCGGAAAGTCCGACAGTCGATAGAGGCTTCATGGCCAGTGGCTCACCCCCGACACCGTCACTCCACCTGGACATCAAGAAAATGTCCGCCGTGTTCGGAAAGACCTCCGAGATCTACGGCCGCATTATCAATGACATCGCGCCTGACCTGATCAAGGAGAAGTACACATTCGAGGACTTGTCCGAATTCGAGCGCAAGTCTCTGAATGAAGAAACTGGCCGGGAGTACTCTGGGCGCGTCTATTGGACCGAGATGCTCAACAGGGCGCATATGGCATCCGTCGCATCGGTTTTCCGAACAACTAGATGGATCGAGGTTGCGATCCGTGAACATGAGGCTGGAAGCCTCTACGGCTGCGCATCAGCATGTAGAAGCCTTATCGAGTCAGCAGGCGACATCGGTCATAGCCTGAGTCCCGTGGCGCATACGCTCGCGAGAATCAAGGAAGCGGTCAAGGCTGAAATTTCAGGTCACGCCCCTGACGCGATGATCATTTCGAAGGAGCTGGAAGATTCCCTGATACACTTCACGCATGCCCGCAAAGTGGCAAAAACTGAAACAGCCCCTGACAGTCACAATGCAATGCCGACGTTTAAGTACATTGACTACGTCGATCGGATGAAAATCCCCGGAGTGAAGCCTCTATACGCGAAACTATGCGAGATCGTTCACCCAGCTGCCGAATCCGTGTCGGTAACATTCGTTTCCGAAGACGGAGCCTGGCTCGCTGATCCCCAAAATGAAAGCGCGGTCCTCGAGACGTTGCTTGCCGAACGACGAAGCACTCTTTCGGGCGTTGTGATGGCTTCTTACAATGCGCCGCTGCTGATCCTGAAGACGCTTCACTCCTTCGACCTTTTCACAAAGTTGTCCGGACTGCGTAAGTACCGTTTCGACGACATTCCCGAGTGGCAGAAGATCGCAAGCGCGCTGCGGTCCTAGAACGAATGTCGGAATTGGTGAAGGTTTTTCGATGCGGGCCGCGGCGTGACGGTGGCGGCTGGGCCTGTGTCGGCCCGCGTTGAAAAACCTCCCAAGGAGGAGGCCGCGGGGGCTGGGTGGAGCCTATGGGGAAAGCGTGCGGCTGGCGGTGACCGGCGGGCACGACAGCAGCAATCGGGTTGGCGCAACAACGGCCAATGATGTGATGAGGGCTGGTCCTTGAGGCCGTCTGCCGTTGTGTCTCGGCGATTTTGCGGTGTTCGGCAAAGCCTGACGCAAACCGGCGCCACCCCGGAGCGCACCGCAGATCCGGGCCGGCCTTGGCTGATGTGGCATGCATTTCGTCATGCGGCCTTTTCCCTCGGTGGCGCCCGGGATCTGGGTTGCTGGCCACGGCGGAATATCTCGACGATGCGCATCGGGCCGCCGCAGTCCGGGCATGGCTCCCTCAGGATAAGCGGGGTGATCTCGGCGTTTGGCGCTACATCTGGCGATGGCGCTTCCGCCCCGAGCAACGCACGGATCTTGGCGACATTGGCCTTGCGGCCCGCGCTGGCCAGCAGGCCGTAATGGCGGATGCGGTGGAACCCGTCGGGCAGCACGTGGATCAGGAAGCGGCGGATGAACTCTCCGGTGGCCAGCCGCATCACCTTGTGACGGTCGCCATTCTTGATCCGGTAATCCTTCCAGCGGAAGGTGACAGTCTCGGCATCCGCGCTGATCAGGCGGCTGTTCGAGATCGCCACGCGATGGGTGTAGCGGCTGAGATAGGCCAGCACGGCCTCGGGACCGCCGAACGGTGGCTTGGCGTAGACGACCCATTCGGATTTGCGTAGCGGCGCGAGCCAGGCGGCGAAGGTGTCAGCCTGTGCAAGCCCGGCCAGATCCCCGAAGAAGGCCAGATCGCCTGATCGATGCAGCGCCATCAGGCCTTCCAGAAAGAGCCGTCGGAACAGCCGCGATAAGACCCGCACGGACAGAAAGAACCCGGGGCGGCAGCCGATCCACCGCGTGCCATCCGGCGACAGTCCCCCTCCGGGCACGATGATATGGACATGCGGGTGATGCGTCAGCGCCGATCCCCATGTGTGCAGCACGCTGGTCATGCCGATGCGTGCGCCGAGCCGCTTGGGATCGGCCGCGATCGTGCTCAGCGTCTCGGCCGATGCCCGAAACAGCAGGTCATAGACAGCCTTCTTGTTCCAGTAGGCGATCTGAGCGATCTCGGCAGGCAAGGTGAAGACGACGTGGAAATATTCCACGGGCAGCAGATCCGCGGCGCGGGCGGCCATCCAATCCCGCGCCGCAGGTCCTTGGCACTTCGGACAGTGCCGGTTCTTGCAGGAATTATAGGCGATGTGGTTATGCCCGCACTTGGTGCAAGCCGCCACATGCCCGCCGAGCGCCTCGGTTCGGCAGGCTTCAATCGCCGACATGACCTTGAGCTGGGCCAGGCTGACATGCCCGGCATTGGCCCGCCGCCACGCGGAGCCGTAGGTGCGAAAGATGTCAGCGATCTCCAGCGTGGCCCGGGCCACGTGACCGGGGCGCTACTCCAATCCGCGTCGGAGCGTTTGGTCCTGAAGCTTCTTCAACGCCTCGAACGGGCTGACCGTGCCGCGGATCGTCTTGGTGGCAACGTGGGCATAGATCGCAGTGGTATTGAGCCGGGCATGCCCGAGCAGGACCTGAATGACCCTGACATCGGTGTTCGCTTCCAGGAGATGCGTGGCGAAGCTGCGCCGCAACGTGTGCAGCGTTGCGGGTTTGTCGATCCCAGCCATGTTTTTGGCCGAGGTGAAGGCGCGGTTGAGCTGCCGCGGCGAGATCGGGTTGATCCTGGGTTTGCCGGGAAACAGCCAGCCCTGCGGCCGCGCCTCGCGCCAGTAGGCGCGCAAGAGCTCCAGCAGCCCGGGCGACAGCATGACCTTGCGGTCCTTTTGCCCCTTGCCCTGTTCGACATGGATCAGCATCCGGTTACTGTCGATGTCGCCGATCTTGAGGTTACAGACCTCTGACGCCCTTAGCCCGGCCCCATAGGAGATGCTGAGCGCCGCTCGATATTTGAGGCCCGGCCCTGGGCCGCCATCAGAAGGTCGGAAACCTCCTCGACGCTGAGCACCACGGGCAGCTTCCGCGGCTGGCGGCGAAACTGCATATGCCGCCTCATGTCCTCACGCCCGCAGGTGGTGCCGAAAAAGAACCGCAGCGCCACGATGCGGGCATTGAATGTCGTGGGTGTCACCCCGGCATTCGTCATGTGCAGCTGGTAGGCGCGCAGGTCATCAGGTGTGGCGGTGTCCGGAGATCGCTTCAGAAACCTGGCGAAATCCTTGATGGCTCGGATATGAGCCTGCTGGGCTTTGTCGCCCATCCCGCGGATGCGCATGTCTTCGATCATCCGCTCGCGCAGCGGGGTGGTCCTCTCCTCCGTCATGGGAACCTCCTGTCTGATGGTTGAGAAGACCCCAATCGTCAGCCAGGACCGCAAACCCACAAATGCACGGCGTTCAGATCATTGCTGGACCCTCACCACGGGCGCCAGTGCCGCGCGAGCGGCTTCGTCCATGGGCCGTCTTCGGACGGTCCGCTTTAAGGTGCCGAGCCTCGAATAGCTGCCGTCGGACCCGGATCGCACCACGCGCATCGATACCGCGATCCTGTTAAGCTAGTCCGCATGCAGCCTGCCGCGCTTTGGGATCGGCAAGTCACATGTAGAAACTGTACCGGGGTGCTATCTCCTGATCCTCACCGACGTACTTCAGAACTTCCCCCACTTGCCGGGCGGCTGCGATCGTGATGGGGAGCCCGTTGTCGAACTGAGTATTGTTCCAGTTCATTTTTGTCAGCGCCAGGGTCTCGTGGGCTATGTGCTGGAGAGGCTGGCCAAGAACCTGACAGCGAAGCAGAAGCGGCCTTGGGATGTACATTCCCGGGTACGTTCGGAAAAACTCGACACTGCCTTTAGTATAGAGCAGAGCCTGGTCTTTATCGATCCGCAGTAAGCTACCCCTGAGCGGCGGATAAACGCCGAGTCGGTAGAGGCGGGTCATCGACTTCCGAATCCAAATAAAGTCTGCGTAGTCGATATCTCGCTCGTCTATCGCTTTGTGAAAGCCATCCAGTTCGTTGCGGTCAAACTTCGATGTCTTGTGAAGGACCACCCGCGCCGGGTAATGGTCATGCTGCTTGCGGAACACCTTCAGGGAGTCCCGGAGAAGGGTATACGCGTCCTCCGCGGTGAGGTGGGGTGAGCGATCTTCTTCGCTTTCCACCATCCGGCCACCGCGGAGGATGAGGCCCTCGCCTCGTTCGTCGAACATCTGAGCTGTGCTGGTATGGACGTATTCGCCATCGACAGACCTGTAGAAGCTCAACCCAACGAATGACGTCCTGCGTTCACGTGCATCACGCGCAAGCCGCCAGGGCAATCCGCCTGCCTTGTAGTAGATCGCAGTCACGAGGTTCCAAGCGATGGTTGCCGCATCCTGCGTACGCCGTTGGCTGCTTTCCTTGAGCTTTCTCGAGATGCGATACGACGGATCGTACGTCGTAGGCCAGATCAGCTGTATCGGGATGCGGAACCGCATCGCGGCCGCTTTTAGCATGCCGCGGAAGTCTGGGTCTCCTCCGGCCTCAGCCTCATCCTTGTCCTCGTCAAGCGTCTCCCTCGCGTTCACCGTTCTCTCGATGATTTCTACCGGCAGCGCTATCAATATCACATCCGGCTTTACTGTCTGCTCGGCCAGAACGGAGATCTCCTCGACCATGGATTCCACCACGGCCCGGGTGACCTCTCTCTGCCCTGGGATCGCGACCAACCTTGCGATTTCTTTTGAAGGAAGGCCTCGCTGGAGTTCACTCGATGTGAAGAAGTCGCAGTGAAAGGTTTCATCGTTTTGAAGACCGGGAAACGCTGGGAAGAGGTTGGGCTGCCTGCTCGGCTTGGCCTCGAAACCTTCAGAGCAGGACTGCACCCACTTGGCGGTTCCTTCCAAAGTCTCGGCGCTTCCGATGATTCCCAGTTTGATGCGCTTGGGTGCATTCTGTGCATTCAGGTCGAACGGGCCGTAGTCCATAACACCGAAGCGAATATCGGTGTGTCGCAGCCCGCCTCCGAATTCCAACTCTGGCTCGGCTAGGTGAGATAGTCTCATTCGACCCCTCCCTGCATTTTGTCGAAGTCGAAGAGCGGCGAGGCAGCATTAGGTTCTTGCGACGCCCACAACGTATCGGGCACTCCTACCTCCAGTTCCATCGGGGCGGTCTCACGGAAGCGAAGGAACGGATAGGCAGCTGTAAGCAGATCTCCGCCGGCCCTGTGCGTCGTCAGGAAGGCGCGCCACATCACGAACTGTCCCATCACAGCCGCGTTGTTCTCAAGCTCCTTTATTTTCTTGAGGTGCTCTCCCGACAGCAGGTCCGGCTCCAACCCGTCTCTGGTGAAGTGATATGTGGGAGTGACCTCTACGAACCACTTCTTAGCGTAACAAACGAACTGCGCACGGAAACCTGAGTGACGGAAATATGCTGGTTTGGCTGGGTTCGACCGCTGCCGGCCGTATGGGCCGACTACGCGCCGAGTGGTGGTGTTTTGTAGGCTCCGATACGGGTAGTTCAGCTTCTCGCGGTTCTTGGGCTTCGTGAAGAAGAGGACCTTTGAGTCTCGATCCCTGTACAAGTTTGGGCGAGCGAATTCTCCGAGCGTCCTGTTCAAGAGTGCGGTGAAATCCCGAACGCGGTCGTCGTTATCACTGCCTGACCACTCGGACGTGTCGAACTCCTCGAGCGCGGTGGTGTCGCACACCTTGTTCCAGGGCCACTTGTCTAAGTTATGGAAGGATAGGACCGCGTTTTCTCTCACAATCCACTCAGAGGGTGCTTTGGCATCGAGACTACGCAGGGCCGCGCCGAATGATCTGTCGGAGCCGTGGTCCGTCGGTGCCCAGTAGATCGTGTTGACGAAGTCCACCTCCAGGAGGTTTAGCAGCAAGGATTCATGAAGGCGTACGCTGGGACCTGTTGAGCCCGGACGGACAGAGGCTGCAACTGAAACGAGCGCGTTCTTAGCATCGACGGTGAATGCGTCTTGCTGTTTGTCAAAGACTACTCTCTTGGATGAGAGGTTCTCAGCATTGCCAAACCACTCCTTGATGGATTTCCAATACGCCTTTCCATCCTGCAATTTGACGACGATCAGCAGGACGGGTGCCGTTCCATGCATCCAGTATTGAATATCAGAATCCGTAACGGGAAACTCAAAGGAAGAATCCGTTTCCGCCTGCAAACGGCTGCGCTCGGTCGCCTTGCCTTGAACCTGAAGACTCAGATTGCTGACCACCCCGGTAGTGTCGTCACGCAACTCGACGTAACCGTCAATTCCAGCTTCGACACCGCCGGTCTCGTAGAACATAAAACCCATGCTCAATACGATCTGCCGGATATGGGCGATGCCTTTCTCGCCGATAATATCCGCTCGCCCAATCTTCTTCGACATGAGTTCCCCCAAGACTTCCTGAGCGGAGAGAATCAACAGGAATCGTCTACAAGTAGATACGACGGCCTTGGAAGTTCATCAATTTCGCGGGCGAACGATCCTGACGAGCGAAGTATCGGCACTGTGAGCCCGTCACGGGAACCGAGTATCTTTTGCCCGTCAGCGAGACGAACCATCAGCGCGGGGCGAGCGCGATCTTGAACGCTTCGGCATCACCGGACTCGCAGGGGTGCACGCTGGCGGAGTTCGTCACGACGACGCGAACAAACTGGCACTACGAATGTGTTGAGTCCTATCTTCGCGGGGGTACGAGTTTGCGCTAATATAATACTAGGGGGTGCCGATTGTTACAACCTCGATTATTGTTGAAGGATCACCGCAAGCTGGTTTTTGAGCCTGGCGGTTCCCGCCGAACTTTGCCCAATCTCCGTGAATCCGACATCCTGTCTGGCGGCGATGAAGGGCACTTAAAATTGCCCGATCAAAGAGAAGAACAAACCAACGATCCGGGTTATGACTTCGCTTACACTGACCCGGACGGACAATTCGTGGCAGTGCAGGTCAAGCTGGGCAGCGCGACCAAGACCGGCAGCCGCCCGGGGAAAACACTGGAGAAGTGGGCTCGCCTTCCGTTCGACCGGGGGTACCCGTTCGATCGAACGGAACTCTGGCTTTTGGATCGAGGCAGCCTCACGCTGCAAATCTGGTCAGCGGGCAGGAATCAGCCTGACGCTCAATTTGGCTTGGCCGAAGTGGTCGAGACCGGCGTTAGTCCGGACATTTCCAACCGGCGATCGGCGCAGAAGTTTGATAGCGCGAGGGTGGAAGAGCGCGTAGCCCGATGGGTCGAGCAGGTTGAAGCGCTCTTCATCCAGATCGAGGGGTGGGTGGAACCGCACGGTTACTCGGTCGACCGGACGCAGACTGTTTCGATGAACGAAGAGATGATGCAGCGCTTTGCAGTGTCCGCTGTGAAGCTTCCCATGTTGCGGATACGAAAGGGGACGCGTGTTGCTGCAACAATTTTTCCTGTTGGTCTGTGGGTTATTGGCGCGAACGGCAGAGTCGACGTGCTCACGCCCAGCGGTGGAGCGACGATCATAAACGCCAGCGACACGCCAAATGACCCAATCTGGATGATTTACTCCTCACCAGGCTCGAAGGCCGTGAGGTTTGGCCAACAGCAGCTTATCGCAGCCATCCAATGAGAGAACTAATTCTCGCAAGTCAACTGCATGCGCAGCTTGATACAGACTATGCGAGCAAACTGTTCCGCGCGACGGCGCGCAATCACCAGCACGCCATAACGCGATACACCGAACTTCGCCGTATCAACGATGGCGCATACTTTCTCATCATCTTCGGAACATTTGAGCGATACATCACCGACCGCGCCGATACAGCTGTCAAAGCCAGAACCGGCAAGCCGCTCTTTCGCCACAGGCGAGCATGGGAGACGCTCTTAAACGGGACAAAGCTACAAACCTCATTTCTGAATAGAGTGCGCGTGCTGCTCGATATGCGATCGCAAAACTTCACCAAGATCGCCGACTACTATGCCGTTCGCAATGATCTGGCGCATGAGGGCATAACAGGAAAGGTGTTTAGCATCCCCACCGTGGTTGCCGACCTTCAAACGGCGCTAAATTCGCTTCGATCGTAGCCACGTCGCCATCCAGCACCGCGCTGAGTGGCAGGCGTTTAGTTTGGCTGGCAAGTTCTGCCTGCAAGACGCGGGGCCGCGGAACGCAACAAATGTGGATCGATGCGCCAGGCAGTTGGCCTAGTCTGCGTAATTCTGGAGTGTAGGGTGAAGCCTCCACCCAAGGCCCTCCGCGGAACGTCGGCTTTTAGGTCAAAGCAAAGTTTGCGGGAACGACCACAATTTGGGCGCAAAGCTGCCATTCGGCATAAAGATAAATGCCTTCGGCGAGTGGCTGAACCAACTCCTTGTCGACCTTGGCGAACCGCTTCGTAAGCTATTGATGGATAACGATTATGTTAGTTGCTGAGGGACGCCTCCTTTTAACAAGAACAAACAGTTAGCGGGTGGTTAGCCAGCCATATCCTTCGTATGTTCTCGTATTCGGTGGCGAACCCAGCGGTGATGACTCCGAATAGATGCCCGTCCGACGTCACTTTCCGAGGCAAAAGGCGCACGCCAAAATTCGTCGGCGAAACGATCGACAATGAATTTCTACGCCTCGTATGCGGCCGCCTTCTTGATCTTCGCGAGCAAGCGCCTTCTATTCAGAACTAGGGTCGCTGCTACAGGCCGGGCTTAGTGATCCATGGCCTTGACGATCTCCTCGGTCATCTTCTTGGCGTCGCCGAGCAGCATCATGGTGCCGTCCTTGTAGAACAGCGTGTTGTCGATGCCGGCATAGCCGGAGCCGAGCGAGCGCTTGACGAACAGGCAGGTGCGGGCCTTGTCGACGTCGAGGATCGGCATGCCGTAGATGGGTGAGGACTTGTCATCGCGCGCGGACGGGTTGGTGACGTCGTTGGCGCCGATGACATAGGCGACGTCGGCCTGCGCGAACTCCGAGTTGATGTCCTCCAGCTCGAACACCTCGTCATAGGGCACGTTGGCCTCGGCCAGCAGCACGTTCATGTGCCCAGGCATGCGGCCGGCGACCGGATGGATGGCGTATTTGACGTCGACGCCGTTGGCCTTGAGCTTGTCGGCCATCTCGCGCAGCGCATGCTGCGCCTGGGCGACCGCCATGCCGTAGCCGGGCACGATGATGACCTTTTGCGCGTTCATCATCAGGTAGGCCGCGTCGTCGGCCGAGCCCTGCTTGACGGTGCGCTCGATGCCGTCGCTGACCACCGCCGCCGTCTCGCCGCCGAAGCCGCCGAGGATGACCGAGATGAAGCTTCGATTCATGCCCTTGCACATGATGTAGGACAGGATCGCACCGGACGAGCCGACCAGCGCGCCGGTGATGATCAGCGCCAGATTGCCGAGGGTGAAGCCGAGCGCCGCCGCTGCCCAGCCCGAATAGGAATTCAGCATCGAGACGACGACCGGCATGTCGGCGCCGCCGATCGGGATGATCAAGAGGACGCCGAGGAGAAGCGAGGCCGCGACGATCAGCCAGAACACCAGCTTGGACTCAGTGGTGACGAGCAGGATGATCAACACGATCAGCGCGATGCCAAGCGCGGCGTTGATGAAGTGACGACCGCCGATCATGATCGGCTTGCCGGACATGCGGCCGTCGAGCTTCAGGAAGGCGATGACCGAGCCGGTGAAGGTGATGGCGCCAATGGCGACGCCAAGGCTCATCTCGATCAGCGCCTGGGCGTGGATGTCGCCCGCCGTGCCGATGCCGAAGCTTTCAGGCGCGTAGATGGCAGCAGCCGCCACCATGACAGCGGCAAGGCCGACCAGCGAGTGGAAGGCGGCAACCAGCTGCGGCATCGAGGTCATGGCGATGCGCCGTGCGGTGACAGCACCGACCGAGCCGCCGATGGCGAGGCCGAGGACGATCAGCCAATAGCGGCCGGCCGACGGGACAGACGGGGCCGCCAGTGCCAGCGTGGTGCAAAGAGCGATGCCCATGCCGATCATGCCGTAGAGATTGCCCTGGCGGCTGGTGGTCGGATGCGACAGGCCGCGCAGCGCCATGATGAACAGGACGCCGGAGACCAGATAGAGGAAGGAGGCGAAGTTGGCGTTCACTTCACTTTTCCTTCTTCTTGTACATGGCGAGCATGCGCTGGGTAACGAGGAAGCCGCCGAAGATGTTGACCGAGACCAGCATCAGGGCGACGAAGCCGAAGCCCGCGGCAAGCCCGGAGGCCGCGATGCCGACAGCGAGCAGCGCGCCGACGACGATGACCGAGGAGATGGCGTTGGTGACGGCCATCAGCGGCGTGTGCAGCGCCGGCGTCACCGACCAGACGACATAATAGCCGACGAAGATCGCCAGCACGAAGATGGCGAAGCGGAAGACGAAGGGATCGATGGCGCCGCCGGACAGTGCGTGCGCGGCGTCGCCCGCCGCCTCAGTGCCGCCGGGCGCCGTGGCCAGGTTCTGCACCGCGAGCCGGACGGCGGCAGTCGCCTGATCGAGCTGGTCGAGGGCTTTCTGCAAGGTTTGGTCCATCACGCGATCCCTTTCGACTTGGCTGCGGCCGGTTTCTTTGGAGCGGCTGGTTTCTTCGCGGCAGCGGGCTTCGCAGGCTCGACCGAGGCAATCATCACCGCCGGCTTGCCGGCGAAGGCGGGATGCACGACCTTGCCGCCATCGGTCAGCATCGTCGCCTTGACCAGATCGTCGTCGCGGTTGATGGCGAGCGTCCTGGTGGTCTTGTCGACAAGCGTTTCGAGGAAGGCGAACAGGTTGCGGGCATAAAGCAGCGAGGCGGAAGCAGCGACGCGGCCCGGCACGTTGAGATGGCCAACGATCTTGACGTTGTTGGCGGTGGTCACGACCTGACCCGGCACCGCGCCCTCGACATTGCCGCCGCGCTCGACCGCGAGGTCGACCAGCACCGAACCCGGCTTCATCGAGGCGACCATGGCCGCCGAAACCAGCTTCGGCGCCGGACGGCCGGGGATCAGTGCCGTGGTGATGACGATGTCCTGCTTGGCGATGTGCTCGGCGGTCAGTGCAGCCTGCTTGGCCTGGTATTCCTTCGACATTTCCTTGGCGTAGCCGCCAGCCGTCTCGGCTGCCTTGAATTCCTCGTCCTCGACGGCGAGGAACTTTGCGCCGAGCGAAGCGACCTGTTCCTTGGCGGCGGGGCGCACATCGGTGGCGGTGACGACAGCGCCAAGCCGCCTTGCCGTGGCGATGGCCTGCAGGCCGGCGACGCCGACACCCATGATGAAGACCTTTGCCGCCGGCACGGTGCCGGCTGCGGTCATCATCATCGGCAGTGCCCGGTCATATTCGGAAGCGCCGTCGATCACCGCCTGGTAGCCGGCGAGATTGGCCTGCGAGGACAGGACGTCCATCGACTGGGCACGGGTGATGCGCGGCATGAATTCCATCGAGAAGGCGGTGACACCGGCCTTGGCAAGTGCGGCGACAGCAGCATCGTTGCCGTAGGGATCCATGATGGCGATCACGGTGGTGCCTGATTTATAGCCCTTGAGCTCCGCTTCGCCTGGCCGGCGCACTTTCAGCACCACATCGGCCTTGGCGGCATCGCCGGCCTTGCCGATCGTGGCGCCCGCCTTGGCGAACTCCTCGTCGGGAATGCGTGACCTGGTGCCGGCGCCGGTTTCGACAACCACGTCGAGACCGAGCGCCGCCAGCCGCTTCACCGTGTCGGGCGATGCCGCAACGCGCGGCTCGTTGGCGTCGAGCTCACGAGGGATGAAAACCGTCTGTCCCACCGCATGATCCTTTCGGTTGGAACCTGTTTCCGCAAGACGTCAGCCGGATGTCCGGCGACCTCTCCGGCAAAGGGTCTGAAAAGCCTGTTGAAGAGTGAGGGCGTCCGACGAAACATCTTCGCCGGGCATGGATGTCCACGCGAAATTCTCAAAATACTGTTCGTAAAAATTCACGCGAACCTGAGCTCGCCGACCGGTATGCAACCTCAATGATTTCTATCACGTGACGCGCATGTTCTGGCGAGGCGACCGTGTCGCCGCCCGTCAATATCACATCGACCAGTTGCATGATGTCTGCAAACACATGCTGTTCCGGGATCTCACGGTGAACGCCCACAATGTTTGGAAGTATCCATTCATTCCCGCCAAAGCCAGGCCTGCTACCTTTGTCGGGCGCCAGGATAGCCGTGTTGCGCCCCTCATAGTCATAGAACTCGCCATTTAGCGTAAGGCCCGCGATGGTGCCCTTGGTGCCGAAATATGTGCCGCTAAAGTCGAGGGAATTGCGGATTCCCCCCGCTGCCGTGCCGTACACCACCGCAAGAAGACTCTCTCCAAAGTCAAGCAGCATCAGCGTGTTGTCGTCGGCTTCTGTCGGAATAAGCTTTCCATTGAAATTGCGGTTTGAAACACGGACTCCCGACAGTGCAGTCACTGCCTTTGCAGGTCCCAGGATTCCTGTCAGCCCGTGAAGCGCATATACCGTCATATCATAGAGCGGGCCTCCGCCGGGCTTTCGATAATACCATGTCGGATCGATTGGAGTTCGCCCTGGGCCGAAGTCCCGCTCCGGTTCGGCCTCGTGGTAGGCGTCGAACGCAGCCCCACAGATCGCCCAAGCGACATCGCCAATTGTACCATCCCGGATCATTTCCTTTGTCCTGATGTTGTGAGGACGGAGCATCTCACCCGGTGAAGAGACCATTCGCAGATTTCGTTGCCTTGCCAGATCGATTAGTTCAGTTGCTTCCGCGGCAGTGACGGTCATTGTTTTGTTGAAGTGGACATGCTTGCCCGCAAGCAGGGCCTTCTTGCCCTGCTCATAGTGGAGGCCAATGGGAGTCGCGATTGTAATCGCGTCGACATCCGATCGAGCCAGGAACTCTTCGTACGAGGTAAATGCCTGGGTGATCCCATACTGGTGTGCAGCTGTCTCGACGCGGTCCACCACGGGATCGCACAATGCCGTCAGCAGAACCCTGTCACGAATGTCATCTTGCACAAGATGGGGGATCAACCCCCGGATACTTACTGTTCCGACGCCCACAACGCCGAACTTCAACGGCTTGACCATCTCAGACCCGTCCCCGCTGCCCTGTTGCGATTTGAAAATTGCCGGAGCGCGGTTCCTAAAGCAGCGTCCGGCCACCATTCACTGCGAACTTCTGGCCAGTGATAAAACTTGCTTTCGGCGATGCCAGAAAGGCGACCATGTTGGCTATGTCCTCGGGGGTGCCAAAATGGCCAAGGGGCGTGCGGTCGAGGTACCAGTTGCGACTGGCCTCTGGTACTTCGGCATGGCGTTCTACCGGGATCCAGCCCGGCGCGACGAGGTTCACCGTAATTCCCTCCGGGGCGAGCTCATTGGCCCAGGAACGCGTCATCGACAGCATTGCTCCCTTTGCCGATGCATAGTTGCCGAAATTCGGGTTACCAAGCTCGGCGATCTCAGAGCCGATGTTGATGACCCGGCCGGACTTGCGGGCGCGCCAGTCCGGCAGCACAAGCTGGAGCAGTTCAAGCGGCGCCTTTACGAAGAACTCGAGCTGGTCGAGATACGTCCGCCATGACTGTTCCATCAGCGGCATTTCCGGCTGTGGTCCCGTGGCGTTGTTCACGATGAGATCGACCGGTCCGAGAGCGTCGCGTATCTGATCCAGACCGACACGCAGCTGGTCTTTGTCAACGACGCTGAACCGCGCTGCAAAAGCCTTGCCTCCATCCGCCTCGATCGTGCGCACCACCTGCGAGGCGCTTTTTTCGTCGCTGGCATAGTTGACCGCCACAGCCCAGCCATCTGCCGCCATGCTGCGGGCCATGACGGCACCCAGTCCACGCGATGCGCCGGTTATCAAAGCTACGTTCATGATGTGGGTTCCATCAAAGAAGTTTCAGTGTCTTGGCGGGTGGAAATGTCGAATGCGGATCGGAGAGATCGAGCCCCCTCCTGCAGAAAGGTCTGGTCGCTCGACAGCAGGAAGAGGCTGGACCCCAGTGCCAGCCAGCCAGGAAGTTCAGCAAGATCCGAGACGAACATGCCCGTGCGCATCCCGGCTTCGGCGGCCTTCCGGCAGATTTCATCGACCGCTTCCACCACCTGTGGATCTTTGGGAGAAGTAGCCCCCATCGAAATGGTGAGATCAACGCGGCCGATGAACAGACAGTCCAGGCGTTCGACGCGGATGACGTCAGACAGATTGTCGAGAGCTTCCCGGTCCTCGATCTGGGCGATTACGACTGTGTCCTCGGTCGACCGCTCCCGGTGTTCAGCCATCGGTTTGGTTGTGTAGCCTGCCGCACGCGTTGACCCTGCGTAGCCGCGGCCGCCAGGACCGAACAGGGCGCCCCGCACCAGCCGGTCAGCCTCTTCACCACTGCGGATGTGCGGCGCGACAACCCCCACGGCACCCAGATCAAGGCAGTTCAGCAGGCTGTCGGCCGATGCCGTGCCGGGACGGACAAGAACTGGCATACCAAGCGCACGGGCAGCGAAGATCGACCCGTCCAGGTCGCCACGATCGAACGGTGCGTGCTCGGCATCGAGACACAGGACATCCAGTGTCGAGCTCGAAAGGACTTCAACGACAGTGCGGCTGGGCGTCTTGATCCAGGTGCCGATGAGCGGCGCGCCAGAACGCAGTCGCGAGCGAAACGAAGGGGCAGGATGCGTGGTCATTGGCTCCCCCGGAGGAAGTCACGGTTGACGACGGTGTTGGGCATTCGTCCTGCAAGCACGTCAAGAACGGACTGTGTTGCCGACCCAGTCATGCGCGCTATGGACTCATGGCTGATGCCACCCATATGCGCTGCACAGACCAGATTGGGGACATCGCGAAGGGTATCGGCGCCCGGTGGCTCCGTTTCGAAAACGTCGAGACACGCGCCGCCCAGCCTTCCCTCCCGCAGAGCCTCGAAAAGCGCCTTTTGATCGACTACGGGGCCGCGGGATGTATTCACCAGAATGGCCGTGGGCTTCATCCGGGCAATTGCGCTGGCATCGATGAGGTGATTGGTCTCCGCGATGAGGGGAACATGGAGGCTGACGATATCTGAACGGCTCAGAAGCTCTTCGAAACTGGCAACCTTTTCGGCGTCGGCAAGTGCATCGACCTGAGCATCGAAAAAGCAGATGGTGACCCCAAAACCGGCAAGTCTGCGCGCCACTGCGCGCCCGATGGTACCTGCGCCAACAAGTCCAACGGTTTTGCCCGGCAGTTCGCCGGGCGTCAGTGGACCTACGCGCTCCCAGCGGCCGGCCTTGACCGAGTTGTCCTGCTGGGGAATCTTGCGTACGGCCGAAAGGATGAGCGCCAGCGTGTGGTCTGCCACGGTCTCGGCGTTCATGCCCGGGGTGATTGCGATCGCAATTCCCAATTCATCAGCCATGGCGCGATCGATCGAATCGAAGCCGACGCCGACGCGCGCAATTATCCGCAAATCTGGAAGCGCACGAAGGACGTCCGCCGTAAACGGATCGGTGCTGACGATCGCAGCGGCACAACCTGCCGCCAGATGCGTCAATTCGTCGGGCGTCCGGACGCCAAGCTTCGGCGCGAGCACCAGTTCATGGCCGGCATCCAGGAGGCGTCTGCCTGTGGTCGCGCCGTTGCGATCGAAGCCCGGCCAGCTGATGAAGATACGCACCAGATTACCCCTTCACTCGTCTACGCTTCGGTAGGAGATGTCGACGCGCTGACCGAGGCTGGCGGCCCTGATCGCTGCATCGATGATTTCGGAGCAGTAGTACCCATCGCGGAACGTTGCTCCGATCGGAGCAACCTCATGCAACCCAGCAATCGCACCCAGAATGTGAACGGCCTCATGGCTGAATGTGTCTACCCAACCAAGCGGATGGCCTGGCGGAAACCAGTTTGACTGGTAGGGATCAGCACTTCGCATGACCGGAATTGTCCGGAAGGCCTTGTCGCCTCCAGCAACACGCAGCTCATTGAGACGCTGCATCGAAAACGCTATCGACCCTTTTGAGCCGTCGACTTCGATCCTGCTTGTAACCAGATGACCGCCAGCGACCCGTGAGGCCTCGACGACGCCGAGCGCGCCGTTGTCATAGTCGAACAACGCTGCAAACTGGTCGTCCGTCTCGATCCGGGCGCCATCGCTTGCGGCGCCGACCTTTATTCGGGTAACGGCCTGCACGGTCGTTGGGTCAGCATTCATTAGGAAGCGTGAGAGATCAATGTGGTGCGCCCCGAGATCGCCGAGCGCTCCCGCACCTGCAGCCTGCCTGTCATCGCGCCAGCTTTTCTCGCGTTTTTCATCGAGAGACGAGGAGACAAGAAACTGCGACCGGTAGTGAAAGATTTCGCCGATCTCGCCGGACTGGATGATCTCACGTGCGAGCTGCAGCGCGGGAAAAAAGCGATAGTTGTAAGCACACATATGCTTAACGCCTGATTTGTGAGCTGCATCCCACATCGCAAAGGCGTCATCTGCAGTGGGGCCAAGCGGCTTCTCGCAAAACACGTGCTTGCCGGCTCGAGCTGCGGCGATTGTCGGCTCGACATGCAGCGCATTTGGACCTGAATTGTCGAACAGATGGATCCTGTCGTCGGCCACGATGTCGCGCCAGTCCGTGACACCCTGTTCCCATCCCAGCCGATTTCTGGCTGCTTCGAGTTTTTGCGCATCGCGGCCGTAGAGCGACACCAGCCTTGGGCGAGGCACGGCCTCCGGAGCGACGAGAGACACATCGCGGTAGCCAAGCGTATGTGACTTGCCCATGAAGGCGTAGCCGACCATGCCAATGCCAATTTCGTTCGATCCGGCCATTCCGAGGTCCCGTTTCTGCACTTTCGTCCGCTGCCAACCGATCCTGTCAAGCGTGTGACCTTAAAATATGAATAGCTATGCAAAGTCAAGCCGGAACCTGAAATGCATGCAGGATTTGCCGTTATCGGCGTGCCGGCTGCAATGAATTGGGCAGTTCACGAGGTCACGCCAGATAGAAACGAGTGTTTCGGCGGAACTGGCAGATGTCCGGGCTAGCGTGCGGTTGATTTTCGCTCGCAAAGCGTTCCGGGAACGAGGCGCAACTTGCCGCCGCCGGCAGTGCCCTCCTGCCAGCGTTGCTTGAGCGCGGCGATGGCTGCGTCAACCATTTCCGCTCCATTCTGGCGGACCGTGGTCAATGAATAGGACGGCCAGCTCGAAAATGTCGCATCGTCAAAGCCGGCAATCATGACGTCTTCGGGAATGCGCAGGCCGTACTCGACGCGGGCGCATTCCATTGCCCCAATGGCAGTCAGGTCGTTTGCGCAGAACACCGCGTCCGGCGGGCTCTCTCCCGCAAACAGGGTACGAGCGGCTTCATAGCCGCCCTCGTAGTGGAAATTGCCTTTTACGATCTCGACATGCTCGACGCCGAGCTCTTTCAGGCGCCCAACAAATCCCTGCTCGCGATCGGTATTGGCCAGCGTTTCGTTACCGGCGATGTAGGCGAATCGCGTTCCGCCCTTCTGGAACAGGAGATTTGCAATCAGCCTGCCGCCTTCGACATTGTCGCAGCAAACGGCAGAAACCCACTTGTTCTGCTGCCGGCCGTTGAGCAGGACGATGGGAATACGCATCTGTGCGCATTCGTCCGCGGCGTCTTTGGACATGATGGACAGCGCCGATATGATGCCGTCGACACGATAGCGCATGATCAGGGGAATGGCGGCGTCGAAGTACTCGTTATGATCGACGAAGAACACCAGAACCTGGTAGCCCTGCGCCTGAAACTGGCGGGTGAACTGCTCGAAGATGTTGGCGTAGTAGGGATTGTACATTCCGCCAATGACGATGGCGATCAACTGCGAGCGATGCGTTACCAGGATGCGCGGAAGGATGCTTGGCTGGTAGCCAAGTTCACGCGCTGCCGCGATCACTTTTTCGCGCGTCTTCTTGCTGACGCTGGCTCCGGGGGTAAAGGCACGCGATACCGCCGACTGCGACACTCCGGCCAGACGTGCCACGTCGATCGAAGACGGCTGCTGCCTGCCGCGGCCATCCGGACCTCCAGCTGCGTCTAGCAACGTCGGCTGCTTGCTGCCGTTTTCACCGTCCTGCCGCACACCAGACTCCGCCCCTGAATTGCAATGCACAAGGCGGCAGGTTAGCGACAAAGAACGACATCGACAATGTCACGTTTGCAGTTCTGGATACAATGAGCGAGACGAAGACACGTCAAATTGTCATCGTGCGCCCTCCACCACCCGTTCCACCAGATCGAAGGCCCTCAGGCCATCCTCGAGGTTGCACAGGGGTTCGCCGCCGCATCGCAAAATATCCGCGAGATGGTCGACTTCGGCCTGGTAGGCATCGCAATAGCGCTCCTGGAAGCCGGCATCGCGACGGTCCAGAAATGTGCCTTGTGCCGAATCCTGGCGAACGCAGCTGATCCGGGGATCATCGCAAACGAGACGGCCGCCAGACCCGAAGACCTCAAGCCGCTGCTCGAAACCATGGACGGCCCTGCGGGTCGCCGAGATATGGCCCACGGGACCATCATCCCATTCCAGTTGCAGCGACGCGGTGTCGTGGTCCCCGATCTCGGCGAGGCCGGCATCGACGTTCCTGTCGAGGCGGGCGTGAACGCGGTCAGGCTGGCGTCCCACCAGCCAGAGGAGTTCGTCAAGATCATGAACCACCATATCAGCGATGATGCCGCCCTGATGCGCCGTGACGTTTCGATCCGGCAGTGAGACGTCGCGGCTCAGCTGCAGGATATGTTCGATCTTGCCGATGCCGCCGGCCGCTATCCGGTTGCGGACTTCACGCCGCATTGGATCGAAGCGCCTGTGAAATCCGAGTATAACCGGAAGGCCGGATCTGCTCACAAGGTCAATTGCCGCCTCGATGGAGCGGCGATCACGGGCGACGGGCTTTTCACACAGCGCAGGCAGACCGAGACTGACGGCCATCGCCAGATAGTTGACATGCGTGTCTGTCGGTGAAGCTATGACGATAGCGTCAGGCGCCACCGCCCCGGCGGCCTCGCCCAGCGTGGGAAAACAGGATACGCCCCAATCCGACGGCAGACTGCTCGGAGCAAGGGGGTCGACGAAGCCCGCAAGCGCCAGAGACGGGTTGCGGTGAACCGAGCGAGCATGGACGGCAGCTATTCTTCCTGTTCCCACAATGACGATCCGGTACTTGCGCATAGGTCACTTTTTGATTGATTTTCAAGGGGCAGGCATGTAGCACAGGGATAGATGAATAGCTATGCATTTGTGGGTTTGTCGAGATGCGACCTAAACGCCTGAAGTTCTACGCGATCACCCACGACATCCTCGGCGACGTGTTCTGGGATGTCTTTCGCAAGGGGCTTATGGACGCCGCGGAGCGCTATGATGTCGACGTCGAGCACCTGAGACCAGGGAAATTCTCGCCCGAAATCCAGGCGGGGCTTATCGAGGGAGCCATGCATGCGCAACCGGATGGCATCATCTCCACCATTCCTCGTGTGGAGACGGTCGACGCGCCGCTTCGAGCCGTCATCCAGCGTGGCATACCGGTCATAGCAATCAACGCCAGGGACCCACGGCCGCAAGGCGAGCGCATTCCCTATCTGTTTTACATTGGCGGCGACGATACCAACGCCGGACGCCTGGCTGGCAACTATCTGATCGGAAAACTCTCGCCGAAAAGCGGCATGTGCGTGGATCATTACCTGCACGACCACATCTGCCATTCCGATCGCTATCAGGGTTTCGAACAGGCTTTCGGGGCAAGGGGCTTGAGGTCAGACCGACTGCGTGTGCCTGGCGGCGATGCGCAAGCCTGTGCGCGGGCAGTTGCGGAATATCTGACTGAAAACACCGGCGTTGACGCCGTGCTCACACTCGGGCCTCCAGGAGCACAGGCGGTTATTGACGCCCGTAAACTGGTCCCCCACGCACGTCAGTGGGCCCACATGACGTTCGATGTTGCACAGCCGCAGATCGATGGCATCCGATCCGGCGACATTGTCGGCACGATCGACAGCCAGCAATATCTGCAGGGTTATCTGTCGGTGCAGCAGATGTGGCTGCATGTGGCGCAGGGCTTCACGATGGCTGACGACATCTACACGGGCCCGGCCATTGTCGACGCTTCCAATGTTGATGCCGCGGAAGACGGCGTGAGGCGGGGTATCCGCTGAACCGGCCTTCCGCAGATTCGCTCGAAATTGCCGGCGCACGTCCGATCCCATCGCACAGCTTCGGTCAGATCCGGCTGACCGGCTCGCGCAAACCGGTTGCCCCCGGCCTGAAGATGAACAGGTTGCCGGCCTCGATCTGGGCTCGTCTCTGTTCATCGTCGAGCAGCCGTTTGGCTGTTGTCACCGCGAGATGGTCGAGATCGGGCCCGCAGAACGCGCAGGATGTTACCTGCGTGGCTGGCAGGAGCAGCTCGTCTGCAAGCCGCCCCTGCCCCTGGTAGACGGCGATCCGCCCGCCGCCGAACTTGGCGTTCCAGATGTTGCCCTCCCTGTCGGCGACCGCGCCGTCCGGTATCGATGCCAGTGCGGTATCGTCGGCAAAAACCTGTCGTCCGGCAAGCTCTCCGCTGTACGGATCGAGATGGTAACGCCAGATCACCTTCATATGGCTGTCGGTAAAAATGACCTCGTCATCGGGAAGGAAGACCAGGGCGTTGGGAACGTGGATTCCAGAGAGCAACCGGCTGATCTGGCCGGCGGGCGAGACCCGGTAGAGGCTGCCTTCGGGCCGACGGCCCAGGGTCGACATCGACCCGATCCAGAAATTGCCTGCAGGGTCCGCCTTGCCTTCGTTCAGCCGGTTTGTCGACATGCCTATTTCAGGGTGCAGAAGGTACTCGTACTGCCCGCTGGCAGGACTGAAGCGGAAGAGCCCGGTCTGCGCCGCGACCAGGATTTCATCGGCGCCGAGCAGCGCCAGGCCACCGCCCAGTGCCGGCAGCGGCCAGGAGCGCGTAGCACGAGACAGCCAGTCAAGCTCGAAAAGGGTACAGCGCATGATATCCACCCAGTAGAGACGGTTCTGGCGGTGGTCCCACAACGGACACTCGCCAAGCTCCATCTGTAGCGGCAACACTTCGATCAGCTGGGACATCGGCTCGCTCCAGTCAGACCAGCGTCTTCTGCTTCGCGCGACCTGTCTCATAGCGCCTGCGCGCCTCGCGGACCCGTTCCAGGCCGGAAACTTCGGCGACACCGACCTCCCACCACAGGCCGGCCCCGATCGAACTGCCCCGTTTCTCGGCCTTCACCACGATCACGGCGGGACCGTCGACTGCCCTGGCCTGAGCGAGGGCTTCGGCAAGGCCGTCTGGATCGGAAGCGGAAAACACCGCGCAGCCCATCGATCGCGCGTTCGCCGCGTAGTCAACGTCGAGATAGTCGCCGTCGGGCTGGCGCCCCTCGGCCGAGCGGCGACGGAACTCGTTGCCGAAATTGTCTGCGCCGGTGCTGGCCTGCTGAAGCGCCCTGATGCACTGGAATCCCCAGTTCTCGATGACCACGGTGATCAGGCGGGCACCTTCCTGAACCGCTGTCACCAGTTCGGTCGGCCCCATCAGGTAGGTGCCATCTCCGATGACGACGAAGACGGTCCCCCTGTTTTCCCGTGCGATGGCAACACCCAGCCCGGCCGGTATTTCGTGACCCATGCACGAAAAGCCGAATTCGATGAAGCACTCGCTGCCGGCAGAATTGTCCCAGGCCTTCATGATCTCGCCCGGCGGCGTGCCGGCGGCGGCAATCACCACATCGCCCTTGACGGCCGCATGGTTGACCATGGCAATGATCGTTCCCTGCTTGAGGGGCGCTCCCTGCTCGTGCGAGATGGAAGCGCGATAGTCTTCCAGCCATGTATCGACTGCGCCACGAACCTCGTTTCGGAAGCTGTGGGATGTTGCGTAACCCCTGGCCTCCAGCGCCTCGCCAAGCGCTGCAAGGGCGAGTTTGGCATCAGCAACAACCGGCTCTGCACCGAGCTTGTAGGCATCCTGAGCGTTGACGTTGAGCGAGAGGTAGCGGGTCTCGCTGTTGAAATGCGACCGGGATGCCGTGGCAAAATCCGTGAGGCGCGTGCCTATTGCAATCACCAGATCGGCCTTTTCACCAACCCGCGCGGCTGCCCCCGTTCCCGTCGTGCCGCCGCCTCCCAGAAGCAGCGATGCACCCTGCGAAACGCCCTTGCCCGCGAAGGTCTCCATGACAGGGATGCCGAAGCGGTTGCAGAAGGCCACAAGCTCGGCTTCGGCCGCGGCATATCGGACTCCCCCGCCGGCAATGATCAGAGGTCGGCTGGACTGCGCGATCATATCGGCTGCACGTGCAATCTCGTCTGCATTCGGGCTTGCCCGGCGAATGCGCCATACCCGCCTGTCGAAAAAACCTGCCGGACAGGAAAATGCCTCGCCTTGAACATCCTGCGGAAGTGAGATGGTAACGGCGCCCGTATTCGCCTGGTCGACAAGGATGCGCATGGCCTCCGGCAACGCCGTCAGCAGCTGTTCGGGGCGCGAGATCCGGTCGAAGAAGCGGGACAGCGGCCGGAATGCATCGTTGACCGACAGATCGGCTTCGAGTGGATGTTCGAGAAGCTGAAGGACCGTCCCGGGCCTGCGGTGCGCGAAGATGTCTGAAGGGAGCAGCAGCACCGGAATCCGATTGATCGTAGCTGTCGCCGCCCCTGTGAGCATGTTGGTTGAGCCCGGACCGATCGAGGCGGAGCAAGCAAGCGTGGCGCGTCTGTTTTTTGCCTTGGCATAGCCCATGGCGGCGTGAACCATCGATTGCTCGTTCTTCGCCTGGTAGAAGGGCAGATCGTCGCCATACTCCTCGAGAGCCTCACCCATGCCGGCGACGTTGCCGTGCCCGAAGATCCCGAACATGCCGCCAATCAGACGTTCCTGCAGCCCGTCATAGTCTGAATATTGCGCCTTGAGGAAACGGACGACCGCCTGCGCAGCGGTAAGTGAGACTGTGTGAGCCATTTTCTGTGTTCCTGAATCTTGACTAGCTATGCATTTTGGGTTCTGAGTGAGGCTGTGCTGTCGCTCCGGCGAGCCATATGACCGCTTCTAAGGCAAAAAACGATGCAAGAGAAGATGAAAATTGAAATGCTATGCAAAGCGATTCCATGAAGCGCTTCGACGGCAAGGTCGTGATGGTCACCGGCGCATCGACAGGCATCGGGCTGGAGACCATACGCAGGATTCAGCGTGAGGGCGGCCAGGTAGCCGCTGCGCACAGGCGTGACCCCTCATCGGTAGATGTGGACGGCGCTTTTTCGGTCTACCTCGACGTCACATCATCCGAGGCGTGGGAGAAGGCTGTCGCCACAGTCGTCGAGCGGTTCGGCCATCTGGACGTTCTGGTGAACAACGCGGGGGCGCGAGCGAGTGGAGGCGTCGAGGAGACGAGTCTCGAACTCTGGCATGACATGATCGACACCAATCTGACGAGCGTCTTCCTTGGTTGCCGCGCAGCGGTTCCCCGGTTGAGAGCCGCAGGAGGTGGCGCCATCGTCAATGTCGGTTCGATCACCGGCATTCGCGGTACCGAGAACATGATCGCCTACAGCGCGTCGAAGAGCGGGATAACCACCCTGACGGCGTCGCTGGCGCTTGACCTGGCACGCGACAGGATCCGGGTAAACGCGGTCTGTCCGGCGGCCATCGGCACGCGCATGGTGACGTCCTGGCTGGGAGCGGCGCAGGATCCGGATGCGGCCACCCAGTTGGTCGTGTCGAAACATCCTATCGGCCGGGTCGGCAGGCCCGAGGAAGTGGCCTCGGTCGTCGCCTTCCTCGCAAGCGACGACGCGAGCTTCATGACCGGCCTCGCCATCCCCGTCGATGGCGGGCGCTCCATCCGATGAACTTCAGAACAGTTCCAGGAGATAGAACGTGAAAAGCTTGAAATTCGGCATTGTAGGATCCGGCTACATGGCCAAGACCCACAGCCTGGCACTGCGGAACATCGAAGGCTTCCTGTGGCCGAACATGCCGCGGATCGAGATGGTTCGCCTAGCCGACATCGACGCACGTCTTGCGGAGGAGAGTGCACGCCGGTGGGGGTGGGCAGAGGCAACGACAGACTGGAAGCAGATTACCCGCGCCGACGACATAGACGTCGTGGTCATCATTACGCCCAATGACAGCCATGAGGAGATCGCCAGCGACGCCTTCGCCAATGGAAAACATGTCTTCTGTGAAAAGCCACTGGCCAGCTCGGCTGCCTCGGCAAAACGGATGGCAGAGGCTGCCAGTCGGTCTGGCAAGGTCAACATGGTGAATTTCGTCTACCGCTGCTGGCCGGCGGTGCAATTTGCCAGGAAGCTGGTGGAGAGCGGCGAACTCGGTGAATTGCATCACTTCGAAGGACACTTCTTCCAGGACTATGCCAACGCCCCGGACCTACCCTACGCTTGGCGGTTCGACAGCGCCCGGGCAGGCGCCGGCGCTGGCGGTGATCTCGGATCCCACATTTCCGACATTGCGGTGGCGCTGGTGGGTCCCATTGCCCGCGTTGCGGCATCCTCGCGAACCTATTTTCCGCTGCGGGCTGAAGGAGCGGCCATGCGGAATGTCACTGTCGACGACATGATGACCACGCTGGTGGAATTCAGGTCGGGGGCAACAGGGTCGATTCATTCATGCTGGGCCGCAACCGGGCACAAGAGCGACCTCGCCTTCACGCTGATCGGCTCCAAGGGAGCGCTGTCGTTCAGTTGGGAGCGCAACAACGAAATCCATCTCTACACCGAGGCCGAGCAGAAGGATCGCAACGGCTTCCGCCGTATCATGATCGGCGGCATCCATCCCGAAGCCGAGCCTTTCTGGTACGCACAGGGACAGGGGCTGGGCTATGGCGAAGCATTCGTGATCACGGCCCGACGCCTTATTGAGGCAATCCAGAAGAACGACACTTCAGCTTCGCCGAGTTTTGCCGAAGCGGCCCATATCAACGCGGTCATAGAAGCGACCGTGAAAGCCGCCGCAACGCGGCAGTGGCAGGAGGTGGAGGGTTGATGGCCCTCGCCTCTCCTGGACGGTTCGGCGCGGCGCTTTCCAGGCAAAGGTCGTGGGGTTCAGGAGAGCTTAATCGCAAGGCCCGACCTCATGGACTCTTCAGCTGCCTCGGCAATCTCGAGCGCTCTCAGACCGTCTGCGGCACCAGGCGACATGGCGCCTCCTTCCTCCAGGCGGTTCACGAAATAGTCGAGCTCTCGCCGATAGGCGTCTGCGTAGCGTTCAAGAAAGAAGGGCTGCGGCTTGTCGGATGATCCGCCGTCGGCGTTCCAGGCAGTGACCGGGGTAGACAAAAGATTGCCGAGCTGGAGCATACCGCCCGCTCCATGAATCTCCGCGCGCTGATCATAGCCATAGGCAGATCGCCAGGAATTGTTGATCGAAACGAGCGTCCCCGAAGGCATCGTCAGCGTAACCATGACGGTGTCGACATGTCCGGCCGCGGCGATCCGCGGGTCCGTGCGCGCCGCACCGACGGCATAGACACTATCCGGTTCCTCGCCGGTCAGCCATCGCGCCATGTCAATGTCATGAATGGTGGTTTCGCGAAGGATGCCGCCTGAAGCCACGATGTAGTCGATCGGCGGCGGATCGGGATCGCGGCTGGTGAGCAGCACCAGTTCCGGGGCTCCTGCCTTGCCCTCGCGCAGTCGCGAGGCCAGCGACGCGAAGCCCGGGTCGAAGCGTCGGTTGAACGCCAGCAGGAACGGTGTGCCCGCCGCCTCGACCGCGGCAACCAGCGAACGAACGGTGTCGAGATCACGCGCCAGTGGCTTCTCGCAGAAGACGGCCTTGCCGCGAGCCAACGCCTGGTCAATCAATTCGGAGTGCGTAGAGGCGGCGCTGGCAATGACGATAGCGTCGACGGCAGGATCGTCGAACACGTCGGTTGCCGAGCGCACGCGCGACTGAAATGTTTCCGCGAGGGCGCGGGCACCTTCGATATTCGGATCAACGATTGCGGCGAGCACCGCACGAGGATGCGTGGCAATGTTGGCGGCGTGAATCGAGCCCATCCGTCCGGCGCCGAAAAGTGCCAGTTGCAGCCGCTTAGGTCCTGGCATGTGTTCCCCTTGTTTCCGACGCCTTACTTGATGATGCCAATCTTCTCGCGATCGATCGTTATGGCGACTGCAATGACGATGACCACGCCGAAAACGATGTTCTGGTAGGCGGGATTGAGCCCGACGATGACCGTGCCGATTCGCACCAGCCCGGCGATGAGTCCACCAACCAGGGCGCAGGCAATGCCCCCTATGCCTCCCGAAATGGCAGTGCCGCCAACCACCACGCCAACGATCGCCGGAAGGAGGTAGTTGTTCGCCATTGCAGGCGAGCTGTATCCGGTCTGCCCGAGCAGGAGCAGGCCGGCGACAGATGCACAGATCGCTGAAATAGCGAAAGCCAGCACCTTTACGCGCAGGGTTTTGACGCCCGACAGGAGGGCCGCTCGTTCTGAAGCACCGACTGCAAAGATCTCGCGGCCAAGACGGGTAAACCGGAACAGCGCGCTGAGGATGGCGGCCGAGATGAGTACAACAATCACCCCGTTCGGCAATCCGGCCGTGCGGCTCCCGAAGAACGAGATGATGGCCGATGGTTGCGACAACGGGGCAGCGGTAGCGTTCGAGATGAAGTGGGTGATCCCGTAGAGCATCCCCAGCGATCCGAAGCTTACGACAAACGACGGAATCTGGGCCCGGTGGTGAACATAACCCTGTAGCGCGCCGACGAGGCCGGCAAGCCCGAGCACCGCGACAAAAGCGAATTCCCCCAGGGTCGGATTGAGTATGACGAAGGCGACCGCTGCAAACGAAGCCATGGTCGCGACTGACAGGTCGATACCGCCGAGCAGGATGACGACAGCACTGCCCATGACCAGCATGAGCAGCGGCGCGGCGTCTGTTGTCAGTCCGGCAAGTGCCCGCAGCGACAGGAGTTTGGGCTGGACCCACGCGATGGTGGAGAACAGTCCGGCAAGCGCGATCGCCGGAACAGCGATTGATCTGAGCTTGCGGGCAATTTCAATTCGCCTGATGGATGCGTTCTGTTCGCCAATCTGGCCAGCGCGAATTTCTGGGCTGTCTCCACTCATACCATCGCCTCGACAATTTGTTCGGGTCTTGGCTTGTGCAGGCAAAGGTCTTCAAATTTGGCCGACACTTCGCCATCACGCATGACGATCACGGTGTCCGCCATACCCAGCGTTTCCTCGAGAGTTTCCGAGACGAAGACAACCGCCAGCCCCTGGCGGGCGAGTTCCCTCATGACGCCGAAGAGATCGGCCTTGGCGCCAGGATCAAGGCCACGCGTCGGGTGGTCGAGGATGAGCACCTGGAGACGATCCGACATCAGCCATTTGGCGAGAGAAACCTTCTGCTGGTTGCCCCCGCTCAACCGCTCGACATATTCGACGGGTGAAGGCGTCTTGACCTTGAGCCTGTTGATCCAGGAAAGCGCCCGCGCCGTTTCCTTTTTCCGGTTGATCAGGCCGATCCGTCCCATCTGCGGGCCGAAGGTGAGAACGATGTTTTCCAGGACGGTGCGTCCGACTATGACACCCTCAAGTTTCCGCTCGGCAGGAACATACCCGATGCCGGCGCGAATCGCTGCATCGGGCATTGCGGATAGACCCAGTTCTTGACCAGCGACCTTGACGCTGCCAACCACGCCGTCCTCGGCGCCGAAGATGGCACGACAGAAGGTTTCGGCACCCGAGCCTGCCACACCGGTGACGGCCACGATCTCGCCTGACCTGACCGAGAGAGATACGTCGCGAAACCTGCCCGGCGCGGTGAGACCGTCGACCACCAGCCGCGGCTCGAACGCCTCGACTGGCTCGCGACCGCTCTCCTGATAGTAGTCGTCGGAGCGTCGGGAGCCGACCATCAGATGGTAGAGCTCCTCGTGGCTCGTGGTGTCCTGCGTTCTTTCCGCGACATTCTCGCCATTGACCATGACGTGAACGCGGTCGGAGATTTCCAGGACCTCTTCCATCCGGTGAGACACAAAAACGACCGATGCGCGCGCCCGTAGTCGCCTGATCTGGCGAAACAGATCTTCGACCTCCGATGGGCTGAGCAGCGACGTTGGTTCGTCAAACAGGATGACAAGCGGCTGATCTATTAGTTCCTCGATTGCAAGCACCTTGGCGAACTCGACCATCTGCCGGTCCGGAAAGCTCAGCGTGTCGACCTTGATGTCAGGAGGGATATCGCACTCAAGCTTTGCGAGCTGTCGGGCAGCTTCCCGATTGAGACCTCTCCAGTTGTAGATACCGAAGCGACGGTGCGGGGACGGCTTGTCGAAAAAGATGTTCTCGGCAACCGTGAGATTGGGGATAAGCGACTGCTCCTGGTGGACCAGCCCGATCCCCATGCTCGCCGCAGCCAGCGGCGACCGGACCACGGTATCAACGCCACGCAGGCGGATCTTCCCTGTGCTCGGCTGCTCCATGCCTGAAAGGATTTTCAGAAGCGTCGACTTGCCGGAACCATTCTGGCCAATGAGGCCAAGAACCTCGTTCTGGCGCAACTCTACGCTCACATCGTGCAATGCCCGCACGCCCGGATAGGCCTTGCCAATGTTTGTTGCAGCGAGAACCGGGGTCATTTGACGATCCTCAGCCGGCCACGAAGGCTCCAGTTACCGACCACCAGGGCCGCGACGATGGTGAGGCCCTCAGCCACATGGCGCAGATAGGGGTCGACCCCAAGCTGGATCATGCCGTTGCGCAGAACCTCGAGAATGAACACCCCGATGATGGAATGGAGCACGCCGCCCGTGCCGCCACTGAGAAGCGTTCCGCCAATCACGGCGGCACTGACTGCCGGGAACAGGAAACCTTCACCGGCTGCAGGATTGCCGACCGCGAGCTGCGCGGAGATCATGACGCCGCCAACGCCGGACATGAGCCCCATAAGCACGAAAGCGAGGACCTTGTGAAAGCGGACATGCTGTCCTGACTGCCTCGTGGCCTTCTCGTCGCGGCCGATGGCGTAGGACATTCGCCCGAACTGGGTGTAGGTCTGGAGAAGCCAGCCAAATACCGCAACCGCGAGCGCCAGAAAAACCAGGGCGGAAACGCCAAGGCTCTTGTCCAGTGCCAGACGCGTCAGCCGTTCATCAAGAATTTGTGGCTGCCTACCCGGAAAGAGCAAGGTGGCGATACCCAGCCCGACAAACCAGGTTGCGAGTGTGACGATCAGGGACGGCAGCCGCAGAAATGTGTAGACGAGACCATTGACCAGGCCAAACGCTGAGCCAAGACAGGCACCCGCCAGAATGGCCCACCAGCCCAGATCGAAACCTGTCACAGAGTTGGCGATGAGCAGCGAGACCAGCATGCTCGATGCTGCCATGACGCCTTCGATCGACAGGTCGATGGAACCCTGGATCAGGATGAAGGAGAGGCCCACGACGAGGACAACCGGGATCGCGCTCGATTCAAGAACGACCTTCAGGTTGCTGGCTGACAGAAACTGCGCACTTGCCAGCGAGAAGACCAGGACGAGAACTGCAAGTGTGGCAACCGGGCCGAGTTCCTTGAGCGGAAATCGAAGCCTCGATACGACCTTTGGCTGGCCCGCTAGCCTCCCCGAACCTTTGTGCGGGGAGGCTTCGATGGCCGCGTTTTGCGTGAGTGTCATGACCGACCAGTTCCAGCTTACTTGTTGGCACCGGCGGGGATCTGACCGACCGAGGCCGCCCAGAAATTGGCCTTCACCTTGTCGTAGCTATAGTCGGCTGCAACGTGCTTGCCGTTGAGGATCGCCTCGACATTGTCTTTGTTGACCAGGGTCTGAGACAGGTAGAAATCGCGTTGCTCTTCTTTCAGTTTGGCAAGGTCGATGTCGCCGGTGATCACGCCAACGGCCAGTGCTGTGGCCGTCGCGCCTTGGACATAGCCATCTATGTACATCGTCGAGAGCATCTCACCCGACTTGATAAGCTGCATGACATCGCTTGATCCGTCGGAACCCGTGACGAGAACCTTGCCGGCAAGGCCCTGTTCCCGTAGCGCCGCTACTGCGCCGAGAGCCATGCCGTCATTGGCAGAGAAGATACCCTTGAGGTCGCTGCCGTATTTGGTAAGCCAGGCTCGCGTGATGCTCTGGCCCTGGGTCTGATCCCAGTTTCCGACCTGGACATCGAGGAGTTTCAGCCCCGGGCATTCGGCAACCGCCTTTTCGAGCCCGGCGAGCCGCTGCTTGGCCGGCGGATTGTCCGGTATGCCCTGAAGGGCAGCGATGTTGCCCTTCCCGTTGAGCGCCTTGCACAGTTCCATGCCGTTCCGATAGCCGGAATCGACGCCGTCGAACGAGATGTTGGCGACCCAGGCGTCCGGCGCCGTATCCCACGGATGGATCTCGTCGGGGCGATTCCAGAGATTGACGATTTTGGCGCCGGCATCTCGCGCCCGCTCCACAATCGCTTTGGTGAAGGCGTTGGACGCAGGGTCGACGGCGATCGCGCAACCCTCGCAGCCGGTCGCAAACACGGCCCCGAACTGCTCCAGCAGTTTCTGCCCGTTGAAGTCGCTGACGATAACATTGACGTCCTTGCCCTTCGATCCGGCGACCGCCTTTGCCCCCTCGATAAATGCTGCCCAGTACTCGCTGGACGCGCTCCCGACGCCGACATAGACGTTCCCAAGGTCTCTGGCGAACGAGGTAGATCCCGACAGCGACAGTACGCCTAAGCCGAGTGCAAGCTTTCTCATAAGATTCTTTAGCATGGCTTCCTCCCTGGTAAACCACCCGCCACGGACGGGCTGCGAACACCAAACGCCAATTTGCATAGCAATGCAACAGGAATCTTGCATTGCTATGCTGAGCAACCGCAATTTCCCCGCCAACGCATTGTAAATAAACGATATATCGTCGAATGTATCTTGCTTGATCGACCCAATCGCTGAATATCTGGAGGCTTTTGGGTGCGCGTTTTCGGAATAAAGTACCCTATTGCGCTCCTGCATGGCTGAAGGCATAGAGCCAATCAGCAGCGCCCTGGCCTCATGCCTTAATCGCCGAGCCAAGATGCGGGCCGCCAGGCGTCAACCAGCCTTAGAGCAACCAATTGTTTTCATTGCGCTTATCCGTCCAGACGAAACCCGTTAGGTAGAGTATCCGAACGCGCTCGGGAGCGGCGCATCCAAGGCGCTCGGTCAACACGAGAAGAGAACGGATTGCATTGCTATGCAAAACATGATTTATGGGAGGTGTCGCTCCGCAGAGATCGGGGCGACACATGATGCATAGCCCAAGGGATATCCAGTATGCTCGTCAAACTTGCCAATGCGCCCGTGTCTTGGGGGGTCGACTACGCCGACGATCCCAAAAACCCGGCTTGGCCGCGTGTGATGGATGAGATCAGCGCGGCCGGTTACGCTTACACCGAACTCGGTCCCTACGGCTACTATCCGACAGATCCGGGGGTTCTGCGGCCTGAGTTTGATCGCCGTAGCCTTACAGTGATTGCCGGATTTGTGTTCCAGGATCTGCATAGCCCGGAGAAGGCTGAATCAGTGCTGGATGTTGCCGACCGCACGGCGCGACTGCTTGCGGCGGCCGGCGGAAAGTACCTCGTCACGATCGACCACATCTCGCCGGAACGGATGAATACAGCCGGGCGACGTGACCTCGCTCAGCCAATCGGTGCGCAGCGCCTCAACCATCTTGTCGGGCTGATCGATCGCATCGCCGACCTCGCGCTCGCACACGGGGTCATGCCAGTCATCCACCAGCATGCTGGCTGCTATATCGAATTCGAGGACGAAATCGAGACCGCTCTGGACAGGCTGGATCCGAGCCGGGTCGGTATCTGCATAGATACCGGCCATATGGCATATGCGGGCATCGATCCTGTCGCTTTCTACCGCCGGCATGCGCGTCGCGTACGCTACTTCCACTTCAAGGACATCGATCCTGTTGTCCACAAACGCGTGCTTGCAGATCGCATTCCGTTTCTCACCGCTATCGAGCAGAAGGTTTTCTGCCCGCTGGGCAAGGGCGTTGTCGACTGGGCCGGACTGGCAACCGCATTGCGGGAAACCGGTTATGACGGGGCCGCGACGGTGGAACAGGACATTGATCCGACCATTTCGCTCAATCCCGCGGACGATGCGCGGGCCAGTCTCGCCTATCTCCGCTCCGTCGGCTTCTGAAACGAGGTGCTGCAATGATCCGTGTCCTGAAGGAAGGCCGTTCATCGGTTCAGAAAGTCAATGACCATGCCTCTGTCAAGGCGGCGGTGGAATCCGTGCTGGCGGCCGTCGAGCAACGCGGCGACGAAGCAGTGCGCCACTATTCAGAAACGTTCGACAAATGGGCACCTGACAATTTCCGCCTGTCACAAGCTGAGATCGACGAATGCATCGCCGCGGTGGCACCACGCGACCTCGATGACATCCGCTTCGCACAAGCCCAGATCCGGCGCTTCGCGCAGATCCAGAAAGATGCGCTTCGTGACGTCGAGGTCGAAACTCTCCCTGGCGTAGTACTGGGACATAAGAACATTCCGATGAGCTCGGTCGGCTGCTATGTGCCCGGCGGCAAGTACCCATTGGTGGCTTCTGCCCATATGAGTGTCATCACAGCCAAGGTCGCAGGCGTGAAGCGCGTCGTGGCCATGACCCCGCCCTTCCATGGCAAACCCGCACCTGCTGTCATCGCTGCAATGGCGCTTGCCGGTGCCGACGAAATCTACGTGCTCGGTGGAATTCAGGCGATCGGCGCGATGGCGATTGGCACCGACACTATGAGTCCGGTCGATTTCCTGGTCGGGCCGGGCAATGCGTATGTGGCCGAAGCAAAGCGTCAACTGTTCGGACGCGTCGGCATCGACTTGCTCGCCGGGCCAACAGAGACATTGGTTATTGCCGATGAGACGGTTGATGCGGAGCTCTGTGCCACGGACCTTCTCGGTCAGGCCGAGCACGGCCCCAATTCGCCGGCGATCCTGCTCACTAGTTCCGAACGTCTGGCTCACGACACTGTCACCGAGGTCGAGCGGCTCCTCGAAATCCTCCCAACCGCGACGATCGCCCGCCAGGCCTGGGCCGACTACGGTCAGGTCATCGTCTGCGACACCGAAGAGGAGATGGTGGCGGAAGCCGACCGGATTGCGTCCGAACACGTCCAGGTGATGACCCGCGATCCCGAGTACTTCCTCGCCAACATGACCAACTACGGTGCGCTCTTCCTCGGACCGCGCACCAATGTTGCCTACGGCGACAAGGTCATCGGCACCAACCACACTTTGCCGACGCTCGGCAACGCCCGTTTCACCGGCGGCTTGTGGGTCGGCAAATTCATGAAGACCTGCACCTACCAGCGTATCCTGACCGACGAAGCATCGGCGATGATCGGCGAATACTGCTCGCGGCTGTGCGTACTCGAGGGTTTCCTCGGCCATGCCGAGCAGGCCAACATCCGCGTGCGGCGTTACGGCGGCCGCAACGTCCCTTACGCACACGCCGCCGAATGATGGTTGACGCCGCGCCCACAAGCTTGCCGGCAACGCCGTCATTCCGTCTTGACGGACGGCGGGCGCTGGTGACTGGCGCCGGGCGGGGGATCGGGGCAGCACTGGCTTCTGCTCTCGCGGAGGCAGGTGCCGAGGTCATTCTTGCCGCCCGCACCACCTCGGAGGTGGAGACCGTTGCGACCGCTATCAGGGCTCGCGGCGGCCGGGCCGCCCCACTGACCCTGGACGTGACCGACGTCGCCGGGGTGCGCGAAATCCTGGCGGCCCAGCCCGCCTTCCACATTCTTGTCAGCAATGCCGGCACCAACCGGCCCAAACCGATCGCCGACGTGACGGAGGACGACTACCACGCGGTACTCGATCTCAATCTGAAGGCCTCGTTCTTCGTCTCCCAGACTGTCGCGAAGCGCATGGCCGAGGACGCGATCCGGGGATCAATCATTTTCATGTCCTCGCAGATGGGCCATGTCGGCGCGGCAAACCGGACACTCTATTGTTCCTCAAAACATGCAGTCGAGGGTCTGACGAAGGCGATGGCCGTGGAACTCGGCCCGAAGGGCATCCGCGTCAACACGATCGCGCCCACATTCATCGAGACGCCCATGACGCGACCGTTCCTGCAGGATCCGGTCTTTGCACAATCCGTCCTTGCGAAGATCAGGCTCGGCCGCCTGGGGCGTGTGGAGGATCTGATGGGCGCGGCAGTTTATCTGGCCTCCGATGCCTCGGCACTGGTCACAGGAACCTCACTGGTTGTCGATGGCGGATGGACCGCGGAGTGAGCGAACGCAATATCGCCGCCACAAGACGCAGACAATGAAAAAGAGTAGCAGCATGGAAATTCTTGACTACATCGAGGCCTATTGGCCACGGATTGTCCGTAACGTGCCCGTTGACCAAGGCACGCTGATTGGGCTCCCCCGACCTTACATGGCGTCGGCCGAGGACCCAATTTTTCAGGAGATGTTTTACTGGGACAGCTATTTCACGGCTGTTGGTTTGAGTGGCACTCCTCGCGAGCAGCTTATCGTCGACATGGCCGAGAATATGGTCGCAATGCTGCGTCGCTTTGGCATGATCCCCAATGCGAGCCGTCTATATTTCCTTTCGCGCAGCCAACCGCCTCTTTCGACTGCCATGTTTCGCCTTGCCTTCGAAACGAAGGAGGCTCGTGGCGATCCGGATGCCTGCGCTTTCCTTGCTGAAGCTATGAGCCTCGCAGCTCTCGAACATCGAAATGTTTGGCTTGGCGAAATTCATCCACACATCAGGCGTGTTCATGCTGGACTGTCGCGCTACTTCGACGCGAACTACACTGACGAACTCGCGAGCTTTGAGAGCGGCTGGGATCGCTCGACGCGCTGTCAGAATAGGTGGCTCGATCACCTTCCGATTTGTCTTAACTCTGTCCTGTATTTACGCGAAATCGACCTTGAGTGGGCATCTCGCCGCTTGGGCGATGACGAGAGCGCCAACGCGTGGAGATCGGCCGCTGACGCACGGGCCGCGTCTGTGCGCGATCTGATGTGGGACGAAACAGCTGGCCTCTTTTTTGATTTCGATTACGTCGCCGGCGAACGCGATGGCGTAGCAACACTGGCTGCATTCTTTCCTCTGTGGTCAGGCCTCGCCTCGCAATCTGAAGCTGACCGAATGGTGGGTGAGTGGTTGCCGAAATTCTCGCAGCCCGGCGGATTGGTAACTTCGCTCGCTGCCCGAGATGGGCATCAATGGGCATGGCCAAACGGATGGGCTCCCTTGCAGTGGATCGTTGTAGCCGGCCTTGAACGCTACGGCTTTCGCGAGGAGGCGATGCTGATCATGCGCACCTGGTGGGACACCTGTGTCCTTAGCTTCGAGAAAACTGGGGCTATGTGGGAAAAGTACAACGTCGTTGAGGTTGGCGCCCCACCGGTCGATGATCGTTACGGTTCCGTCGGCGGATTCGGATGGACGAACGCAGTGTTCCTCGATTTTCATCGACGTCTTGGGGATGCTAAGAAGGATGTGCGCGCTCCGAAACCCCAACCGGCGATTTCTTCGGCATAAGCAACGCCCCCTCCCCGGCATTCGGACGAGGTGCACAGCACAGTTTATGTGATGATCCGTTGTCGAGATCACTGTGGCTTGATCCCGGCACTAGTGGATGCGTTTGTCTCTGCCTGTTCCAGACCGCATATTAAGCGACTTAAGAGGCCATGTTTCGTCAGCTAGCCGACAGCTGGACATGGCGGCGCCGTTCAGAGCACCCGGTGCTATGATGATATTCCAAGTGTATCTAGATAGGGTCATGAGCCCTCCCTGAAGTCTTCAAGTAAGACGGGAGGGCAGTTCGAATCCTTTCACGCCGGAGTTCGATCGGCAGTCATCGAGAGCCCACTGTAAATCAATGAAATCAACGCTATAGGCGGAGGTTTGCCAGTCATGACTTGGCTAACCAAGCCAAAAAAATACATCTAACTATAACTAGACGGCCGGCCTGAAGCTCAAATTGCAGCAGGCCGATGCTTCTAAGGCTAATGCCGTTCCCGCGAATAATGCTAATGCCGTTCCCGCGATTGGGCTCGCCTATAGCTTGGGAGTAGATGCTCATCAATTCGACCGCCAGTCTTTCTAGCTTCCGACGGGCGCTTCTCGAGCAGTTCAGGATCAGCGGCGCGTCCTTGGAGCGGAGCGACGAAAACGAAGCTGACGGGTTAGCGTTCGGCTTTCGCGCAAGTTTAGGCAGTGCTGTCGGCGCCATCTCCTCGCGCAGCAAACCGTCCCCGCTATGCTCAAACCATGCGTCACATCTCTCCACCGACTGCGGCTAGTCGGCACGTACATCATAGTCGAGACGGCGCCACTGATCGGGAGTTCAGGACGGTGTGTCTATCCGAGCAGAGCAGTGCGTCAGCTCTTGGGAAAGACAGACTGACCTCGCTGAGCGATATGCTGAATATTGCTGCCGTTCAAACACGGGCAGTGAAGGTCACTGATTGGGTCGGCATGAACGTGAAAACGAAAACTTCCAACGATCCCATCAGCGTAGCCGGGAACGTCGCAGTTGCGCCACAAATGCTCGAAGCCGTAGTCCGGGCCTTCTCCCACCGACGATCTAAAGAGCAGCGCGACAGGCTGGTGGGCGATGAAGGCCGTGTCGTGCCTTACAGCTTTGGTCGAGGACGCCATTCGTACGCCATTGGCGCCGCCAGCAGTTGTGGACGCGGCTCCTATTCTGCACCTAGACGACTTTGCGGGGCTTCAAGGGACTAAGAGCTGATTTAGTAAGGCCTTGATTTTTCTGCCGGTTCGGCATCTCGCGACACTCCGTCGCATGGTAGACAAACCACTTTTTGAGTCGAGCGCGTCTACCAATTCCGCCATAGGGGCTCAGGCCGGGCGGCCTGGATGGGCGCGGACTATACGGTTGGAGGCCTGTTCGTCAACTGGCCAATTCCCGAGATCCCATCTAGCTCGAGCCCAGCCTTTCGGTTTTCGTGATACGGCGCTTCGATCGATAGCGGGCATCTCGTCCCGTTTGAACCCTTCTACCGCAACAGCGGCCACAGAATGCCGATGAATACCGACGCCCCATCCATGAGCCAATGCGCCGTCGCCAGCGGCAGGATGCGGCGCACGCGCAGGTACACGAGGGTGATGAATGTCGAATGCGCGATGGGTGCCAAGAGCCGGTAGAGCATGAAATGCGGGTCGAACGTCAGCGGCATCACCGCATGCTGAAACGACCAGGAAAACGCTACGACGGCAACGGCAAATCCCGTGCTTCCCGACAAGACTTGGAAACGCGGCAGAAGATAGCCGTTATAGGTGGTCTGCTCCGTAATGCCCCAGACCAACGGAAAGATCAGCACCCCGTAGAGCGCAGGCAAGAGCGGCAAAGGTCCGTATATTTGCGGTGCGTCAGGGTTGCCATAGACCAACAGGCTGCTGGCGGTGATCCCAACGTAGATGAAAACGAGGCTCGGGAGGATGAGCGCAACGCCCAACAACAGATCGCGCCCCAAGCGGTTGCGATCGAAACCGACCAAATCGAGCAACGTGATGCCCTCGCGCCGCGCAAGGCACCAAAGGAGTCCAAGGCAGCCCGCGTCGATCAAGCTGCCGTATACCGGCAGCCAAGCCCCTGCGTCGCGCCAGGGCGTCGCCGAACCGTGCGCAGCGTACACGGCCGCAACCAGGCCCTGCGCGGCAACAGCGAAAGCCGACCGCGCGAACAACATCAGGGCGGGGCCGGACCATGTCAGCGCGCCGGCAGATCGCCGCTCGAGAATGGCGGCACGGGAGTTCGGGATTATGGCTTCGCTCATGATCGATGAAGTTGGGATCGGCTTCCGAACGTTATGGTGGAAACGAGTTCAGCCAAGTCCGGTTTCCGGAGTGAAAGCAGAATGTATCGAGCCGGCCATGAGCAAAAACATCATCACCGAGGGCGGCTCACATCTCCTCGAGGGCGTCGGCAATATAGCCGCCGGTCTGAAGCTTCCACAGTCGGGCATAGAGCCCGTCGCGCTCCAGCAGCGCCGATGGTTTTCCCTCCTCGACGATGCGGCCTTTGTCGAGGACGACGATCCGGTCCATCCTGGCAATCGTCGACAGGCGATGGGCGATGGCGATCACAGTTTTGCCTTCCATCAGAAGAGCGAGCTTGTCCTGGACCGCCGCCTCGGCCTCGCTGTCCAATGCGGACGTCGCCTCATCGAGAACCAGGATTGGCGCGTCCTTGAGCAACACCCGGGCGATCGCAACGCGCTGACGCTGGCCGCCGGAAAGTTTCACCCCGCGGTCGCCGACGAAAGCGTCGTAGCCGGTGCGGCCTTCGCCATCTCTGAGATCGGCGATGAAGCCGTCGGCCTCGGCCAGCATCGCGGCGCGCTCCAACGCCTCCGGCGGGGCATCGGGCCGGCCATAACGGATGTTGTCGCCGACGGAGCGATGCAGCAGTGAGACGTCCTGGGTGACGACGCCGATGCTCTCCCGAAGGCTGGCCTGGGTCACGCTGCGGAGATCCTGCCCATCGATCAGGATCGCGCCGCCCTTCAGCTCGAAGAACCTCAGGAGCAGGCTGACAAGGGTCGACTTGCCGGCCCCGGAGAGGCCGACGAGCCCGACCTTCTCGCCGGCGCGCACGGTGAGAGACAGGTCTTCGATCACCCGTTGCCCCTCGCGGTATTCGAACTGGATGTTCTTGAACTCGACTTCGCCGGCCGTGACGTCGAGCGGCTTGGCGTTCGGCGCGTCTTTTATGGTCGGCGGCGTCGTCACGACCGGCATTGCGTCGCGGATCGTGCCCACCGCCTGGAAAATCTGCTGGCCCATCTGCAGGAAGGCACGGGAGTTGGCATTGAGCCGCTGCACGATGGCGATCGAAGCGGCGAACTGACCAACCGTGACGAAGCCGGCGACAAATCCCCAGAGCCCTATGGCAACGTTGGTGAGAAAGAGGGCAACGTTGAGCAGGACGACGCCCATATCGGTCGTCAGATAGATGCGCCTTTCGCGCTGCTGGGTCTCGATGGCGTTTTCCATCACGGTCCGCATCGCGCCCGCCTCGCTGTCTTCCGCCGCAAACAGCTTGACCATCTGAATGTTGCTGTAGAGGTCGGTCATGGCGCCGACCACGAGGCTTCGCCCCCGCGCCGAGCGGCGCGACCGCTCGGAATATTGGGGTACCGCCACCACCGCAATGGCGATGTTGGCGGAGATCCAGAGGAAAACCGGAAGCGCCAGCGGCCAGGACAACGCGCCAAGCAGAACGAGCGACCCGACGAGTTGCACCAGAAACAGCGGTATTCTGTAGAAGGCCACGACGATCTGCTGCTGCACGGCGGATGCGACTTGCGAAATGCGCGACGCCACCTGACCTGCGAAGAGGTCGTGGAAGAAGGCAAGATCCTGACGTTCCACCGCCTTGTGGCCCTGCCACTGCATCGCCGCCGGCATGCATACGGCCACCGTCTGCGAGTTCAGCGCATTGCCCACGAAGATGAGCAACGGCAGCACGGGGAAAACCAGCACGCCGAGCACGACCAGCGTCGGCCAGTCCTCCTGCAGGAAAACCGCCGCGCCCTTCGCGCTCACCCCATCGACGACGAACGAGGCCCCCCAAATCGTCGCAAGGTTGATCCCCTCGACCGCCATCATCAGGACGGTAATGGCCGCAAGGGTGCCGCGGAACATCCGCGCAAAATGCAGGAGCAGTGCAAACGGCCCGCTCGCAGGCAGCGGCGCGGGTGGAATATCCAGCGGACGGATGAGCTTCTCAAAGGGGCGATAAATGAAATCAGACAACGACATGGCGGCGCAAAGGGCGAAGCAGGGAGAGAGGATGCGACAGGAATCGCCGGTATTTAAACACGGATCGTGTTCGACCGGAAAACCCACGATGTAATTGGAAACTGCCTTGACGCACTTCAGCGGGCAAGTGTTCGACGCCATGGCTTGCTCGTCAACTGGCCAAATCCCGACATCTGGGCTCGCTCAAGCCTCAGCCTTTCGATTTCGTGAAGCAGCTGCCATTGTGCAGCGCGGAAAATCTTTCTAGACAGGCGGCGCATGTCATTGAAGCGCACCTTGTCCGACGAGGTTGATGCGGGGCGCTTCCAAGTCTTGTTTGTACATGTCGTGATCCCAAGACCGCTTCTGGTTTGGGCGTGCATTAGGAGTGCCGATGCTTCGCGGACTTTACGACTGGACCTTGTCGCTGGCGGCGAGCAAATCCGCCGAATGGTGGCTGGCCTTCATCGCCTTCGTCGAGAGCTCGGTGTTCCTGGTGCCGGCCGACGTCCTCTATCTGCCGATGGCGCTGTCACGGCCGGATCGCGCCTATCGTTACGCGCTGGTCGCCACCGTCGCCTCGGTGCTGGGCGGCATCGCCGGCTGGTTCATCGGCCATTATGCCTATGATGCGGTGGCGCGGCCGATCCTCGAATTTTATGGCAAATATGACGAGTTCGAAGCGATGCGCGTCTCATCGGGTGTCGGCTTCATCATCCTGATGCTGGTCACCTCCGGCCTCGCCCATCTGCCGCCGATCAAGGTTGTGACGATCCTGTCGGGCGTCATCGGTGTTCCTTTGCTGCTGTTCATCGTGCTGGCAATCGTGGCGCGCGGTGCTCGCTTCCTGTTTCTCGCCTGGCTCTTGCGCCGCTATGGCGAGCCGATCCGCCACTTCATCGAAAAGCGCCTTGGCCAGATTGCAGGCGCCGCCGCCGCTGCCCTGATTTTGCTCTATATCGTCGTCAAATACGCCGTCTGAACGACATCGAACCGAATGGACTGAGTCCGATGACAGCGACCGTGAATGCCGATACCGGACGCCAGCGGCTGCGCACCGCCCTGTTTCTCGCTGTCGCCATGGCCGCCACGGTCGGCTCGGCGCTGGCCTTCCAGTATCTCGGCGGCTATATCCCCTGCAAGCTCTGCCTCGAGCAGCGCACGCCTTACTACGTCGGCGTGCCCTTGATGCTGCTGGCGGTGCTTGCGTCGGCTCTTCACGCGCCAGCCTGGGTAAGCCGTGGCCTGCTGGCTGTTGGCGGCCTGCTGATGCTCTACGGCGTCTATCTCGGCGTTTATCACTCCGGCGTCGAATGGGCGTGGTGGCCAGGCCCGACCGATTGCACCGCAGCCGCCGGGCCGGTGGACACCGGCGGCAAGGGCGTGCTCGATGCGCTCGACAAATTCGTCCCGCCCTCCTGCGACAAGGCGGCGCTCCGCATCCTCGGCCTGTCGCTGGCCGGCTGGAACGCCATCGCCAGCTTTGTCCTGGCAGTCGTCGCCTTCCGCGGCGCCTTTGCCCGCGACTGATTTAGCGCGACACGAGATCATCCAAGAATTCGGCAGGCTGAGTCGGGTGGAGTGATTGTCGAGAACCGAAGCGGAGCGGACATTGGTCCGTGAGCATCGGAAGCGCAGACAATCGCTTCAGACGGCCAGCCTCCCGAATTATCGGATGATCTCACGGCTCGAGTTCGACATCCCAGTACAGATAATCCATCCAGCTTTCGTGTAGATGGTTGGGCGGGAACAGCCGGCCGTTATTATGCAAATCATGCACCGTCGGCTGGTAGGGCTTCTGCAGCGGCCACATCTTGGCGTGGGCCGGCATCATGCCGCCCTTCCTCAGATTGCAGGGCGAGCAGGCAGCGACGACATTCTCCCAGGTCGTGGCGCCGCCGCGATGGCGAGGAATGACATGGTCGAACGTCAGATCGTCCGGCGTGCCGCAATATTGGCATTGGAAACGGTCACGCAGGAAGACGTTGAAACGGGTAAACGCCGGATGCCTCGACGGCTTCACGTAAGCCTTCAGGCTGACGACGCTCGGCAGCTTCATCGAAAAGGTCGGTGAAGAGACGGCGTGTTCGTATTCGGCGACGATGTTCACCCTCTCGAGGAACACCGCCTTGATGGCATCCTGCCAGGACCAGAGCGACAGGGGGTAATAGCTGAGCGGACGGTAATCCGCATTCAGCACCAGCGCTGGAAGCCCATCCGGAGATACGGCAACCGTCACGTCGTTGACCTCCTTCACCCTAGAACCGGTCGACGCGGATACTGTAAGCCCGACATGACAGGGATGTGAAGCGGATTGTCGATCATGCCGGGTCTCAAAAACGCATGATTTCAATGCTTTTTTGCGGATTCAGGCCGGAGGCGCGGCATCCCTGCCCTTCAATTCGCGATAATAAGCCCAGAAAAGCCGCGATGCGACACCGCGCCACGGGCTCCATGATTCGGCAAGCCGGATCAGCATTTTCTCCGGCGGACGCGGGTCGATGCCGAGCGCATGGCCGACCGCGCTCTGCAATGCTACGTCGCGCGCCGGAAAGATATCTGGATGTCCGGCGGCAAACAAAAGGTAGACTTCAGCCGTCCACGAGCCGATCCCCGGCACCTTGGTCATGGCCGCGATCGCCTCGCTTGCATCGAGCCGGCACAGGTGATCGAGGTCGAGTCCCTCGGCCAGCGCCCGGGCGACGGCAACCAGGCCCCGCTGCTTGGGCCGCGACAGCCCGGCCTCGCGAAAGATCGCCTCGTCGGCGGCAAGTATCGCCTGCGGCGTCAGCGGATCGAGCAGTCTCGTCAGCCGGCCGAAGATGGCATCGGCGCTCGCGCGGGACACTTGTTGTGAAACGACGATCGAGGCAAGGCTCCTGAATCCCGGCTCCGACAGCCGGAGCGGCACCTCGCCGGCCATGCCGCGCACTTTTTCCAGGCGTGGGTCGAGTAAGCATAGCCTATCCAGCCCTTGCGCAATGTCGTCGAGACTGGCGATGCGTTGCATGTCTGCTTGTTCCAAAATCAAAAGTGCCGCACGCTTCGTCACGTGTCCCTCTGGACGCACGACGCCACCGGCGCAAAGTAGCAATTGGCGAAAGCGCCGCACAACCCGATTGCCGCCGGACAATGACACTGCTGACATTCCGCTTCGCGCCGAGCCCGAACGGCGAACTGCATCTCGGCCATGCCTATTCGGCGCTGCTCAATCAGAAATTGGCAAAGGCGGCGGGCGGACGCCTGCTGCTGCGCGTCGAGGATATCGACACGACGCGCTGCACGCCGGAATTCGAGGCAGGCATTTTTCGCGACCTGAAATGGCTGGGGCTTGGCTGGGAGGAACCGGTGCGCCGCCAGTCCGAGCATTTTGCCGAATATCGGGCGATGCTCGAGCGGCTGATCAAGGAAGAACTTGTCTACCCGGCCTTCATGAGCAGAAGTGAGATCCGCGCCTTTATCGCCGACAGCGAGAAGGGTGGCCGCGACTGGCCGCGCGACCCGGACGGCGTGCCACTCTATCCCGCCGCCGACAAGGCGTTGACGGCGAGCGAACGCAAGCGGCGCGTCGCCGAAAATGTGCCATTTGCCTGGCGGCTGGACGTCGATGCGGCAATAGCGCGCGCCGGCAAGGACCTGTCATGGGCCGAACACACGGACGAGACGCTCTCCGCGACGCGTCGTATCGAAGCCCATCCGCAGGATTGGGGCGACGTGGTCGTGGCGCGCCGCGAAATCCCGACCAGTTATCACCTCGCCGTCACCATGGACGACGCGCTGCAGGGCGTCAGCCATGTCGTGCGCGGCCAGGACCTTTATTCCGCGACCAGCGTGCAGCGGCTGCTTCAGCAACTGCTTGGCCTGCCGCAGCCGGCCTATTTTCACCATCGCCTGATCCTCGGCCCGGACGGACGAAAACTGTCGAAGAGCCTTGGCGATACCGGCCTTGCCGCCCAGCGTAAGGCGGGCGCATCGCCCGCCGATCTCAAGCGGCTGGTCGGTCTCTAGACTAGACCGGTGAGCTCGCGGCCATCAACGGCGCTCCTTCAATTCAAATGACTCTATGGATCAACCGTTTGGTTTTGCTTGCCGGCCCGAACGGCATTAAGCAGTCGCCGCAGTCGATCCCTCACCCGAATTCATCGCGGCCTCCGGAAATGCACAGCCTCAAGCGGTTCATCCCCGCCTCTTTCGTCGTCCTGTGGGCGACCGGCTTCATCGGCGCGCGCTATGCCATGCCGTGGGCGGAGCCCTTTACGTTCCTGGCCGCGCGCTTTGTCCTGGCCGCAATCCTGCTTGTCGCTTTGATGGCCGCACTTGGTTCGAGCCGCGCCACCCGCGATGAGGCGCTGCACGCGACCGGTGCCGGCATCCTGATGCATGGCATCTATCTCGGCGGCGTGTTCTGGGCAATCCACCGGGGCATGCCCGCCGGACTTTCAGCCCTGATCGTCGGCCTGCAGCCGCTGATCACGGCAGTGCTCGCCGGCCGGCTTCTCGGCGAGGCCATCCTGCCGCGCCACTGGGCCGGTCTCGGCCTCGGGTTGATCGGCGTGGTGATCGTGCTTTGGCCGAAGCTCGGTGCGCTCGGCGGCGGCGTGACGGCCGAGACACTGGGCGCCTCGCTGGTCTCGGTACTCGGCATGAGCGCCGGCACCATCTGGCAGAAGCGCTTTGCTTCCGGCGGCGATCTGGTGGCTGCCACGTTCTGGCAATATGTCGGCGGCGCATCGGTGATGGCTCTGGCCTCGCTCGCCTTCGAGACCCGAACGGTCATCGTCAACGGCGAGCTGATCTTCGCCATGACCTGGCTCGTGCTGGTGCTGTCGATCGGCGCCATCTTCCTGTTGATGGTGATGATCCGCGACGGCGAAATGTCGAAGGTCGCCTCGCTGTTTTACCTCGTGCCGGCTGTCACCGCGGTCATCGCCTGGGCATTGTTCGGTGAGCACTTGAGCCCGCTCCAGATCGCCGGCATGGCGATCGCGACGCTCGGCGTCGGGCTGGCGACGGCTCAGCCGCCGACGCGGGCACGCGCCTCTAAATAGCGGCTGATCGCGGCGTTGAGCTCGCCACCGAGGATGAAGATCGCTGAGACGATATAGAGGAACACGACGGCGATCATGATCGAGGCGAGGCCGGCATAGGTCGTCACATAGGACGAGAAATGATCGAGATAGGCGGCGAAGATGGTCGACCCGATGAGCCAGCCGACCAGCGTGAAGATGATGCCAGGCACGATCGAAACGAGGCGGCGCTTGCCGGCCGGCAACCAGAAATGCACGGCGAACAGGCCGCCGATGATGACTACAGAGGCGATGACGTAACGCCACAGCGTGATCGTGCCCATATAGGGTTTTATCCATTCGAAATGCGACTCGGCCAGCCGTGCCAGCAATGGCGCGAAGACCAGCAGCACGCTGATGGCCAAAAACCCGGCCGTCGCGATCAGCACGAAGATGATGCTCTGCACCCGCCGATAGATGATGCCGCGCGTTTCCGAGACACGATAGGCCCGGTTGAGCGAGGTGCGCAGCGCCTCGATGCCGTTCGAGGCGAAATATCCGGCAAGCACGATACCGTAGGTCAACAGGTCACTGCGCCGGACGGTAAGCACGTTGAGCACCTCGCGCGCGATCGGTTTGGCGATCTGCTCGGGCCATGTGTCGAACACAAGGTGCACGGCGGTGTCGGCGAAAGCCTGCGCGCCGAAAAAACTCGCCAGCGTCGTGGCGAAGATCAGGAAAGGAAAAAGCGCCATCAGCGCGGTGATCGCCAGATGGCTGGCCATTGCCCAGCCGTCGTCGGTGTTGAAATGGCCGAGCGCGTCGTAGAGGACGCGTTTGAGGGCTACGATCTTCCGCAACAAGAACCGCGTTCCCTTCGATTGTCCCGACGCCGCGAATATGGGAAGGGTTTGCGGTAAATGACAACCCTAGGTCAAACCACCATTCCTCCCGGAGAAGAGTTGCGCACCATCATTGTCACAGGTGCCTCTTCCGGTATAGGCGACTATTGCGCCCATGCTCTTAAGAAGGAAGGCTGGCGGGTGTTCGCAACGGCCCGAAAGCCCGAAGATATCGCTGCGCTCGAGGCCGACGGCATCGAGGCCTTTTATCTGGACTACACCGAGTCCGGATCGATCGAGGCGCTGGTGGCGTCGGTGCTGGAACGGACCGACGGCCGGCTCGATGCGCTCTTCAACAATGGCGCCTACGGACAGCCCGGCGCCGTCGAGGACCTGCCGGTCGAGGCTTTACGGCAGCAGTTCGAGGCCAATGTCTTTGGCTGGCATGACCTCACTCGCCGTGTCGTACCGGTGATGCGCCGCCAAGGCCATGGTCGTCTCGTTCATTGCTCGTCGATCCTCGGCCTGGCGCCGGTGCCTTTCCGCGGCGCCTACTCGGCATCGAAGCACGCTATCGAAGGGCTGATGCTGTCCCTCTACCAAGAACTCCTCGGCAGCGGAATCCATGTTTCGCTGATCGAGCCGGGGCCGGTGAAATCGAAGATCGCCAGCAACAGCCTTGCGTGGTTCCTGGCAAATATCGATCACGAGAAGTCCGTTCATCGCCTCGCCTATGCGGCGCAACTCAAACGGCTGCGGGCCGGCGGCAGCACATCGCGGCTGAAGCCCGGGCCGGAGGTGGTTTATTCCGCCTTGCATCATGCGCTTCTGTCGCGGCGCCCGCGCCCGCATTATGTGGTAACTGTGCCGGCCAGGATCGGCGCGATCCTTAAACGCATCCTGCCGTCATCGGCACTCTACCGTCTGCTCGCCAAACGCGCCTGAACGCAATCCAACTGGAACACACCATGGCAACCGTCTTCAACATCCTCGCCGTTCTCGTTATGGTCGCCGTGGTGATCGTACTGATCCGCGGCCTCATCAACATGATGCGCGGCGGCTCCAGCATGACCTCCAACAAACTGATGCAGACGCGCGTGCTCTTGCAGTTCGTGGCCTTGGTGCTGATCATGCTGGCGGTGTATTTCACCCGTAAGTGACGCAGCAGCCACCAGCCGGGAGGTAACCCGTGGTCAAGCTCAACAAGATCTACACCCGCACTGGCGACGATGGCACCACAGGCCTCGGCTCTGGCGAGCGGCGGCTGAAATCCGACCTTCGCATCGACGCCTACGGCACCGTCGACGAGGCCAATGCCTGCATCGGCATGGCCCGCATTCATACCGCGGCAGTAAATCCGGCGATCGATGCGATGCTCGGCCGCATCCAGAACGACCTTTTCGACCTCGGCGCCGATCTGGCAGTCCCCGATAATGGCAAGCCGCTCGACTACGAGCCGTTGCGCATCATCGCCTCGCAGACCGACCGCATCGAACAGGATATCGATCTCCTCAACAAGGACCTTGAGCCGCTCAAATCCTTCGTGCTCAACGGCGGTACGCCGGCAGCGGCTGCCCTTCACCTCGCCCGCACGGTGGCCCGCCGCGCCGAGCGCATCATGGTGGCGCTGTCGCAAGACCCGGACGAGCACGTCAACCGCGAGGCGATAAGATACATCAACCGTGTCTCGGACTTTCTGTTCGTCGCCGCACGCGCGGTCAATGACAATGGAAATGCCGACGTGCTATGGGTTCCCGGCAAGAACCGCTGAATCCGCCGGAAGCGGGAGAGGCCCGATGTTCATCCCGCTTTACGACACCAACCGGCTGCGGCACATCAAGCTGCAATATGTGACGATCAGCCTGATCGCGCTCAACGTGCTGATCTACTTTGTCACCACACTGGGCGGCGAGGATTTCGCCAACGCCGCGGTGCTGGGCCTCGGTTTCATCCCGTCGGTTGTGCATGACAGCGTCGAGCTCGCTCCGCAATTTGTCGTCATTCCGGAGAGCCTGAGCTATCTGACCTATTCCTTCCTGCACGCGGATATCTTCCACCTCGGCGGCAACATGCTGTTCCTGTGGGTGTTCGGCGACAATGTCGAGGATGCACTCGGCCATGTCCGCTACCTCGTCTTCTACCTGCTTTGCGCCATCGCCGGCGCTTTCTTCCAGGGTCTGGTTGCCTGGGATTCGCAGGTGCCGCTGATTGGCGCGTCGGGCGCCATCGCCGGTGTGGTCGCCGCCTATCTGATCCTTTATCCGCGGGTGAAGGTATGGGTGCTGGTCTTCGCGCGCATCCCGTTGCGCATCCCGGCCTTCATCCCGCTGATCCTGTGGATCCTGTTCCAGATCTTCATGTTCGCCCAGGGGGGCGAGGATCAGGTTTCCTGGGCCTGCCATATTGGCGGCATCATCGCTGGAGCCGTGCTGGTGCTTGTCTTGCGCAGCCGCGGCGTACCGCTACTCGCCGGCGCAGACGAGGAGCCGGCCGTGGTTGCCGGTCCGGTGCCCGTAGCCGTGGAGCCGGCGCCAAGCGACCCACAACCTGCGCAGCCGGCGCCGCGCTGGGGCCGGGGGACCGTTTCCGGTCCGGACTGAACCGATTTGAGTGCTTCGCCGAGGATCCGAGTGCGCCCCGATATTGACGCGCGGGGTCGCCGCAACTACGGAAGCGCCACCCTACTGGCGTGGCGAAGACCAGAATTCCGTCCGGAATGTCGGCTTTCGACAACTCTGAAGAGGTGCACGCTGCTATAGCGCGCCCGACGAGCGTGAAGAGACTATCGTGAAAGAGGTGACAGGCAAATGAAGATCCTTGTGCCCGTGAAGCGGGTTGTGGATGCGAACGTCAAGGTCCGGGTTAAGGCGGACGGTTCGGCGGTGGAACTCGCCAACGTCAAGATGGCGATGAACCCGTTCGACGAGATCGCGGTCGAAGAGGCGATCCGGCTGAAGGAAGCTGGCAAGGCCGAAGAGATCATCGTCGTGTCGATCGGGCCGCAGCAGGCACAGGAGACCTTGCGCACGGCGCTCGCCATGGGCGCCGACCGCGCCATCCTGGTCAAGACCGACGAGCAGACTGAGCCGCTGGGCGTCGCCAAGGTGCTGAAGGGCGTCGTCGAGGCAGAACAGCCCGGCCTTGTCATTCTCGGCAAGCAGGCGATCGACGACGATTCCAACCAGACCGGCCAGATGCTGGCCGCACTTCTCGGCTGGGCGCAGGGCACCTTCGCCTCCAAGATCGTGCTCGACGGTGACAAAGCCACGGTGACGCGCGAGGTCGATGGCGGCCTGCAGACGCTGGAACTGAAGATGCCGGCGATCGTCACGGCCGATTTGCGGCTGAACCAGCCACGCTACGCGTCTCTGCCCAACATCATGAAGGCCAAGAAGAAGCCGCTCGACGAGAAGAGCCCTGCCGATTACGGCGCCGACGTCAAGCCGCGGCTTAAAGTGATCAAGACCGAGGAGCCGGGCGGCCGCAAGGCGGGCGTCAAGGTCAAGAGCGTCGCCGAACTGTTAGACAAGCTGAAAAACGAAGCCGGCGTGCTGTAAGGCCAGGAAGGGATAAAAAATGACAATTCTTCTGATTGCCGAACACGACAACGCTGCGCTTTCCGACCAGACCGCCAAGGCGCTTTCGGCGGCGCTGCAGATCGGTTCGGACGTGCATGTGCTGGTTGCCGGCAAAGGTGCCAAGCCGACAGCGGACGCCGCCGCCAAGCTCAAGGGCGTCACCAAGGTGCTGCTCGCCGACGCCGACGAACTGACCGAGCGTCTCGCCGAACCGCTGGCGGCACTCGTCGTTTCGCTTGCTGAGCCATACGAGACGATCATCGCGCCGGCGACCTCGTCGGGCAAGAACGTCGCGCCCCGCGTGGCAGCGCTGCTCGATGTCGCCCAAATATCTGAAATCATCGAAGTCGTGTCGCCCGACACCTTCAAGCGGCCGATCTATGCCGGCAACGCCATCCAGACGGTGCAGTCCAGTGACGCTAAGAAGGTCATCACGGTGCGTACCGCTTCCTTCCAGGCAGCACCCGAGGGCGGTTCCGCGCCGGTCGAGACGGTCCAGGCGGCGGCCAATCCCGGCCTGTCGAGCTTTGTCGAGAACAAGCTCTCCGAGACCGACCGTCCAGAGCTGACCTCGGCCAAGATCATCATCTCGGGCGGCCGTGCGCTGGGCTCCTCCGAGAAGTTCCAGGAGGTCATCCTGCCGGTCGCCGACAAGCTCGGTGCGGCGGTTGGCGCATCTCGCGCCGCCGTCGATGCCGGCTATGCGCCGAACGACTGGCAGGTCGGCCAGACCGGCAAGGTGGTAGCGCCCGACCTTTATATTGCCGTCGGCATCTCCGGTGCCATCCAGCACCTTGCCGGCATGAAGGATTCGAAGGTGATCGTTGCCATCAACAAGGACGAGGAAGCGCCGATCTTCCAGGTCGCCGACTACGGTCTCGTCGGCGATCTCTTCGTCATTCTGCCGGAACTGCAAAAGGCGCTTTGACGCCTTCTGCCAAAGCGTATTAAATTCTGAGGGGTGGGGTAGACGAAGTCGCCCCGCCCTTTTAGTTTGCACTGCACAAAAAACGGGCCGCAAAGGCCTCGACGGGATCGGGTAATGAGCAAGATCGAGACGATCGGCATCATCGGCGCGGGCCAGATGGGTGGCGGCATCGCCCATGTGTCGGCGCTGGCGGGCTACAAGGTGCTGGTTTACGATATTTCGCCCGACCGCATCGAAAAGGGCATCGCTACGATCAGCGGCAACATGGCCCGTCAGGTCGGCTCCGGCAAACTCGAGGAAAAGCTGCGCAATGAGGCGATGGCGCGCATTTCGTCGGCACCGGCCATGGCCGACCTTGCGGGCGCCGATCTGGTGATCGAAGCAGCGACCGAGGACGAGACGGTCAAGCGCAAGATCTATGCCCAGCTCTGCCCGCAGCTCAACCCCGAGGCCATCCTGGCGACGAACACGTCATCGATCTCGATCACACGGCTGGCTTCACAAACCGACCGGCCGGAACGCTTCATCGGCATACATTTCATGAATCCGGTTCCGGTGATGAAGCTGGTCGAACTGGTGCGCGGCATCGCCACCGAGGACCAGACCTTCGAGGCGGCAAAAACCTATGTGAAGCAGCTCGACAAGACGATAACCGTCTCGGAGGATTTCCCGGCCTTCATCGTCAACCGCATCCTGCTGCCGATGATCAACGAGGCGATCTACACGCTCTATGAAGGTGTCGGCTCGGTCGACGCCATCGATACCGCCATGAAGCTCGGCGCCAACCATCCGATGGGGCCGCTGCAGCTTGCCGATTTCATCGGGCTCGATACCTGCCTGTCGATCATGCAGGTGCTGCATGACGGGCTGTCGGATTCGAAATACCGCCCCTGCCCGCTGCTGGTCAAATATGTCGAGGCTGGCTGGCTCGGCCGCAAGACCGGCCGCGGCTTCTACGACTATCGCGGCGAGCATCCCGTTCCGACACGCTGATCGCCTCGCTACCAGCGCACAAAAAGTCGTCCGCCGAGCGCCCCGAGCACGGCAAGGATGGCGACCGCGATCGTATACCAGGTGCCGACGAAAAGCGGCGAATCGTCGAAGCAATGCGCCGCATAGAAGGTCGCCGCCAGCCCGCCGGCAAGCAGGCCCGCGGCCGCACCGGCAAGCACCGGCCTTGTCGGCGCGCCATGGCGCAGCACCGCGAGAAAGACGGCAAGCGGGCCGATCCCGATCAACGGAATGAAGGTCAGGCAGATGACCATGTTCGTGCCGACCAGGCGCGTGCCCCAGTCGGACGCAGGCACGGCGAAGAGTTCGAGAATCACAGCCACAATCACCAGCAGCGGCGCGGCGACCATCCAGCTCACCGCCCGGCCGGTCGATGCACCGGGCGTCGACAGCCCACGCACCAGGACAAAGGCGCTGGCGGCAAGAGCAATCGTGAAGACGAATTTGGACAGGAACCGCATCGTGTGCATGGCGATCGCGATGTCGGGGCGCGGGCCGATCGTCAGCCAGAAAACCGCGGCCGCGATCACGATGGCCGCGCCGGTGGCAAGCCACCAGGTGGTGCCTAGCGGCAGCGCCTTGCTGCGGGCATCGGCGTCGAGCGCCTTGATGAGATCTTCGGTCCTCATGTTATTCCCGCCCCGCCCTGAACCGTTTGGCAATGGCGGCAAGCCCGCGGTGCAGTGACACCCGCACAGCCGTCTCGCTGATGCCGAATTTGGCCGCGGTCTCACCGATTGACCGGCCTTCGACCGATACGGCCGAGACGACGGAACGCTGTGCCGGCGACAGGCTGTCGAGCGCCCGGTTGATGTCGCGCTCGCTCACCGTCTCCGATTCCGGCTCGGCAAAGGTCTCGGCGATTTCGTCGATCTCGATCTCGATCCGCCGACCGCGCCGCCGGAACGCATCGATCAGCTTGAAGCGGGCTATTGCATAGACCCAAGGCAGCACCGGCGCATCATGGCGCCAGGTGTGTCGTTTCACATGAATGGCCAGCAAGGTTTCCTGCACGACATCCTCGGGATCCACCCCGCCCTGCACGATCTTGCGCCGGGCAAAGCCACGAACGAGCGCGGCGATCCGGTGCAGAAAGTCGGCATAGGCCCTTTCGTCTCCGGCGATCGCGGCCCGCAGCAGGCGTGAAAGCTCGGCTTCGTCCTTGCCGCTCACAAGAGTTCACTCCCCGATATTCGCGTCTCGGCGCTGATTTGTTACGGGGCCGGCGAAATAATGTCCAAGGCAAATTAGCTGAGCATCACGAAAGTTTGCTCCTTTTGAGCGATTGAGTGGGCCAGCAATGTTGACTGCACCAGTCAGGTATTGGTAGGTGCAGCGTGCCAAGCCAAAGACCATCGAAATCGAGGACGACGCCATGAAATATGCTCTTTCCGCCCTTGCCGGTGCGACAGCACTTGCAATCAGCCTGATCGCCGGCCCGGCAATAGCAGAGGACGAGGGCATCGTCGTCTACAACGCCCAGCACGAAAACCTGACCAAGGCCTGGGCGGAGGGATTCACCAAGGAAACCGGCATCAAGGTTACCGTCCGCAATGGCGGCGACAGCGATTTCTCCAATCAGATCGTTGCGGAAGGCACCGCTTCGCCCGCCGATGTATTCCTGACGGAGAATTCGCCGGCCATGGCATTAGTCGAGGCGGCCGGCCTGTTCGCACCGGTCGGCACCGAGACGCTGGCCCAGGTTCCGCAGGAGTACCAGCCGGCGAGCGGCAAATGGGTCGGCGTCGCCGCGCGCAGCACCGTCTTTGCCTACAACAAGACCAAGCTGAGCGCCGACCAGCTGCCCAAATCGCTGCTCGATCTCGCCGATCCGAGCTGGAAGGGCCGCTGGGCCGCTTCGCCCTCCGGCGCCGATTTCCAGGCGATCGTCAGCGCGCTTCTGCAGCTCAAGGGTGAGGCGGCGACGGCCGAATGGCTGAAGGCGATGAAGGAGAATTTTACCGCCTATAAGGGCAACAGCACGGTGATGAAGGCGGTCAATGCCGGCGAGGTCGAAGGCGGCGTGATCTATCACTATTACTACTACGGCGATCAGGCCAAGACCGGCGAGAACAGCAAGAACGTCGAGTTGCACTATTTCAAGCATCAGGATCCCGGTGCTTTCGTCTCGATTTCCGGCGGCGGCGTGCTGGCCTCGAGCAAGCACCCGAAGGAAGCGCAGGCTTTCCTGAAATGGGTCACCGGCAATGGCGGCCAGGACGTGCTGAAAACAGGCGATTCGTTCGAATACGCAGTCGGCAAGGGCGCCGAGTCCAATCCGAAGCTGGTGCCGCTGGCCGATCTGCAGGCGCCGAAAGTCGACCCGACGACGCTGAACTCGAAAAAGGTGACCGACCTGATGACGGCGGCCGGCTTGCTTTAGCCGGCGTTCGTCCTAAAAGGGCAACCGACTGCGCTCCTGTGGGAATTCGCTTTCCACAGGAGCGCTCTGTTTTCAAGATGGCATTTGCCTATGACCACAAGCTACCCGCGAGATTATCCGCCGCCGATCGTTTCCGCCTCCGGGCGGAGCTGGCGCAACGTCTGATCTGATGCAATCCGCGATCGATCTCGCACGCCCAGGCTTGCCGGCCGACGCCACGGCCGTGCGGGCACGTCGTTGGTCGGTCTCATGGATTGCGTTGGCTGCCGTCTTTGTCTCGCTTTTCGCGCTGCTGCCGCTTGCCTTCATCGTCTGGGTGGCGGTGCAGACCGGCTGGGAAACGGTGGCGGCGCTGGTGTTCAGGCCGCGCGTCGGCGAACTTCTGGTCAACACCAGCCTGCTGGTGGTGTTGGCGGTGCCGATCTCGATCGTGCTGTCGGTCATGCTGGCCTGGCTGACCGAGCGCAGCGATCTGCCGGGTGCCCGCCTATGGGCCTGGCTGTCGGTGGCGCCGCTCGCCATTCCGGCCTTCGTCCACAGTTACGCCTGGGTCACCATGGTGCCCAGACTGCACGGCCTGTGGGCCGGCGTGCTTGTGTCGGTCATCGCCTATTTCCCCTTCCTTTATCTGCCGGTGGCGGCGGCATTGCGCCGGCTCGATCCCGCTCTCGAGGATGCAGCGGCAGCCCTTGGTCTCGGCCCGTGGCGTGTGTTCAGGCGTGTCGTGCTGCCGCAGCTCCGGCTCGCCATTTGCGGCGGCTCCCTGCTGGTCGGCCTGCATCTCCTGGCCGAATACGGGCTCTATGTCTTCATCCGCTTCGACACCTTCACCACCGCGATCGTCGACCAGTTCCAGTCGACCTTCAACGGTCCCGCCGCCAACATGCTGGCCGGCGTGCTGGTGACCTGCTGCCTTGTGCTGCTCGGGCTGGAGGTGCTGGTGCGCGGCGAGGAGCGCTATGCCCGCGTCGGTTCGGGTGCTGCGCGCCAGCAGCAGCGCACGGGCCTTGGGCGCGCCACCATTCCTTGCCTGCTGCTGCCTGCCATTACCACGCTGCTGGCGCTCGGCGTGCCGTTCGCCACTATCGGCCGCTGGCTCATGGCCGGCGGCGCCGATGTCTGGCGGCTCGACGAGATCGGCCTGGCGCTTGGCCAAACGCTGTTCCTAGCAATTGCCGGCGCGCTGCTCGCCACCGTCGCGGCAATGCCGATGGCGTGGATTTCGATCCGCGCGCCGGGGCGGCTGCAACGCGTCCTGGAGGGCTGCAACTATATCGTCGGCGCGTTGCCCGGCGTTGTCATCGCCCTGGCGCTGGTCACCATCGCCGTGCGTATCGCCATGCCGCTCTACCAGACCCTGTTCACCATCCTGGTCGCCTATGCGCTGATGTTCCTGCCGCGCGCTCTGATTAGCCTCAGGGCGTCGATCGCACAGGCGCCGGTCGAGCTCGAACGCGCCGCCTCCAGCCTCGGCCGGTCGCCGCTCAAGGCGCTGTGGTCGACGACCATCCGCCTGTCGGCGCCGGGTGCCGCAGCCGGCATGGCGTTGGTCGCGCTGGGTATCATGAACGAATTGACCGCAACCCAGATGCTGGCGCCCAACGGCACCCGCACGCTGGCCATGGCGTTCTGGTCCTATAGCGGCGAGATCGACTATGCGTCGGCGGCGCCTTATGCCCTGATCATGGTGGCGATGTCGCTGCCTTTGACCTGGTTGCTCTACGTCCAGTCGAAGCGGATGGCCGGGCGATGAGCTTTCTCGAGCTGAGCGGCATCCACAAGCACTACGGGCCCGTCGCAGCACTTGCCGGCGTCGACCTCAGCGTGGCCAGCGGCAGCCGTACGGCAATCGTCGGGCCGTCCGGTTGCGGCAAGACCACCTTGCTGCGGCTGATCGCCGGCTTCGAGGCGCCGGACCAGGGCAGCATCGTGCTTGATGGCGAGGTGCTGGCCGATGGCGACACGGCCGTGCCGGCGCATCGCCGCGGCATCGGGCTGGTGGCGCAGGACGGCGCTCTATTCCCGCATCTGAGCATCGCCGCCAATATCGGCTTCGGCATGGGGCGTCACGAGGAAAAGCGCAGTGAGCGCATCGCCGAGCTCGCCTATGTCGTCGGGCTGGACAAAGGTATCCTGAAGCGCCGTCCGCACGAACTCTCCGGTGGCCAGCAGCAGCGCGTCGCGCTCGCCCGCGCCATGGCCATGAAGCCGCGGCTGATGCTGCTCGACGAGCCGTTCTCGGCGCTCGACACCGGCCTGCGCGCCTCGATGCGCAAGGCCGTGGCCGAGCTCCTTGAAACCGCCGGCATCACCACCATCCTGGTCACCCACGACCAGGCCGAGGCGCTGTCATTCGCCAGCCAGGTCGCGGTGATGCGCGACGGCAAATTCTCGCAGGTCGGCACGCCGCGCGAGCTCTATTTCAAGCCGAAGGACAGGATGGTCGCCGAGTTCCTTGGCGACGCCATCGTCCTGCCGGCAAGGATCGCCGATGGCTTCGCCATCTCGCCGCTCGGCCGCATCGCTGTCGACAGCTCGGAGCGGCGCGACGTCGCCCGCATCATGCTGCGGCCGGAGCAGGTGTTGCTGAAACGCACATCGCGTGAAGGCATGTCCGGCACGCCGGACATGCTGTTCGGCGAGGTGACGGAATCGGAGTTCGCCGGCTCGATGTGCACCATCGCGGTGCGTCTGTTGAACAGCCCCGATCCGCCCGACGCCGCCGCCATCGGCAATACGCCGTTGATCCTGCGCAAGCCGGGCATGGACGCGCCGGCGATCGGCGAGATCGTCCGGCTGACCGTGTCGGGCAAGGCGCATGTGTTTGCCTGAACGGTTCTGCGCAAGGCCGACTTCAATCGACCCGTTTGCCTGCCTGATCGAACCAATGCAGCTTTTCGGACCTAGCCACGACGCGCAATTGGTCGCCTGGCTTGGCGCTGGCGCGGCCTGAGACGCGCACCACGATGCGGCTGCCGGCTGCCACGCAATGGAGAAAGCTTTCGGCACCGACCGGTTCGACCGCTTCCACTGTTGCCGGCAGCGCGAGCGCGCCGGCCGGCGCCTCTGCCGCGAAGGTGATGTCGGCGTCCTCCGGACGAAAGCCTAGTGTCACTGCCTTGCCCTGTCGAGGCGCCAAGCCAATCACAGTACCGTCCGCCAATACCGAGCTTGGGGAGGCCCCTGTGAGCGCCAGCAGATTCATCGGCGGTGCGCCTATGAACGAAGCGACGAAGGTCGAGGCCGGTTTCTCGTACACATCAAGCGGCGCGCCGGTCTGCTCGACCAGGCCGGCGTTCATGACGACGAGGATGTCGGCCAGCGTCATCGCCTCAAGCTGGTCGTGCGTGACATAAACCGAGGTGACGCCAAGCGAGCGCTGCAGATTCTTGATCTCGATGCGCATCTGCCCGCGCAATTTCGCATCGAGGTTGGACAGCGGTTCGTCGAACAGGAAGACCTTCGGGTTGCGCACGATGGCGCGACCCATGGCGACGCGCTGGCGCTGACCGCCGGAAAGCTCGCGCGGGCGCCGGTCGAGCAGCGCCGAAAGCTCCAGCACCTTGGCAGTCGAGCGTACCCTGCTGTCGATCTCGTCATTCGGCGTGCCGCGGTTGCGCAGGCCATAGGCCATGTTGTCATAGACCTTCATATGTGGGTAGAGCGCGTAGTTCTGGAACACCATGGCGATGTCGCGCTCGGTCGGGCCAATGGCGTTGACCACCTTGCCGTCGATGGCGACTGTACCGGCAGAAATCGTCTCCAGCCCGGCGATCATCCTCAGCAGCGTAGACTTGCCGCAGCCGGAGGGGCCGACCAGCACGCAAAGCTCCTTGTCGGGAATGGCGATGGAAACGCCCTTCACGGCCTCGACGCCGCTGGGATAGATTTTCCTGACATCCTTCAGATCCACGGTCGCCATCGGCTTCTCACTTTTCGGATTCGACCAGACCGCGCACGAACCAGCGTTGCATCAGCACGACCACCAGGATCGGCGGCACGATGGCCAGCATTGCCGTGACCATCACCAGGTGCCATTGGGTGTCGGCATCGGCGAAGGAAACCATCTTTCTCAGCGCGATGACGATGGTGTTCATGTCGTTGCTGTTGGTGACGAGCAGCGGCCAAAGATACTGCGTCCAGCCATAGATGAAGAGGATCACGAACAGCGCGGCGATGTTTGTCCGCGACAGCGGCACCAGAATATCGAAAAAGAAGCGCCATGGCCCGGCACCGTCGACACGCGCCGCCTCGACCAATTCGCCCGGTATGGTCATGAAGAACTGGCGAAACAGCAGCGTTGCGGTGGCCGAGGCGATCAGCGGGACGATCAGGCCGGCATAGGTGTCGATCATGCCGAGATCGACCATCACCTTGTAGGTCGGCAGGATGCGCACCTCGACTGGAAGCATCAAGGTGATGAAGATCAGCCAGAAGAAGGTCATGCGCAGCGGAAAGCGAAAGAACACAATCGCGTAGGCCGACAGGATCGAGATGAAGATCTTTCCCACCGCAACGCCGAGCGCCATGATCGTGGTGTTGAGGAGCAGCCTGCCGACGCTGACCCCGCCGATACGACCGATGCCGCCGAACAGCGCCTCGCTGTAATTGTTCCATAGCTGGTCGCCGGGCAAGAGCGGCAGGGGCGGCCTGAGGATCGTTTGCAGCGTGTGCGTCGAGGCAACGAAGGTGTAGTAGATCGGAAAAGCCACGATCAATATGCCGAGGATGAGCACGGCATGGGCGATGAAGGTGCGGAGCGGGGACTGGCCGATCATCGCTGCCCTCAGCCGTAATGGACTTTGCGTTCCACATAGCGGAACTGGATCGCTGTGAGCGCAATGACGATGGCCATCAGGATGACCGACTGCGCCGCCGAATCGCCCAGGATCAGATTGACGAAGCCGTCATTGTAGACCTTGTAGACCAGCGTCTCGGTCGTCTTGCCCGGCCCGCCGCCGGTGACGGCATGAACGATGCCGAACGTGTCGAACAGGGCATAGACGGTGTTGACGACCAGCAGGAAAAAGGTTGTCGGCGCAAGCAGCGGGAAGACGATGGTCCAGAAGCGCTTGGTTTCGCCGGCGCCGTCCATGGCCGCCGCTTCGATCAGCGTTTTCGGCACCGCCTGCAGGCCGGCGACGAAGAACAGGAAGTTGTAGCTGATCTGCTTCCAGGCAGCAGCCGACACCAGCAGGATCATGGCGTGGGTGCCGTTGAGCAGCGGGTCCCATACGATGCCGAGGCTTCTCAGCAAATAGGCCAACGAGCCGATCGAGGGATTGAACAGGAAAAGCCAAAGCATGCCGGCAATCGCCGGCGCCACGGCGTAAGGCCATATCAACAGTGTGCGGTAGAGGCCTTTGCCGCGCACGGCCTTCTCGGCCATGACCGCGAGCAGCAGGGCCACAACCATGGCAACGATCGCGGTCGCAAGAGAGAACACTACGGTGACCTTGATCGAGTTGAGGTAGGCCGGATCGGCCAGCACCTTCCGGAAATTGGCAAACCAGACGAACCTGCTCTTCAGCCCGAACGGGTCTTGCCTGAGCATCGACTGGTAAAGCGCCTGACCGGCCGGCCAGTAGAAGAAAACCAGGGTGATGGCGAGTTGTGGCGCCACCAGCAGGTAGGGCAGGATCTTGTTGGGAAAGACGACGCGTGGAGACAGGCTGATTTCCCTCGCTATCCAGGTGTCGCCCACGCGAGCCCGCGTGGGCGATATTCCAACCGACTAACCGAGATAATCCCGTCAGTTCTCCAGCGCTTCCTTGATCGCCGCGTTGCCGCGCGCAACCGCATTGTCGAGCGCCTGCTGAGCGGTTTGCTGGCCAGCCAGCATCTTCTCCAACTCCTCATTCTGGATATCACGCACCTGCGGCAGATTCGGCAGGCGCACGCCCTTCGAGTTGTCGGTCGGCGCCTTGCCTGTCATCTGCAGGATGGGTGTCTCGCGGCCGGGGTTTTTGTCATAGAAGCCTGATTTCTTAGTCGCCTCGTATGCCGCAAGCGTCACTGGCAAATATCCCGACTTCTGGTGCAGATATTCCTGCACATCGGTCTTGGACAGATAGGCAAAGAAAGCCGCGACGCCCTTGTATTCCTCGTCCGACTTGTTGCCGAACACCCACAGGCTGGCACCACCCGGCGTCGTGTTCTGTGGTGCGCCCTTGGCGTCGGTATCATAGGGAAGCTGGCCGATGCCATAGTTCATGCCGGACTTGACGATATCGCCGAGGCCGCCCGACGATTCGGTGAAGATGCCGCATTCGCCGGCGAGGAATATCTGCTTGGCTTCGGAGGTGCGTCCGCCATATTTGAACGTGCCGTCCTTGGCCAGGTCAGCTAGCGCCTGGAAGTGGTTGACGAAAATCGGCGCATTGATCTTGAGTTCGACATCACCTCCAGCCAGGCCATTCTGCTGGGTGGCCCAAGGCACGTCATTCCACGCCGCGAAATTCTCCAGGTGGATCCAGGTCAGCCAGGTCGAGGTATAGCCGCAAGGGGCGGCGCCGCTCGTCTTGATCTTCTTGGCAGCTTCCCACACCTCGTTCCACGTCTTGGGCGGATTGTTCACGTCGAGGCCTGCCTTCTGGAAGATGTCCTTGTTGTAGTAGAGGATCGGCGAGGAAGAGTTGTAGGGGAACGATAGCATGGTGCCGTCCGGCTTCGAATAATAGCCGACGATGCCGGGCAGATACTGGCTCTTGTCGAAAGTCATCCCGGCGCCGGTCATCACATCGGCCACCGGCTTTATCGCACCCTCGGCCGCCATCATCACGCCGGTGCCGACGTCGAACACCTGGAGGATATCGGGCGCTTGCCCGGCACGAAAGGCAGCGATGCCGGCATTCAGCGTCTCCGGATAGGTGCCCTTGAACACCGGAACGAGCTCATAGTCGCTCTGGCTGGCGTTGAAATCCTTGGAGATCTTGGCGACGACCTCGGCGTTGGCGCCGGTCATGGCGTGCCACCAGCTGATCTGCGTGACGGCGAAGGCGGAGGTGGTGGAAAGCAGGGTCACGGTGGCGGCGATACCGGCCGCAAAGCCGAAGAACTTCATGTTTCATCTCCCGTTTGTCATTGGCGAAAGGGGCACTTCCGCAAAGCCAATATGTGGCGCTGATGACAATCGGACAACGGTTTTATTGCGGATCAATGAACATCATTCCTTCCTAAAGTGCACTCGCTACCGAAACCGGGCGCCAGAAATCACATCACCGTCTTTTCGGCGCAGCGGCGTCGGGTTTCCCCCGAAAAGACCCGCCTCGTGGCCCGCGGGTTAACCATTCGTTAAAATCTCCAAGAGCTAATCAGTCACACCTCCCCTGTTAGTTTTGGCAGACCGAGTGAACCAGGATGCTGAGGGTCTATAATTGTATTGTAAGTCAGCACGATCCGAGACTGGTTGCGCTTGCCGCACTCGTCTGTGGAATTTCTTGCTTCTCAGCGGTTAATCTCCTTAAGCATGTCGGCCGATCGACCGAGCGAAACCGGCTTGTCTGGCTGATGATCGCCGCAGCCTCGACCGGGTTCGGCATATGGGCGACGCATTTCATCGCCATGACCGCGTTTACGCCGCGAATACCGAACGCATACAATCCGGGATTATCCGCCTTTTCGCTTGCCGCCGCCGTTATCATGACCGCGCTTGGGATGTGGGTCGCCACCTTGCGCCGCGGCATCGACCATTTCCTCGTCGGTGGCGCCATTCTGGGCGGCGCCATCGCGACGATGCACTACATCGGCATGGCAGCTTTCGAGGTCGAAGGCCGGGTCGTATGGAACCTGCTCCTTGTCGCGATATCGCTTCTGGCCGGCGTGACCCTCGCGGCACTGGCGCTCCTTGTCGTCTTGCGCCGTCCGTCAGCGCTCGCGACTTTCGGCGGCGCCGCGCTTTTGACGCTGGCGATTTGCAGCTTGCATTTCATCGCGATGGCTGCGGTGTCGATCATTCCGGATTCCTCGATTGAAATATCCGAACATTCCATCGAGCCCATTTCCCAGGCCTTTGCCGCAGCGGTCGCCAGCCTGATAATCCTTGTACTATCGGGTGCCGCGCTGTGGATCGACCTGCGCTTTCGCCGCCAGAAGCTCGAGGCCGATCGCATGCACGATCTCGCCAATGCGGCGGTGGAAGGTCTGATCGTTTGCGATGGCACCCGCATTGTCAGCGCCAATGACAGTATGGCGAAGCTGACCGGAACAGCGACAGCCACCCTGAACACGATGCAATTCGGCGAGCTTTTCGACGGACAGAGCGCAGCCGATATGTCCGGCTTCGGCGAACAGGCGCAGGAAGCGAAGTTAAGGGGCAGCGACGGGGCGAGAATTCCTGTCGAGCTGATCGCCAGGAAAATCACCTACTGCGGCAGGCCTCATACGGTGCTTGCCGTTCGCGACATCCGTGAGCGCAAGAAGGCAGAACAAGAGATCCTCCGCCTCGCGCATTTCGATCCGCTTACCGGGCTTGCCAATCGGCGGAGCTTTTCTTCCCGGCTGGAAGCAGAATTCGCCTCGATGGATCGTGGCGGCAAGGATGGACATCTGGCGCTCCTGCTGCTTGACCTTGACCGGTTCAAGCAAGTCAACGACCTCTATGGCCACGGGGCCGGCGATGCTATGCTGCAGAAGCTGGCGCACTGCATTTCCGGCATCCCGCGCCACGGACAGATGCTCGCGCGTCTCGGCGGCGATGAATTTGCCATCATAGCTCCGAACCTCCCCGACCCCCTGGCCGCAGGCCGGATAGCCGAGGACTTGCTGGCGGCGATCCGGGAGGAAAACAGGGTTTCGGTCGGCTCCGGCCTCGTCTCGGCCAGCATCGGCATCGCCTTCTTTCCGCTGGATGCCGAAGACCAGGCCGGCCTGATCAGCCATGCCGACACGGCACTCCATCGCGCCAAAACCGAAGGCAGGGACACTTATCGGTTTTTCGAGACAGCCATGGGCACCGCGGCCCGCGACAAGCGCGTGATGGAGCATGAATTGCGCCAGGCGATCGCCCGCAAGGAGTTCCACCTCGTCTATCAGCCGCAGAAGGAGATCCGCGGCGGCAGGATGATCGGCTTCGAAGCCCTGGTCCGTTGGCAGCACCCTGAGCGGGGTGACATTTCTCCGGCCGTTTTCATCCCCGTGGCCGAGGACAGTGGCGCTATCGCGCAGATCGGCGACTGGGTGCTGACGACGGCTTGTAACGATGCTGTTCGCTGGACAAACCCGCTGATGGTCGCCGTCAACGTCTCCGCCGTGCAACTTCACAATCCGAACTTCAGCCGCAAGGTGCACGACGCATTGACGAGATCCGGCCTGGCCCCCGGCAGGCTCGAACTGGAGATCACCGAAACGGCCCTGGTGAAGGACATGCCGCGCGCGCTGGCAACCTTGAGGCAGGTCAAGGCGCTTGGCGTGCATGTGGCGATGGACGATTTTGGCACCGGCTATTCTTCGCTGTCCAACCTCAGCGCCTTTCCCTTCGACAAGATCAAGATCGACGGGTCGTTCATCAAATCGGTCGACAAGAACGCCCAGTTCGCGGCGATCGTTCGCGCCGTGCTGGGGCTTGGACGCGGTCTCGGCCTACCGGTTCTGGCAGAAGGCATCGAGACGCCGGGTGAATTGCAGTTCCTGGACGCCGAGGCTTGCGAGATCGGGCAAGGCTACTACCTCGGCAAACCGGCTCCGATCGAGACATTCGGGGAACTGACGGGCGTGGCCGCTCCGGCAATCCGCACCGCCAGCCGACGCGGCGCAAGCATTGCCGTGCTCAAGCCGCGCCTGCGCACGGTCTGAGCCTATCCCGGCTGAAGCGCCGCCTCGACCAGACGCTTGGCATCCGGCCCCGACCATTCGGCCGGGCCATTCATATGGGCGATCAGGCAGCCTTGCCCATCGATCAGCATGGTGACCGGCAGACCGAGCGCTAGGCCGCGCGTCTTGACGTCGTTGAACAGCGCCATCGTGGCATCGCGATAGTAGCCGAGCGACTTGACGCCGGTGTCCTCCAGGAACTTCTTCGGTTTGGCATCGTCGCCGGCATCGACGTTGACGGCAACAACCTGAAACGCATCGCTGCCCATCTCCTTCTGCAGCGCATCGAGCGCCGGCATTTCGGCGCGGCAAGGTGCGCACCATGTCGCCCACAGATTGAGCAGCACCGTCTTGCCGGCATGATCGGCGATCGTCGTCGGCTTGCCGTCGGGGCCGTTGAAGGCAAGGCTTTTCAGCGATTGCGGCGGATCCGCCGGCAAAAGCGCGGCAACCTGGCCGGTGGCAGCGGCGGCGATCTTCTTGGCACGGTCGGTCTTGGCGGCGCAGGCGACGTCGTCCTTGCCGCCGCCGGCGGCCACTTGCGCGGGCGCCTTGTTGCCAGAACTGCTTTCCCTGACATATACCGCGAACGCGCCGGCCAGCACGCCCGCAACCAAAGCGGCGAGGATGAGACGCAAAGCCGGGAAAAATCTATTGCCGTCTGCCATTTTTGAAAAACTGCTCCGGAGCACGGGTTATAGCGATGAACGACAAGAAGGCCAGCAACCAGATGTGGGGCGGACGTTTTGCCTCGGGTCCGGCCGCAATCATGGAAGCGATCAACGCGTCGATCTCGTTCGACCGCAAACTCTATGCGCAGGATATTCGCGGCTCGATCGCCCATAGCCAGATGCTGGCGCAAACGGGCATTATTTCGGCGGCCGATCAAGAAAAAATCGCTCACGGGCTGAACACGATCCTCGCAGAGATCGAGGCCGGCACATTCGAGTTCTCGACCAGGCTGGAAGACATCCACATGAATGTCGAGGCCCGTCTGGCCGATTTGATCGGCCCCGCCGCCGGCCGCCTGCATACCGCCCGCTCGCGCAATGACCAGGTGGCGGTCGACCTCAGGCTGTGGGTCAAGGACGAGTGCTTTCGCGTCGCCGAGGCGCTGAAGGGCCTGATCACGGCGTTCCTGGATCGGGCCGAGGAGCATGCGGCAACGGTGATGCCGGGCTTCACCCACATGCAGGCGGCGCAGCCGGTGACCTTCGGCCACCACTGCATGGCTTATATCGAGATGTTTGCACGCGACCTGTCTCGCGTCCGCGATGCGATTGAGCGGATGGATGAAAGCCCGCTCGGCGCCGCCGCCCTTGCCGGCACCAGCTTTTCCATCGACCGGCACCAGACGGCGAAGGCGCTTGGCTTCCGCGAGCCGATGCGCAATTCGCTCGACAGTGTTTCGGACCGCGATTTCGCGCTCGAGTTCCTGGGCTTGGCGGCGATCTGCGCGACGCATCTGTCGCGGCTGGCCGAAGAGATCATCATCTGGTCGACGCCGCAATTCGGCTTCGTCAGGCTATCGGATAGTTTCTCGACGGGTTCGTCGATCATGCCGCAGAAGAAGAACCCGGACGCTGCCGAACTGGTGCGCGGCAAGACCGGCCGCGTCACCGGCCATCTCGTCGGCCTGCTGACGGTAATGAAAGGCATGCCGCTGACCTATGGCAAGGACATGCAGGAAGACAAGGAATCCGTCTTCGACGCGGCCGAGACGCTCGACCTGATGCTGGCGGCAATGACCGGCATGGTGCGCGACATGACGGTGAACACTGCCGCGATGAAAAAGGCGGCCGGCGCCGGCTATTCGACTGCGACCGACCTCGCCGACTGGCTAGTGCGCACGCTTGGGCTGCCGTTCCGCGAGGCGCACCATATTACTGGCCGGGCGGTGGCGCTGGCCGACGACAGGAAGATCGGGCTCGACAGGCTTTCGCTGGAGGATCTGCAGTCCATTCACCCCGGTATCAGCGCCGACGTGTTTTCGGTTCTTGCCGTGCAGAATTCTGTAAAGAGCCGCACGAGCTTCGGCGGCACCGCGCCGTCCGAGGTGCGCAAGCAGATCCGCTACTGGAAAAAGCGGCTCGCCAAGGCGTAAGACGCGGGGTGCAATGGCCGCAAAACTCGGCTAGAAGCGGCTGCGGGCAACAGTTTCGGACGGATGGCACGATGACCGGAAGCAGGATTTTGGTGACGCTGACGCTGCTGGCGGCAATGGCCACCGTTGCGGCCTGCGGCAGGAAGGCTGCGCTCGACACGCCGTACGCGGCAGCCGTGCAGGCCCGCAAGGACGCCGAGAAGGCCAAGCAACCTTTGCCGCCGGAGCCGGAAAAACCTGTCGAGGACAAGAAATTCATCCTCGACCCGCTGCTCTGATTTCGGACCAATCTCGTGAACCATTTCGACTACCGCGACGGCGCGCTGCATGCCGAGGACGTGGCGATATCAGACATCGCCGCCAGCGTCGGCACGCCGTTCTACTGTTATTCGACGGCGACGCTGACCAGGCATTTTCGCGTCTTCACCGAGGCCTTTGCCGGGCTCGATGCTCTCGTCTGCTATGCCATGAAGGCGAATTCCAACCAGGCCGTGCTGAGGGTGCTGGCAAGGCTCGGCGCCGGCGCCGACGTGGTCTCGGAGGGCGAATTGCGCCGCGCTTTGACGGCCGGCATCCCGGCAAGCAAGATCCTGTTTTCGGGCGTCGGCAAGACCGCTCGCGAAATGGATTTTGCGCTCTCGGCCGGCATTCTCTGTTTCAACGTCGAATCCGAACCGGAGCTGGAGCTGCTGTCGGCCCGCGCCACCGCGCTGGGCAAGATCGCGCCGATCTCGCTGCGCATCAATCCGGATGTCGACGCCAGGACGCACAAGAAGATTTCGACTGGGAAGGCCGAGAACAAGTTCGGCATTCCGTGGCAGCATGCGCGGAAGGTCTATGCGCGCGCGGCTGAGCTGCCGGGCATCAAGGTCACCGGCATAGACACCCATATCGGCAGCCAGATCACCGAATTGCAGCCCTTCGACGACGCCTTTGCGCTGCTGGTGGAGCTGGTCGGCGCCTTGCGCTCCGACGGTCATGCCATCGAGCACATCGATGTCGGCGGCGGCCTTGGCATTCCCTACCGCGTCGACAACAACCCGCCGCCTTTGCCCGATGCCTATGCCCAGATCGTCAGGAAGCATGTTGCCAAACTTGGGCTGAAGGTAATGTTCGAGCCAGGCCGGCTGATCGTCGGCAATGCCGGCATCCTGGTCTCGCAGGTGATCTTCGTGAAGGAGGGCGACGCCAAGAACTTCCTCGTCGTCGACGCCGCGATGAACGATCTGATCCGGCCGACGCTTTACGACGCTTTCCACGACATCAAGCCGGTGGCGCAGCAGCCGGCCGCAGCACCACGCATGAAGGTCGACGTCGTCGGCCCGGTTTGCGAGACCGGCGACTATCTCGGGCTCGACCGTGACCTGCCCCGGCTGAAATCCGGCGACCTGATCGCTGTCTCCACCGCCGGCGCCTATGGCGCCGTTCAGGCCGGCACCTACAATACCAGGCTGCTGGTACCGGAAGTGCTGGTCGACGGCGACCGCTTCCACGTTGTGCGCCCGCGCCAGACCTATGACCAGCTGATCGGACTGGACTCGGTGCCGGACTGGTTGGAGTAGACCATGATCCCGAACCGAAGGTCCGCGTCAGCGAAAAGTGGAAACCGGTTTTCGGAACCGATCATGGTCAAACAAAAATAGATACCTGAGCGCTACAGCCGGTGCTGAATGAGCGCCCTGGTTTCGGCGATCCTGTCTTCGTTCCGGCGATAGAATGTCCACTGCTTGATGCGCTTGCTACGCAAAAGCCCTGTCTGGGTGAGCACGCGCATGTGTTCGCTGAGCGTCGCCTGGGTGATCCCCAGCTTTTCCGCGATCAGCAGCGCGCAGACGCCGTCCTCGACCAGATCGCCGTCCGCCTGCGGCGGAAAATGCGCGCGCGGGTCCTTCAGCCAATCGAGGATCTGCAGCCTGCGCTGGTTGGCAATTGCTTTGAAGACATCGAGCTCTTGCATTTAGGCACTTTGCCAAGTTACTAAGTAATGTCAACTCTGAATGTCAACTCTGGGAGTGAAATCATGCTGCACGGCCACACGATCACACGCGAGCGCATTGCGGCGATAGAACCCCGCATCCGGCCCTTCGTGCGCCACACGCCGGTGCTGCGCGTCGACATGGCCGATTTCGGCCGCCCGCCTCTGCCTGTCGACCTGAAGCTTGAGTGCTTGCAGCATTCCGGCTCGTTCAAGGCACGTGGTGCGTTCACCAATCTCCTCGAACGGCCGGTTCCTGCGGCCGGCGTCGTCGCCGCGTCGGGCGGCAATCACGGCGCCGCGGTCGCCTATGCCGCCATGCGACTCGGCCACAAGGCGACCATCTTTGTTCCCGAAGTGAGCCCGCAGGCCAAGCTGGACCGCATCCGCGGCTACGGCGCCGAGCTGATCGTCGGCGGCGCCCGTTATGCCGAGGCGCTGGCCGCCAGCGAGAGCTTCGCCGAAAAATCCGGCGCGCTGCAGATCCACGCCTTCAACCAGGAGGAGACGCTGGTCGGGCAAGGCACGCTCGGCCTCGAGATCGAGGCCGACCTGCCGAAGCTCGACACCCTGCTGGTCGCCGTCGGCGGCGGCGGGCTGATCGGCGGCATCGCTGCCTGGTTTTCCGGCCGCATCAGGATAATCGCGGTCGAGCCGGAGGGTGCGCCGACGCTTCATCGCGCCTTCGAGGCGGGCCGACCCGTCGACGCGCCGGCTGAGGGCATCGCCGCCGATTCGCTCGCGCCAAAGCGTGTCGGCGAAATGATGTTTCCTATCGCCGAGGCATTCGTCGAGCGCTCGATCCTGGTCGGCGACGACGACATTATCGCCGCCCAGGCGGCGCTGTGGGACCGCGTGCGAATCATCTCCGAGCCGGGCGGTGCGGCCGCCTTCGCGGCGCTCCTGTCCGGCCGCTACGCACCGGCTGCAGGCGAGCGCGTTGCCGTACTGGTCTGCGGCGCAAACGCCAATCCGGCGAAATTCTGACAATATCCGGGGCATTATTGTTCACGTTTTGGGGAACCGCCTCGCCTTCGCCGTGTTTGTTGGTATCCTTAGGGCGATGTACATCCGCTTGGACGCACGAAGTACGCGCTAAGATTTTAGGTCTTCGCATCGTGCTTCCCGAAAATCGACTTTTCGGGCCCATGCGATAGACTCGTGAGGCCTGGGCTATCCCGCCCGGCCAGGAAGGGCCGATGACACAACGACCCATTTTCACCAGCGATCGCAGTCTGGCCAGGCGCCTTGCCTTGAGCCGGCTGGGGACGCAGGTCTCGATAATCGTCGAACGCGGCTGGCCATTGCTGCTGCCACTGATCATCGTCGCCAGCCTGTTCCTCAGCATTTCGTGGCTCGGCCTGTTCCCATTTTTGCCCGATCTGGCGCGGATCGGTCTTATCACGGCATTCGGCGTCGCAGCGCTTGCCGCACTCTATCCACTGCGTTTCTTCCGCACGCCATCCAGTGCCGAGGTCGACCGCCGCATCGAGGCGGCCAACCGATTGCTGCACAGCCCGGTGCAGGTCCAGACCGATCGCCCGAGCGGCAAGGAAAGCATTTTTTCGCAAGCCCTGTGGCGCGAGCATCAGCGGCGCATGGCGGACCGGCTGGGCGAGCTTGGCGGCGACGTGCCGCGCACACGCGTGCCGGAACGCGACCCGTGGGCGCTGCGCGCCGTTGCCGCGCTTTTGTTGGTCACTGCCTTTGCCTTCTCCTTCGGGCCATCGGGCGGCAGGCTGAGCGACGGTTTTGTTGCCCGTGCCGCCCGCGACGTCGTGCCGCCGCGCATTGATGCCTGGGTGACGCCGCCGGCCTATACCGGCAGGCCGCCGGTATTCCTGAACGCCCCGGTCCTGGCCAACAACGCCACTCAAGCGCTGCCGACCTTCACGGTTCCGGAGGGCAGCGATGTGTCGCTGCGCGTCACCGGCGGTTCGGGCGAGGAAACGCTGAGCTACGCCGACACCGGCGGCAACACCCGCGCCATCGATCCGACAGGGCCGCAAGCCGCCAAGACTGAGGCAAGTCCGGCAACGCCTTCCACCGTGCGCCAGTTCAGCGGCAAGTTAACGGCCGACGGCACGCTGACGCTGCAGTCCAGCGACGGCGAGCTCGGCCGCTGGGCCTTCGCCATAATTCCCGACAAGCCGCCGCAGATCCGCTTTGTCGGCGAGCCGAAGCGCGCCGTCAACGGCGCCTTCGAACTCAACTACCAGATCGACGACGACTATGGCGCGGCCTCCGCCAATGCGGTTTTCGCATTGGCCGATCCGCAAGTGCCCAACGCGCATCCGCTCTATGGCCCGCCGGAAATGCCGCTGACGTTGCCGCGCCGCGGCGGCAAGGCCAATGCCGCTAAGACGACGAAGGATCTGACCGACCATGTCTGGGCAGGTGGCAACGTCAAGCTGTCGCTTGTCGCCACCGACGGTGCCGGACACACGGCGACCAGCGAAACCAAGACGCTGGTGATGCCGGAGCGGCCATTCTCCAATCCGTTGGCGCGGGCTGTGGTCGAGCAGCGCCGCATACTGGCGCTCGACGCCTATGCCAAGGACCGCGTGCTCGACCTGATGGATGCAATCACGCTCAGGCCGGAAGACACGTTCGACAACATGGCGCACTACCTCGCCATCATGAGCGCCCGCACCCGGCTGAAGATGGCCGACAGCGACGACCAGTTGCGCGACGAGGTCGCTTACCTCTGGGAGATCGCGCTCGGCATCGAGGAAGGCAATCTGTCGGCGGCCGAGAAGCGGCTGCGCCAGGCGCAGCAGGCGCTGCAGGATGCGATCAAGAACGGCGCCAGCGACCAAGAGATCGAGAAGGCGATGAAGGAACTGCGCGAGGCGATGAACCAGTTCCTGCAGGAATTCGCGGCGCGGGCGCAGCAGAATCCGAATGCGCCACAGATGCAGCAGAACGGTCAGGAACTGCGCCAGAGCGACATCGACCGCATGATGGACCAGATCGAGAACCTGGCGAAATCCGGCAATCGCGACCAGGCGCAGCAATTGCTGTCCGAGTTGCAGGACATGATGAACAATCTGCAGGCAGGCCGCCAGCAGCAAGGCGGCCAGCAAGACAGCGAGATGCGCCAGCAGATGGACAAGCTGGGCGAGATCATGCGGCGCCAGCAGGAGATGATGAACGACACTTTCCGTATGGACCAGATGCAGCGCGGCCAGCAACAGCGCGGGCAGAACCGCGACGAGCAGCTCGGCGAGAACGGTGAGCCAGGCCCGATGGGCGAAGAGGGCAAACCCGGCCCGGGTGACGACCGCGATCCGCTCGGCCGGCCGAAGCCGATGACGCCGCAGGAATTTGCTGATGCGCTGAAGCAATTGCAGGAAGGCCAGGGCAAGCTGCAGGGCGAGCTCGATCAATTGAGGAAGAGCCTCGAAGGCATGGGCCTCGACCCCAATGAGGGGTTTGGCGAGGCCGGCAAATCCATGGGCAATGCCGAACAGGCGCTCGGCGAGGGCGAAGGCGATCAGGCCGTCGGTCACCAGGGCCGCGCATTGGAAGCCTTGCGCAGGGGCGCCAAGGACATGATGAAGCAACTGCAGGCGATGCAAGGCGATCAAGGCGGCAACGGGCAGGGCGGACGCCAGCAGAATGCCGACCGTGACCCGCTCGGGCGGCCCCGCACCAGCGAGGGTCCCGATGACGGAAGTTCGGTGAGAGTGCCCGACGAGATCGATGTGCAGCGTGCCCGCCAGATCCTCGAAGCGATCCGCAAGCGGCTCGGCAACGCACTCAGCCCCGATATCGAGCGCAGCTATCTGGAGCGGTTGCTGGAGCTGAAGTAAGGCTGCCCCCCAATATTCGGAAGATCGCCGTGCGGTCCGTGGAGGCCGCCACCGCCGGACTGAGCGGCACGTTTTAACGGTTGGTGAACGCCTCTCGGATCGCCTCTTCCATGCCGTCGATGGCCTCGCCGGAAGCGTTCGGATTGCGCCGCAGCACCACGTTCGAGGAATCGATGTCGCCGAACCCGTCGGCGGCCGTAAGCTCGCGGCAGCCGGCCGGGATGTTGCTGCGCGAGATCGGCGCAATCGCCAACCCGGAGGTGACGGCGAGCCGCAGGCCGCCATTGGTATCGCTGGTGTAGGCGACACGATAGGCGAGACCGCGCTGTTCCAGCGACTTTATGGCGAAATCCTTGCACCAACCGGCACGGTTGTAGAGCGCGATCGGCACCGGCCGCTCCTCATGCATGTGATGCAGCTCCGACGTCACCCATACGGTCGGGTCATGCATCAGCACCTCACCGCCTGACAGATCCTGCCATTCGAACACCACCGCCAGATCGAGCTCGCCGGCGGCGAGCGCCGCGATCTGCGCACCGGAATGCGCGTAGCGGACGGTGATGTCGACCTGCGGATGGCGCTTGGCAAAGGCGCCGAGTGCCCGCGACAGGATCGCGTGACCATATTCCTCCGGGATACCGATGCGCACCGGCCCGCCAAGCGGCGCCGCGACCATCGATGCCGCCGTCTCGTCGAGCAGTGAAACGATGCGCCTGGCGTTGGCGATGAGTTCGCCGCCGCGCTGCGTCAACGCTACACCGCGCGACCCGCGCTCGAACAGGCTGTCGCCGATCATGCCTTCGAGCCTCTTCATCTGCATCGAGACCGCCGACTGGGTGCGGCCGGCCCGCTCCGCCGCTTTGGTGAAATTGCCGGTGTCGGCGACCGCCACGAAGGTGCGCAACAGGTCGCTGTCGAGATTGGGTCGCATGTGCCCGCCATAAGAAAATCTGATTGCTGGCATCATTCCAATTCGTTTGCAACATGTCAAACGGCGGACGATAGTCGCCTTACCCATTGGATATGCGGCCGCGAAATCGGCTGCGGACCAATCAAAAGTCCTCACTCGTACCCGCTGCCCGAAACGGTGGCGGGTTCTTTTTACCCGGATGCAGGTCTGCTTTCGGCCGCGCACGCGGGAGACAGGAGCGCCTATGCAGAATCGGCTTGTGCTCGGCATCCTCAGCCTCTGTCTCGGCGTGCTGGTCTTTTCGCTGCAGGACCCGCTGGTCAAGGCGGTGTCGAGCCACTATCCGGTCACCGAGGTGATGGCGATCCGCTCGATCGTCGCCCTGCCGATCCTGGTTTTCCTTGTCCACGCCGATGTCGGATTGCAGGCGATCCTGTCGAAGCGGTTCGGCATGCTGACGATGCGCGCCTTCATCCAGTTCACCTCCTATACGGCCTACTACCTGGCAATCGCCGCCCTGCCGCTGGCTGACGCGGTGGCGCTCTATTTCATGGCGCCGCTGTTCATCATGGCGTTGGCCGGACCCTATCTCGGCGAACGCGTGTCCTGGCAGGCGCTCGCCACCGTCCTGGTCGGCATGCTCGGCGTGCTGGTGATGGTGCGCCCGGGCGCCGGCTTGTTCGACTGGGCAGCGCTGCTGTCGCTAGGTTCGGCTCTGCTCTACGGTTTCTCGCAGCTCATGGCACGCAAGATCGGCGACACCGAATCCTCGACTGTCATGGCTTTCTATCAGAACGGCGCTTATCTGGTCGGCGCCGCATTTGTGGCGGCATTGTTTTGGCTGGCAGGCATTGACAACGCCGTGCATCCGAGTCTCGAATTCCTCGTCCGGCCATGGGTCTGGCCGGCGACGCCGGATCTCCTCAAGATGGGGGCATGCGGCTTCGTTGCCTCGGCCGGCATGATCCTGTTGTCGCAGGCCTACCGGCTGGCGCCCGCCAACAGCGTCGCCACCTTCGAATACACCGGTATCATCTGGTCGCCGCTATGGGGTTTTGTGTTCTTTGCCGAAGTGCCGCGACCAGCGACGGCGGCAGGCGCAGCCCTCATCATCGGCGCCGGCCTGTTTGCGCTCAATGCCAGCCGGCGCCGGAGCGGCGCGCCAGCCATTACGGCGACCTGCGACCCCGCCTGAAGGCGGTCGGCCTTGGGCTTTAGGCGAAGCAGGCGAGCGCCTGTTCGACGCGGGCGCGGATTTCAGCCAGCGTGAACGGCTTTTGCACGACGTCGAGAATAATGCCGTCCAATTCCTCGGCGCGCTCGCGCTGGTCGGCATAGCCGGTCATCAGCATGATCTTCATCGCCGGGAACAGCGCCGCTGCCGCCTTGGCCATCTCGATGCCGTCTATTTCCGGCATGCGGATGTCGGACAGCACAAGGTCATAGCTCCCTTGCGCCGCCCGGATCAGAGAAAGGCCATGTGCGCCGTCGGCGGCAACAGTGACATTATGCCCGGCGCGTTCGAGCGCGCGAGCGGCGAGAGTGCGGACGGATTCATCGTCCTCGACGATCAGGAGCTTTGCCATGGGCAGGATATTTGGCGGGGAAAAGTTGATGTTTCCTGAAGGCGCCAAGGGTCGATGAGGCCTTTTCAGAATTCGCTCCGGCGAGTCAGATGGCGTGGTTTTCGAGAACCGGAGCGGAGCGGACGTTCGAGTCGGAGAGCACCGGCAGGTGGCCGCCGGAGTAGAATTATCAAAAGGCCTCAAGCGTCGCCCTTGACGATGCCGACGAAGGGCAATTCCCGAAACGCGTGGGCGACGTCCATGCCATAACCGACGACGAAATAATCGGGGCAGTCAAAGCCGACATAGTCGGCGTTGAGCGTGGTCTGGCGGCGCATGCGCTTGTCGAGCAGCACGGCGATGGCACAGCTCCTCGCGCCGCGCGACAGCATGAGGTCGCGGGTGAAACTCAGCGTCTTGCCGGATTCCAGAATGTCATCGATCAAAAGCACATCGCGGCCGGCGACCTCGTTGTCGATGTCGCGCAGCACCCTCACCTCACCGCTGGTCGTGCCGGCGCCATAGCTGGAGATGAAGATGAACTCGACCTCCGGCGACAGGCCGACATCGTGCATGGCACGGATAAGATCGGCGGCGAAGATGAACGATCCCTTCAGCACCGAGATTACCAGAAGGTCGTGGTAGTCGTGCCCGGCGATCTCCTTGGCAAGTTCCAGGTTCCGCCGCGCGATGGCGGACGCCGAAAACAGGACTTCGATGTCCTTGCCGCGCACAACTGGCATTGGCTGCCCTTCCAGAAATGATCGCCCTGTAGGCGAAGCCGACCGAAACGGTCTTCAATCTGTTTCTAGGCATGTCGAGCCGGCTGGCAAGGCCAAATCTTTCGCAGGACGCCCGCGAACGGTCGGGTGTCCGCAGCGCGTCGCGGATCGTTTATCTGGTGACCTGTTGATTTTCTGGCGCCGCTCTAACGAACCAGCGCATGGCCGCCCGAAATCCAAAAGGCGGCAAAGGCGGCACCGACGCCGACAATCCAGAAGATCGGCCCACCATGCACCCACAACGGCCGTTCGACGGCGGTTTCGGGCTTGCGCAACATGTCCATGCCTTCGATCGAAGGCATGGAAATCATGCGCGCAGGCGGCTGCGCAAAGTCTGGACGTGTAAAATGGCGGGGCAGCACCTCATAGTCGGCATCGATGACCTCGGCGGTCACGTCGCGCATGATGCGTTCCGGCTCGGCGGCCGGATCGGTCATGATTTCGCCGGAAACCGGGCGCGCGGTTCGATCCTCAGCCATCATGGCCCAACACTACCGCACCTGTTCGCTGTTCGTTTCTTTTGGGTAAACGGAAATGGTTAACGCTTCCCCACCGGAACCCCTGTGACTCGCTCGAAAAGCCCCCAAATTAACCGTCGGTTAACCATGCCGGCCGATGGTCTTTCCACAGAAAGGGCTGGCATCTTGCCGCCGAGAATTTCAGGTCGTCGAAAGTGATCCGCTTCGAAAATGTCGGCCTCCGGTATGGCATGGGTCCGGAGATTCTCCGCGACATCTCCTTGCACATTCCGGAGCGCTCCTTTCAGTTCCTGAGCGGACCTTCAGGCGCCGGCAAGACGACGTTGCTGCGGCTTTTGTTCATGTCGCTGAAGCCGACGCGCGGCCTGATCACCATTTTCGGCAAGGACCGCTCGCGCATCTCGCGTACCGAATTGCCGCATCTGAGACGACGCATCGGCGTGGTGTTCCAGGATTTTCGCCTGCTCGACCATATGACCACCTACGAGAACGTGGCATTGCCGCTGCGCGTGCGCGGCCGCGAGGAGGCGACCTATCGCACCGACGTCACCGAGCTGCTGAAATGGGTCGGCCTCGGCGAGCGCATGCATGTGCTGCCGCCGGTGCTGTCTGGCGGCGAGAAGCAGCGCGCCGCCATCGCCCGGGCGTTGATCGAGCAGCCCGAGATCCTGCTCGCCGACGAGCCGACCGGCAATGTCGACCCGCCGCTGGCACGACGCTTGCTGCGGTTGTTCATCGAGCTCAACCGGCTGGGCACCGCCGTGGTGATCGCCACACACGACCTCGGCCTGATGGAACAGGTCGACGCACGGCGAATGATCCTGGCCGGCGGAAGGCTGGACATCTATGACTGAGCTCTCCGTCGAACATTTCGAGGGTCACGACGCCGCGGCGGCAAAGCCCCGCGTCCAGCGCAAAATGGCGCCGATCGTGCCGGCGCAGAACATCGCCGGCCGGGCGCTGGTGCTGGTCATCGCCATCATGACGTTTCTGTCCTGCCTGACGTTTGGCGCCGTCACGCTGGTGCGTGACACCGCCTCCGTCTGGGAGAACCAGATCTCGCGCGAGGCGACCATCCAGATCAAGCCGGTCGACGGCCTCGACATGGAGGCCGCACTTGCGCTGGCCTCGCAGATCGCCGGCGAATTCCCTGGGGTGAAAAGCGCCAGGATCGTCGACCGCGAAGCAACGGCCCGGCTGCTCGAGCCTTGGCTGGGCTCGGGCCTGAACATCGATGAGCTGCCGGTGCCGCGCTTGATCATCATCACCATCGATGAGAACAACCCGCCCGATTTCGCCGCACTGCGTGCGGCAATCACGCCGAAGCTGCCGAGTGCCTCGCTCGACGATCATCGCACCTGGGTCGACCGGCTGGTTGCCATGGCCCGCACCACGGTAACGATCGGTATTGCAGTGCTGGCGCTGATGCTGTCGGCGACGGTGCTGACCGTTGTGTTCGCAACGCGCGGCGCCATGGCCGGCAATGGTCACATCATCGAGGTGCTGCATTTTGTCGGCGCCGAGGCGCGCTTCATCGCGCGCGAATTCCGCCGGCATTTTCTGGTCACCGGCATGAAGGGCGCCGCGGCAGGCGGCGCCGCGGCGATCCTGGTCTTCATCGTCTTCTCCTGGTGGTCGTCACGCAACATGGCAACGCCGCAGGCCGACCAGGCGACCGCCCTGTTCGGCAATTTCGCCATCGGCTCGGCGGGTTATCTCGGGGTCGCTGTCATGGTGCTGGTGATCGGCGCGCTGACGGCGGCAACCTCCCATTTCACCGTGGTTACCTATCTCAGCGACATCGACATTCGCCAGCCGGACGCCGGCTAAAGGAAAGATCGATCACGGATGAAAACGCATCGTCACGAAAATTGCATTTTTTTCCTACCAAAGGCCGTATTTCGGGATTAACCATTTCATGATGGACGTTCGGGACTCGACCGATACCGCTGGATGCATGCCAGTGCTGGTTGCGCGCCCGCCTGTATTCGCCGAGCCTGATGAATTTGCCAAGCCGGATCAGTTCGCCAAACATGGGCGGCTGCTGGCAGCCCGCTCCTTGCGCATCTCGGCTCTCCTTCTGCTCGCCTTTATGGCGCTGTTTGTCGCCGGCTTCGGCTGGTTCGCCAATACCGTCAGCCGCCTGACTACGCCCGCCGATCCGGCAAGGGCCGACGCTATCATCGTGCTGACCGGCGGCCAGTCGCGCCTCGACGCTGCGATGGGCCTGCTTGCGTTAGGCAAGGGCGAGCGGCTGCTGATCAGCGGCGTCCATCCCTCCGCCAGCCGCCGCCAGCTTCAGGCCGCGACCGGCGGCGACAAGAGGCTGTTTTCCTGCTGCGTCGACATCGACCGCGCCGCGCTCGACACGATCGGCAATGCCGAGGAAAGTGCCAAATGGGTCGAGGACCATGCCTACGGCACGGTCATTCTCGTCACCAACAATTATCATATGCCGCGTAGCTTGCTGGAAATGGGCCGGCTGCTGCACGGCGCCAGGCTCGAGCCCTATCCGGTGGTCAACACCAACCTCGAGAATGGCGGCTGGCTGACCAAGCCAGAAGCGCTGCGCGTGCTGTTCACCGAATACAACAAATACCTGCTGGCGCTGGCGCGCGGCATCATGCCGGTGAAGCAATCGCCCAACGGCGTCACGCTGGCCGACGCCGCGGGCGGAAACTGAACGGCACCGGCACTTTTATTCCCTAGCTCTTATTCCCTGGCTGCTGCATCTGATCGCAAGCGTGCGATCTCCTGTTCGAGCCGTTCGATGCGCTTGTCGCGTTCGCCCAGCGCCGCCGCCACGTCGGCCGCTTCGAAACGCTGCGGGATGTGCTGCGAGCAATTTGAATCCCAAGCCGAAACCGTAAACAGGATGACCTGCTCGGGTCGCGCCTTATAGTCTTGCGGCATCAGCTTTGCCGTCAGCTCGGCATCGCCCTCGACGACGCGCGCCCTGCCCCAGATCTTGATGCGCTGCCGGTGCGCATAATCGATCAGGAATAGGAAAGCCTGTGGGTTGTCGCTGAGGTTGCCCTGGGTGATGAACTGCCTGTTGCCGGAAAAATCGGCAAAGCCGATCGTCCGTTCGTCGAGCACCGTGAGGAAACCGGCAGGCCCGCCGCGATGCTGGATGTAAGGCTGCCCGTCCGCATTGGCGGTCGACAGAAAGACGCTGGTCTGCGCCTCGATGAAGGCGGCGAGATCGGACGTGATTGCCGCCTGCCAGCCGCCACGCTCCTCGACACGGGCATAGGCCTGGCGCGAGCCCTTGCGCGCCTGAATCGCCTTCACCGTCGGAGTGAAAGCAACATCGCTGGTGTGAGCGTTCATGGAAGCCTCCTCAAGCGCCAAGCTGCGCTGCATTGCTAGTCAGGAAATAGGTCCTTCCATCTTCGAGATGCAGATGCCATATCTGCAATCTATCCTTCCGTTTTTCGGGAGGGCAGATTTTCGGGAGAGCTATGGATCGCCTCCAGTCCATGTCGCTTTTCGTTGCCGCGGCGGAGACAGGCAGCCTCTCGGCTGCCGGGCGCCGCTTCGGCATTCCGCTGACGACGGTCAGCCGCAAGGTTTCGGACCTGGAAAAGCACCTGAAGACACGGCTGTTGAACCGCCCGGCGCGGCAGCTGTCGCTGACCGATGCAGGCCATGCCTATCTCGCCGCCTGTCGTCGTATTCTCGACGAGGTCGGCGAGGCCGAGCGAATAGCCGCCGGCGAATACAATGCCCCGACCGGCGAACTCATCGTCACTGCGCCGATCGTCTTCGGCCGCCTGCATGTGCTGCCGGTCGTCACCAGCTTCCTCTCCGTCTATCCTGAGGTAGGTGTGCGGCTGACACTCGCCGACCGGATAACCCAGTTGGTCGAAGAGCACATCGACCTCGCCATCCGCATCGGCGAGCTTGCCGATTCGAGCCTGATCGCCACCCGCCTGGGTTCAATCCGCCGCGTCGTTTGCGCGAGCCCGGCCTATCTCGCCGAGCACGGCACGCCGAAAACGCCGCAAGAGCTTGCGGCGCACAGTGCCATCACCTTTGAAGGGCTCACCGCTGCCAGTTGGACCTTCGCCACCGGCAAGGCCGAATTCGCCGTGCCGGTCCGCTCCAGGCTACGGGTCAACACCGCTGAGGCAGCAATCGATGCAGCGATTGCCGGCGTCGGCGTGACGAGGCTGCTTTCCTACCAGATCGCCGCCGCGGTTCGGTCGGGTACGCTGCGCCCGGTGCTGCAAGAGTTTGAGCCAGACCCATGGCCGGTGAGCCTCGTCCATGCCGGCCAGGGGCTACTGCCGGTGAAGCTGCGCGCATTCCTCGACTTCGCCGCCCCGCGCCTGAGACAGCGCCTGCTGCAGGCGGCGTGGCAAACGTGACGAAGACGGCCCATCGCAAAACCGGAACCGATCGCCCGCCTCGCAGCGTTTCCTTTTTGCCGGCGCTTGGTGTAACCAACGCACACCTCCTCACCGGGCACATGCTGTATGCTGTATTTCCGCTCGCTGGCGTTCAATCTCGCCTTCTACCTCAATTTGATCGTCCAGATGATCCTCTGGACCCCGTATTATTTCCTGTCGCCACGCCATCGCGCCTGGTTCGTGCCGAAATTCTGGTCGCGCACCAGCATGTGGCTCTACGACAAGATCGCCGGCACCAGAAGTGAGATCACCGGCCAGGAAAACCTGCCTGAAGGCTCCTTCATCCTGGCGCCGAAGCACCAGTCCTTCTGGGACACGATCGCTTTCCTGCCGTATCTCGACGATCCCGTTTACATATTGAAACGGGAGCTGACCTGGATCCCGTTCTTCGGCTGGTACATTTTGAAGATGCGGATGATTCCTGTCGACCGCGGCAGCCGCTCGAAGGCATTGAAGACGGTGATCGCCGCGACCAAACAGGAATTGGCGCGCAATCCGCGCCAGCTGATCATCTATCCCGAGGGCACCCGCCGGGCGCCGGGCGACGAACCGGTCTACAAATACGGCATCGTCGAACTCTACGCGCAACTTGGCATTCCGGTGGTGCCGGTCGCTCACGTCGCCGGCCTCTATTGGCCGCGCCGCAAGTTCCTGCGCTATCCCGGCACGATCAAGGCGCGCTTCCTGCCACCGATCCCGCCCGGCCTCGGCAAGGACGAATTTATGCAACGGCTGATCGGCGAGACGGAGGCCGCCTGCGACCAGCTTCTCGTCGAGGCGGCGCAGACGCCGAACCCGCCGCCGATGCCGCCGACGGCAATGAAACGGCTTGGTGAGCTGGATGCGAAACCTGAATTGAAAGGCTGAAACAACGGCCTCAGATGCCACAAAGACTTATGGCAGGGCAGCCAGCGCGGCCGTCGCAACCAGCGTCACGGCAAACACCAGATTGATGATCCGCGACGCCAAGGGTTTGCGCAACAAACGTGCAAAAGCCGCGCCGGCGAGAAGCCACAAGAGATGAATGGCAACAATCATCAACGCGAGGACCGCCAGCTTGGCTGAAATAGCAAGACCGCCGGTGCCGGAAGACGCGCCGGCAAACACGGCGGCAATCGCCACATAGGCTTTCGGATTGGCAACGGCCAGAAGGAACCCGCCCAGGAAAGTGGGAAGCGCCGCCCCACCAATGCGTGCCGCCAGTGGCGGCGCCGTCGCTATCTTGAACGCCAGATAGAGGATGTAGGCTGCTGACGCGACCGCCAACAGCGCTGCGAGCTTCGGCAGCGCGGTGAGAACGGCCATGATGCCCGTCGCCACCACCAAAAGCACGAGGACCGTCCCGACAACGATTCCCGAGGCATAACGGAGCGAATCGCGCAGGCCGAATGCGGCGCCGATCGCGGTGACGCTTATCGTCGCCGGCCCCGGGCTGCCCATAACGATGGCCGATGCCAGCACAAGCGCCAGCAATTGCTGCCATAGCTGCTGATCGAGAAGACCCTGTCCGGCCATGCGGCGTCCCTGCATCCTGCGACGATGCAGGGACGGTAGGGCAAGGCAGCGGCGCCGGTCTTGAACGATCGTGCGCGGCTATGCGCTGGCCTTGTCGAGCTCGGCGATATCGTCCGGGCTGAGCTGCAACGACGCGGCACGCACCAGGCTGTCGAGCTGGTCGAGCGTCGTCGCGCTGGCGATCGGAGCGGTGACGCCGGGCCGTGCCATGACCCAGGCAAGCGCCACTTCCGCTGGCTTGGCCGAATGTCTGGCTGAAACGGCATCGAGCGCTGAGAGAATGCGCATGCCGCGGGTGTTGAGATAGCCTTTCACACCGCCACCGCGCGGGCTTTTGCCGAGGTCGGCCTCGCTGCGGTACTTGCCGCTCAGAAACCCCTTGGCGAGGCTGAAATAGGTGATGACGCCGATGTCCTCGGCCGCGCACAGATCGCGCAGCGGACCATCGAAGGACGAGCGGTCGTAAAGGTTGTATTCCGGCTGCAGCACCTCGTAGCGCGGCAGGCCGCGCAGGCTTGCTACGTCGAGTGCGGCCCGCAACTGGGCGGCGTCGAGGTTGGAAGCGCCGGCATAACGGATTTTGCCCTTGTCGAGCAGTTTCTGGTAGGCGCCGAGCGTTTCCTCATAGGGAGTGGCCGGATCAGGCCAGTGCGACAGATAGAGATCGATTGTATCGACCTGCAGCCGCTTCAGCGTGGCGTCGATGGCCTTTTCGATGTAGGCGGCGGACAGATCCCTCTTGCCCTGCCCCATATCCGAACCGACCTTGGTGATAACGACAACCTTGTCGCGGTTGCCGCGGCTTTTCATCCATTTGCCGATAATGGTTTCGGATTCGCCGCCCTCGTGGCCGGGAATCCAGCGCGAATAGGAATCGGCCGTGTCGATGGCGTTGAGGCCAGCGTCGACAAAGCGGTCGAGCAGGTCGAACGAGGTTTTCTCATCGGCGGTCCAGCCGAACACATTGCCGCCCAGAACCAATGGCGCGATGGATAGGTCGGTGCGACCGAGACGACGTTTCTGCAAGGCTGATCTCCATGGTGATTCATGCTGGGGCGGGTGGGAGCCGCCGACCGAGCTAACCTATGTCGCACCGTGGCAACGTCAAACGCATAGCCTCTTTTCCAGCCCGCCGGCGCTTCACAAAACCGCGACCCGCCGCGCCGTGTCGGGCTTCAAGACGCTGTCCCCAATTTCCAAACCAGTACCCTCTGAGGAAACAATCTGGCAAGTTTAGCAAATAGATTGTCAAATCTGCCAATTCAGACCTTTGCCGGCCGGCCATAGGTTCCGCGGCGCCGACGCAAATCTCGGCACGGTCTGGCCAAGCCCGGACTGTTTGCCCCGGATCGTTTGTTGTGGAGACCGGAATGAAAGCAATTGTATTTGACGCCATCGGCTCGCCGCGCGACGTGCTCTATGTGGACGACCTGCCGATGCCGCGGATCGGCGACGGCGAAGTGCTGGTCAGGATGGTCTCGGCCTCGATCAATCCGGGCGACTTCCTGTTTATCCAGAACCTCTATCCCGAACCGAAAAAGCCGCATTTTCCCCGGCAGATCGCCGGAAACCATGGCGCCGGCATCGTCGAAGCCGTTGGCGCGGACGTTTTGCTGGAACCGGGGACGCTTGTCGCATTCAGCTATTATGGCAGTTGGGCCGAGTACGCGGCGATTCCCGCCGAATGGCTGATCCCGTTGCCTGCCGGCTATCCGGTCGAACGCGCCGGGCAGATGGTGAACCCCATTACCGCGTGGGATCTGCTGGTGGATTCCCGTGTGCGGCCTGGCCAGTGGCTGGCTGTCACGGCCGGCTATTCGTCGATTTCGACAATGGTGATGCAGTTCGCCCAACGACGCGGCATCAACGTCATCGCGCTTGTGCGGCGCTCGCACCAAAGCTTCGACCTGAAGACGCTTGGCGTCGGCGCCATTCTTGACCTTTCGGACTTGAAGACAAGTATCCGGGAAGCGGTGATGGATATCACCGGTGGCGCCGGATTGAACGGGATTATCGACAATGTCGGCGGACCTGTCAGCGGCGAATTGATCCGCACCCTGGCGCTCGGCGGGCAGATGGTGATCAATGGCGGCATGAGTGCCGAGCGCTTCGAGCTGCACAATTTCGATGTCTTGCTGAGCGGCGTCGAGATCAGGGCGAATATCTATCGCTATTTCTTTTCGCCGCTGGCCGAAGCCGACCGGCCTGTGCTACGCGAGATTATCGACACCTTCGGCCAGCCCGGCTTCCACGTTCCTGTCGGCGGTCTCCACCCGCTGACCGAGTTCAAGCTTGCCGTGGCAAACAGCCTGGATCGCGCCGATCTTGGAAAACAGATTTTCAGGATGTAGCCCGCTCACGACACCGAAGCTACGTCGCGACCCGTCTTGTCACGTCTTCCAGCCAGTGGTCGCTTATACCCAGTGCTTCGAGGTGCTCCAGCGTGCTGAGCACGTAATCCTCATTCCTCCCCGACTGGCCGACGGCGCCGCGGACGACGGCCGCCGCCTCGGCTGCGTCGAGCGCACCGGCATATTGCTCATGGCTGCGGTCCACGACATAGGCGACGGCGTCGACCGTCTCGCCCCCATCCGTTTTACCCTTGTCGAGGCGAACGCTGAGCACACGTTCGAGATAGACGTTGGTGACCAGCTCGCGTTCGCGCAGATAGGTAATGACCTCGTTGCGCAGCTCGCCTGGAACCCGGAACGCGAGCCCGATGCAGGAGCCGCCGCGGTCGAGGCCGAGCACCAGGCCCGGCCGTTCGCGCGTGCCGCGATGCACGAAAGAATAGACGCACAGCGAACGGCGGTAGCCATGCAGGCGGGCGCGCCGCGTCTCGACATGCGCGAATCCCGGTCGCCAGATCAGTGAGCCGTAGCCAAAAACCCAAAAATCGCCCATATCGCCAAGCCTGATTGTGACGAACCACCCACCGGTGGTGTTTCAGTCCGTCTACCTGTTGTTGCCGCAAGCGACAGCCCGCCCGTGCCACCCGCGTTAACGAAAGCCGCAGCATGACGTCAAGTGACGAGCGCCCGCCGCCCAGCCAACGTCGCCGCCTGTTGTGGCTTGCCGCTTTCATTCTCGTGCTGTTCGGCATCTACAGCGCGGGCTGGTTCTACCTGGCGGACCTGGTCGAGAGCGCGACCGACAAGGCGGTCGCCGATCTCGACGACAAAGGCATCAGGGCCGACTGCGCCAATCTCGCGATCAGCGGCTATCCCTTCAGCTTCACCCTTTCCTGCGATAGCCTGGCTTACGAGGACGACAGCCGCAACGTCGCGGCATCGACAGGCAAGATCAACGCCGCCACGCAGATCACCCGGCTTTTGTCGCCTGCCGCCGAGCTCAGGGGGCCGCTCAGGACCTCTGTTCCCGGCATGACCCCGCTCTGGATCGACTGGGATGATCTGCGGGCCGACATGAAGCTGTCCTGGCCGCTGCCGAGACGCCTCTCGCTGCAGGCAGAAGGCCTGTCCGGCCAGACCGATCCGGCAGACGACACCGATCCCGTCTCGCTGTTCAGCGCCGGAACCGCCACCGGACAATTGCGCCCAAACGGCCCGGACATCGACTATACCGGCAATTTCACCGATCTCGAAATCGACGCGGCGGCCATCGACGGGCGCGTCTTGCCGCCGCTCGACGGCAGCGGCGACGTGACGCTGAAGAACGGCGTGACGCTGATCAAGGCAAATCCGAAGAGCCTGCGCGGCCAGGCGGCCGAAATCCACGAGCTCGATCTGTCGTCCGGAACTGCGCGCATCACCGTTTCCGGACCGCTGTCGGTCGATGACGACGGTCTCATAAATGCCGACCTGACGATCAGGCTCAATGATCCGAAGGCCGTGGCGGCAATCCTCGCCACCGCCATCCCCGAGCAGAAGAAAGAGATCCAAACCGGCTTTGCCGGACTGGCGCTGCTCGGCAACCAGCCGTCGATGCCGCTGAAGATCGTCAGGGGCAAGGCCTCGCTCGGCTTCATCCCGCTCGGCAAGATCAAGCCGCTCGACTAGAGCAATTCCAGGAAAAGTGTGAAACGGTTTTCCGTCCGGAATTGCGCAAAAACAAAGAGATAGAGCGGTTCGGCGTTTCTGTGAAACGATGAACCGCTCTAAGCCGAGCCGGCCTGCGATCGGCCTGCCGCGGCTTATCCCTTCGGCGGGTGTTCGACTGCCTGGCGGCCGAAATCCGGTACGTCGATATCCTGGCCGGCCTCGATGATCGAGCGGCGGACGGCGCGGGTGCGGGTGAACAGGTCGAACAGTTTTTCGCCGTCGCCCCAGCGGATCGCCCGCTGCAGCGAGGACAGATCCTCGGAAAACCGCGCCAGCATTTCGAGAATGGCGTCCTTGTTGTGCAGGCAGACGTCGCGCCACATGGTCGGGTCCGACGCCGCGAGACGGGTGAAGTCGCGAAAGCCGGAAGCCGAGTATTTGATGACCTCGGACTTGGTCACCGACTCCAGATCGTCGGCGGTACCGACGATGTTGTAAGCGATGATATGCGGCAGGTGCGAAACGATGGCCAGCGTCATGTCGTGATGCTGCGGGTCCATGGTGTCGATGTTGGAGCCGCAGCGGCGCCAGAATTCCGAGAGCTTTTCCAGTGCTGCGGGATCGGTGCCGGGCAGCGGCGTGAAAATGCACCAGCGGTTCTCGAACAGTTCGGCAAAACCGGCGTCCGGTCCCGATTTTTCGGTGCCGGCCAAAGGATGGCCGGGGATGAAGAGCACGCCATCAGGCACGTGCGGCTGCATCTGCGCGATCACCGACGCCTTGGTCGAGCCGACATCGGTGAGGATGGCGCCCTTCTTCAGCGCCGGCGCGATCTCTGCGGCGACCGTGCCTGAAGAGCCGACCGGCACCGAAACGATAACCAGATCAGCATCGCGAACCGCCTCTTTCGCATCCGTCGTATAGGTGTCGCCAAGGCCGAGTTGGCTCGCGCGTGCCAGCGTCGCGTCGCTGCGCGTCGAAATCGCGACTTGGCCGGCGAGTCCCTCGCGGCGGATGACGCGGGCCAGCGACGAGCCGATCAGGCCGATGCCGACCAGCGCGATCTTTTCGAACATCGGTGAGGTCATGGTGTTCTAGCTTTTCAGGAATGTCGCGAGTGCTGCGACAACGCCGCGATTGGCCTCTTCGGTGCCGATGCTCATGCGCAGCGCGTTCGGAAAACCGTAGCCGGAAACGCGCCGCAATATGTAGCCGCGCGCACTGAGGTAGTCGTCGGCGGCCGCCGCCGAATGCTTTTTGTCCTCGGGAAAGTGGATGAGGATGAAATTGCCGACGCTCGGCGTCACCCGCAGCCCGAGCCCGCTTAGTTGCTCGCTCAGCCAGGCTAGCCAGGTCTCGTTGTGCGCGACGCTGCGTTGGATATGGGCGCGGTCGTGGATCGCCGCGATGCCGGCCTCGATCGCCGTCGCATTGACGTTGAAAGGCCCGCGCACGCGGTTGATCGCGTCGATGACGTGCATTGGCGCATACATCCAGCCGATCCGCGCCCCGCCCAGGCCCAATTTGGAGAAAGTGCGGGTCATGACCACGTTTTCCGCGCTGCCCACCAACTCGACGCCGGCTTCATAATCGTTTCGCCGGACATATTCGGCGTAAGCTGCATCCAGCACCAGAAGCACGTTTCGCGGCAGGCCGGCATGCAGGCGGCGCACCTCCTGGAACGGCACGTAGGTGCCGGTTGGATTGTTTGGATTGGCAAGGAAGATGATCCGGGTAGCCGGCGTCACCGCGGCGAGGATCGCATCGATGTCGGCGCGTTCATCGGTCTCCTTGACCGTTACCGGGACGGCACCGGCCGACTGTATGTAGATCTTGTAGACCATGAAGCCGTGTTCGGTGATGATGGCTTCGTCGCCGGGTGCGAGATAGGTCTGCGCCAGCAGGCCCAGAATCTCGTCGGAGCCGTTGGAGCAGACGATGTTCGCCGGGTTGAGCCCGTGCACCTCGGCGATCGCTTCCCTCAGGCGCCTGGCGCTGCCGTCGGGATAGACCGCGAGCTTGTCGGCGACCGCGCGCGCGGCCTCTATCGCCTTTGGCGAAGGACCGAGCGGGTTCTCGTTCGCCGACAATTTATGGACCTTGGCGACACCTTCAGGCGCCGCGCTCTTGCCGGGCACATAGGCTTCGATGTCCATGATGCCGGCGCGGGGCCTTGGACGTGTCTGATCCGGTGTCTGGCTCATTTCATGAAATCCGTCGAGAGTGCCTCCATCCGGAGGCCGCAGCGGAAATACAAGCCGTGGCTCGGAATGTCGAGGGGCGGCAATTCGGGATCAAGAACTTGCCGTTGACGAAGCCATGCGTCGGTCCTAGAAGAGCAGCAACAGTTCCGTGGTGATTTGGCCGGTCGGCTTGCAGCCACGTTAAACAACTTGCTAAAGGGCCGTTTGCATCTTGTAACCGGCTTTGCGAAGGCATGGCCGGTTTTTTGTTGCCCTGACTGGCTGTTGCCCAGACCGGCGGACAACGGAAGGCCGGGCAAGGAGATGTAATGGTCGCTTTGCGCGCTCGAAAAACCAACAACGAGGCCGACCAGCCGTCGAGCCCGGTGTTGCGTTTCGGCGCCGACAAGCCGCTCAAGCTCGACGCCGGCACGCTGCTGTCGCCGTTCCAGATCGCCTACCAGACCTATGGCACGCTCAACGACGCGCGCTCCAACGCCATCCTCGTCTGCCATGCGCTGACCGGCGACCAGCACGTCGCCAACACCAATCCCGTGACCGGCAAGCCGGGCTGGTGGGAAGTGCTGATCGGCCCCGGCAAGATCATCGATACCGACCGTTTCTTCGTCATCTCGTCAAACGTCATCGGCGGCTGCCTCGGCTCCACCGGCCCCGCCTCGACAAATCCCGCCACAGCCAAGCCTTACGGGCTCGACCTGCCGATCATCACCATCCGCGACATGGTGCGGGCGCAGTTGATGCTGGTCGAGCATTTCGGCATCGAACAGTTGTTCAGCGTGCTTGGCGGCTCGATGGGCGGCATGCAGGTGCTGCAATGGGCCTCCAGCTATCCCGAGCGCGTCTTCTCGGCGCTGCCGATCGCGACCGGCGCCCGCCATTCTTCGCAGAACATCGCCTTCCACGAGGTCGGCAGGCAGGCGGTGATGGCCGACCCCGATTGGCACGGCGGCAAATATTTCGAGCATGGCAAGCGGCCGGAAAAGGGGCTGGCGGTGGCGCGCATGGCCGCCCACATCACCTATCTGTCGGAAGCAGCGCTGCATCGCAAGTTCGGCCGCAACCTGCAGGACCGCGAAGCGCTGACCTTCGGTTTCGATGCCGACTTCCAGATCGAGAGCTATCTGCGCCATCAGGGCATGACCTTCGTCGATCGCTTCGATGCCAACTCCTATCTCTACATGACCCGGGCGATGGACTATTTCGATCTCGCCGCCGACCATGGCGGCCGGCTGGCCGATGCCTTCGCCAGCACCAAGACGCGCTTCTGCCTGGTTTCGTTCACCAGCGACTGGCTGTTCCCGACCGAAGAGAGCCGCTCGGTCGTGCACGCGCTGAACGCGGCCGGCGCCTCGGTATCGTTCGTCGAAATCGAGACCGACCGCGGCCACGACGCCTTTCTGCTCGACGAGCCCGAACTGTTCGCCGCCATCAAAGGCTTCATCGCCTCGGCCGCTCGGGCGAGAGGGCTCGGCGCATGACCCCGAAAAGTTGCCGGCTTTTCGGATCAGGACCATGCGCCAGGCATCAGCGCATGACCCCGAAAAGTTGCAGACTTTTCGGATCAGGACCATGCGCCAGGCAGGAGCCGAACGCATGAGCGTCAACCGCGCCCAGCGCGTCGACCTCGAAGTCGTCGCCGATCTCATCCCGCCGCAGTCGCGGGTGCTGGATGTCGGTTCCGGCGACGGCCTGCTGCTCGAATTGCTGCAGGCGACCAAGAAGGTCGATGGCCGCGGCCTGGAGCTGTCGCAGCGCGGCGTCAACGAATGCGTGGCGCGTGGCCTGTCGGTCATCCAGGGCGATGCCGACAAGGATCTCCAATTCTATCCCGACAAGGGCTTCGACTTCGTCGTCTTGTCGCAGACCTTGCAGGCGACACGCAATCCGAAGCTGGTGCTCGACGAACTGCTCCGGATCGGCAACCGCGCCATCGTCTCATTCCCGAATTTCGGCCACTGGCGGGTGCGCTTTTCGTTGCTCTTCAACGGCCGCATGCCGGTGACCAGGGACCTGCCCTATTCCTGGTATGACACCCCCAACATCCATTTCTGCACCATTCGCGATTTCGTCAATCTGTGCGACGAGCTTGGCGCGACGGTGGAAAAGGCGACCGCGCTCGACGCCAATGGCCAGCGGATCGGCTTCTCGATGCCGTGGTGGTTCTGGAATTTTTTCGGCCAGCAGGCGGTGTTTCTGCTGAAACGATAAGAGCCAATCGTCGCAGATCGTCCCCTTATTCGAGAACGTCGGTGGCCTTGTGCGGATGCGCAACGCCATCGACCAGGACCACGTCGGACTGAGAATTCTCGGTGCGCAGCGGCAAGATCTCCTGATAGGCGCGCGAGCGGTACCATGCGCGCGCCTGCTGCATGTCTGGAAATTCGATCATGACGAGGTGGCCCGGCCAGGTGTTTTCAACGACTTCCACCTCGCCTCCGTGCACCACGAAGCGGCCGCCAAACGGTTCCAGCGTTTCATCGATCTTGTGCAGGTACTCGACGATCTGCGGCCCCGGCGTGACCTGGCGCATATGGGCGACGGCGTAGGCGGTCATGGCGTATCTCCTTGTGGTCGAAGGCCGGACAACCGGCTTGATGGGAGCAGTTTGCCGAGACGTAATGCGCTCGTCGATTACCCCAGAGGTAATGACACTGAATACAAAAACGAAGCGCGGCTGCCGTCACCTGAAAGATATTTCCACCTGGCACCGATGATTTTGGCACACCTGCGCTGTCCTTATCGATGAGCGCGCCTGGATGGTCCGGCGGCCGGGAACGAGAGGTGATCCATGGGATCGTTGCAAAATCAGAATGTCGTCGTCGTCGGAGGCAGCCGTGGTGTCGGCCGCTCGATCGCGGAGGCCGCTCTCAAGGAGAAAGCGGCGGTGCTGGCCGTTGCCCGCGGAAAACAGGCCCTGGCGCAATTTGCCTGGGAGGTCTCGGGCGTGAAGACGCTCGCGGTCGATGCTACGGTGGACTCCGCCCCGGATAAGGTCTTCGCCGCGCTTGAGCCGGACGTGCTGGTGATCTGTGCAGGCGCGCTGGCGCCTTCTGCGCCGGTGCATGAACAGAACTGGAAGGCGTTCTCGGCAAATTGGGACACGGACGTCAAGGCATCGTTCCTGTTTTGCCGGGCCGCTCTGCGGCGTCCGCTCAAGCCGGGGACCCGGATCGTTCTGATCTCCAGCGGCGCGGCCTTGACCGGCGGACCACCGAACGCCGGCGGCTATGCCGGCGCAAAACGCATGCAGATGTTCCTGGCCGGTCATAGCCAGAAGGAGGCCGACCGGCTTGGCCTCGGCCTGCGCTTCATGGCGCTCGCGCCGATGCGCATCATGCCGGAAACCGGCGTGGGCAAGGCCGGCGTCGACAGCATAGCGGCCTATATGGGCATCCAGCCGGCGGACTTCATCGCCGCCATGACCGACATGCAAACGCCGGCCGATGTCGGACGGGCGGTGGTCGCACTCGCCACCGGCCAGCCGCAAGGCAGTTCCTTCATGGTGAGCGGTAGCGGGCTTGCCCCGGCCGCCTGAGGGGCGCGTAATGCAACGCTCGCTCGTAACCGCACAAGCCACATGACAGACGCTCAACCACCTCTGGAACCAGCAGGCCAGCCGATCCTCGATCGGCTGGCCTTCGAGAAGGTCACGGCCGCGCATCGCCGCGAGCTCAAGCTGCATTGTTATCGCATGATGGGTTCGCTGCACGAGGCCGACGACCTCGTCCAGGACACGTTGCTTCGCGCCTGGCGCGCAAGATCGGAGTTCGACGGGCGAGGTTCGGTTCGCGGTTGGCTCTACATGATCGCGACCAACGCTTGCCTCAACGCCATCAAGGCGAGGTCGAGGGCGCGTCGCATTCTCCGGGAACCCGGACGGCCGCCCTCGCACGGGGCGGCCATAGGCGGGCCGGTAGCCGACATCGCCTGGCTGGAGCCCTACCCCGACGCCGAGCTTCCAGACATTGCCGGCAGCGAGCCAGGTCCGGAAGCCCGTTACGAGAGCCGCGAGGCCGTCCAGCTCGCCTTCGTCGCCGCGATCCAGGATCTGCCGCCCAGGCAGCGCGCCGCGCTGCTGCTTGCCGACGTCCTCGGATGGTCGGCTGTCGAGACGGCGCGTTTGCTGGGCGGATCGACGGCTTCGATCAACAGCGCGTTGCAGCGGGCCCGCGCAACGCTGGCGGCGCGCTATCCTCAGGGACGGCCGGCCAGCCGATCACGGCCCAGCCCCGAAGAAGGCCTGCTGCTCGAACGCTACATGCAGGCCTGGCAGGCCGCCAATCTCGACAGCTTGATCGAGCTGCTGCGTGAGGACGCCATCTATACAATGCCGCCTTGGCGTGAATGGTATCAAGGCCGCGAAGCGATCCGCGGTTTCTTCGAGACCGTCTGGCCGAGGTTTGGCGGCTTCCGCACGCTGGCCACCCGGGCCAATGCCCAGCCGGCGGTCGGGGTTTATTCCCGCAGCCACGATGGCCCTGAATGGCGGGCCCATTCCCTGCATGTGTTCGACGCAGCCGAGGGCGGGATCGCTTCCTTGACGATCTTCATAGGGCCGCTCGGGCCATCTCTGTTCCCGGCCTTCGGCCTGCCACCAGCCTAGCTTACCCCTGGGCCAGCCTTATCGGTCGAGTTCCGGGAAATATGGGTCCGAGAAAAACCGCCGGTCGCGCTCGCCTTGCAGGCAGTCGATCGGTGCGTCGATGCGGATCGTCCTCGGATCCAGCTTGGGATACTCGATGCCGCTGACCTCGAGGATCAGTTTGCGGCGAGTGGCGGTGGCGAATTCGGAAGCAGCATAGATCGGCAGCACGAACGAGCCCGGCCCGCCGGTAACGCATTCGGCATAATACCGGTCGAGATGGCTGAAGGTGGGTGACGGGCTGATCAGGATCGGCAGCCCGTTGATGACGATGCCCTTCGCCAGCGCCGCATCGCGTGCCGTTGTGACCGGCAAGCCGGTGTTGTTTGGGCCGTCCCCCGAGACGTCGATGACGCGGCGTTTGCCGGTGAAGGCCGTGCCGTTGAAAAGCTCGGCGCCGAAAGCCACAGCACCGGAAATCGAGGTGCCGCGAAAGCTCCTGAACGGGCGGGCCGCGATCTTGTCGGCGAAAGCGTTGGCGCTCTCCTTGCTGTCGACGACCTGCCAGGCAATGACCGCATCGTCGCGGATGGTGCCGGCCCATTCGAAATAGGCGATGGCGATGCGGCCGAAGGTGCCGGCACGCACGGCGTTGATGAAGTCGGGGTGGCGCAGCGCCGCGACATAGCCGGCGCGCTGCAGGGCGAACTCCCTTTCATCCATCGACTGCGAGATGTCGACGGCCAGCACCAGCTCGACATCGACGGCAATTGCATTGGCCGGTGCGGCCGCAGGTGCCGCCGGGGTGCAGGCAAAGCAGGCGAGCAGGGCGAGAGCGTCAAGCATGGCCGATCGGAACGTTCCCATCTGAAACGATCGCGACAGTTTTTCGCCGCGATCGCGGCGAAATAAAGCTTGCCTTCTATTTCTTTCGGCCAGCCGAAACGATAACCGGGGGCGGTTCGATGGCACCTGCCCTGATACGGGCCGGCTTGAGTGGCGGCTGGCCGGCATCCTTGACGATGGTCAACGCCCGCCGGAAGAAGCGGGCATTGTGCTGGCCGCGGCCGATATTGAGGATCGCGGCGTCGGGAAGGCGCTTCTCCAGCATCGACAGCACTTGCCTCAGCGTTGGGCCGTCGAACGCGTCCAGCGCCTCGTCGATGATCACCCATTTCGGCCGTCGCAAGGCCAGCCTGGCAAAGGCCAGCAGACGCTGCTCGTCGTCGCTGAGCTCACGCTCCCAGCGCGCCGAGCGATCGAGCGAGGACGACAGGCGTTGCAGCCCGACATCGGCCAGCACCTCCGAGATCTCGGCATCGCTCGCCTCCGCCGCGCCGTCTGAATGGTTGAGCACCTCGCGCAGCTTGCCGAGCGGGAAATAGGGGGTACGCGGAACAAAGATCGGCGCTTCTCCGGCCGGCATGCCGATGCGTCCGCTGCCCCATGGCCACAGACCGGCAATGGCCCGGAAGAACAGCGTCTTGCCGGCGCCCGGATCTCCGGTGATCATGACCCGGTCGCCGGCGCGGATTTCGACATGCGGCTCGGCAAGCTTGGTGCATCCCTCCGGCGAGGCGACCTCGAGTTTCTCGAAGGTCAGGCTGCCGTCCGGGTTTTCGCCGAACGAAATGCGCCTTTCCGTATGGTGCAGCGCGTCGGTGTCGCCAAGTGCGATGCGAAAGTCGGCGACCCGCATCAGCGTAGCGCGCCAATCGGCGATGCCGCCGATATTGTTGATGAACCAGCGCAGCGACGAATGGACCTGGTTGAAAGCGCCGACTGCCATCATCAAGCCGCCAAAGCTGATATCGCCGGCGAAATAGACCGGTGAGGCGACCAGAATCGGCGCGACGACAGTGATCCAGCCATAGGTGTCGGTAACCCAGGAAAGATTGATCTGGGCGCTGTAGATGCGCCGCATGGCGCCCAGCACCGTGCCGAGATCGAATTCGAGCCGGCGCCTGGCATCGGCCTCGCCATGCGCCAGCGCGATGGCATCGACATTCTCGTTGACGCGAACCACCGAGGAGCGCAGCTCCGCCTCACGCGTATAGCGATCGTTGTTGAAGCGGATCAACGGTCGCCCGACCAGCCAGCTCAACCAGGAGGCGGTGCCAGCATAAAGGATCGCCGCCCAGACCATGTAGCCGGGTATGGCCAGCGAATGGCCGCCTATGTGGAAGACGAAGCCGGAAGACAGCGACCACAGGACCCCAACGAACGAGGCAAGCAGGATGCAGGACTGCAGCAGGCCGATGCCAAGACCGGTGGAAAGATCGGAGAGATGCCCGGCATCCTGCTGCAGGCGCTGGTCGGGATTGACGCCGATGGCGCCGGCATGGGTCAGCCGGAAGGCACGCGCCGGCCGCATCCATTCGTCGATCAGGTCGAGCGTCAGCGCCTCGCGCAGCTTCAGGCGGAGCATCTGGTCGAGCCAGGTCTGGCCGACATTGAGCACCACAAGCCCGCCGGCGATGCCGGCAAAGACCAGTAGCTGATGCAGGAAAGCCGGCATGTCGCGCCGCGCCAGCGCGTCGTAGAAAGGCTGGTTCCAGCGATTGAGCAGAACCTGCCCGATCGAGCTCGCCACGATGACGGCGACGATGCCGATCGCTGCCCAAAGCAATTGTTTTCGCACCGGCGAGCTGGTCAGTGCCAATTTGATTGTTGCCAGCTGCTCACGCAGGCTGCTGGCTTCGATCGACGTGGCAAGCTTCTGGGCGCTGGCCTCGACATCCGGACGATCATCCATCGGTTAAATCCTTGCATTCGCAGCAATGCCAAACCGGTCATAGGGATCGGCCGCACGGCCTTCAATCGGACAGCAAACCTGATATCGTCAGATAGGCGTGAAAAAGCACGTCTCGGATCACGAACGCGTCATCCTGGCGGTGCCGGGTGTTCGGCCCGCGACAGCCGGCCAAGCGTCGGCGCGCCATGCGGCGAGAGAACCGGCACGAAGACGCGGCGGGACGCGCGCTGGGCGACCGGCACGCCTTGATAGAGCCGCTTCTGCGCCTCGACGACGATAACGCCCGAAAAGATCGGCCAGAAGCGCCGGCCGGCACGTTCCAGCACATTGTGGAACTGCATCATGAAACGTCGCGGCGACGGCGGGAAGAACAGCGCATCGGACCACGCCGCCGGCGTGAAATTCGCTTCGCGCAGCAATTCGGTCAGCTGGCCGCGCGAGAACGGCCGGCCATTGCCGAAAGGCGTACGCTCGAAGCGTGCCCAGACGCCGCGCCGGTTGGGCACGACGATGACGACACGGCCGGCCGGCGACAGCACCCGCCAGATCTCGTTCAGCGTCTCGCGTGGGTTCTCGACATGTTCGAGCGAATGGACGAGGAGCATGCGGTCGATGCAGGAATCGACCAGCGGCAGTTCCTCATCGAAGACCAGGGCGGTCGCCGTCGGCCCCGTCGCCGGCCACACCACCGCGCCCTGCGTTGCCGGCATAAAGGCAAAGACGCGCTCGGCATCGCTGCCGAAGCGCTCCAGCCACGGCAAGGTGTAGCCGAGGCCGACCAGCCGCTCGTTGGGCACGACGGCCCATATCGAGGACAGCGCCATGGTGATCGAGCGTTCGGCCAGGCGGCCGAGCGTGGTCGAATAAAACGAACGGAGATCGACAATGTCTGAATGCATGCGCGGGACGGTAGCTTCGAAGCAGTCCAAGTTCAACAAAGGCAGATGACATCGGCTGGCAGGCGCCCTATGTCTGCGGCAATAAAGGGAGAGATGCGATGCCGGTCGAGATCGAACAATTCATGTGCCGCAGCGACAATTTCGGCGTGCTGGTGCACGACCCGAAAAGCGGTCAGACGGCGCTCATCGATGCGCCCGAGGAGGCGCCGATCCTGGCGGCGATCAAGCGCACCGGCTGGACCCCGACGATGATCCTGACCACTCACCACCATCTCGACCATGTCGAGGCCAATCTGGCGCTGAAGGAGCGTTTCAAGCTGCGCATTGTCGGGCCGGAAGCCGAAAAGGCGAAGATTCCCGGCATCGACGAAACCGTCGAGCAAGGCTCGGTCGTCCATCTCGGCGACGAGCGGATCGAGGTCATCGCCACACCCGGCCATACCGCCGGCCATGTCACCTATCATCTGCCGGCGTCGAAAGTGGCATTCGCCGCCGACACGCTGTTTGCGCTCGGCTGTGGGCGGCTGCTCGAATGCAAGCCGCCGGTGATGTACGAATCCCTGAAGAAGCTCGCGGCGCTGCCGGCCGAGACGGTCGTCTATTGCGGCCATGAGTATACGCTGGCCAATGCCCGTTTCGCGCTGACCGTCGACCCGACCAATTCGGCGCTAAAAGAGCGCGCCGCCAAGGTCGAGGCGCTGCGCGCCGACGGCAAACCGACGCTGCCGACGACCATCGGCGAGGAACTGTCGACCAATCCGTTCCTGCGCTGGCACGATCCGGCGATCCGCAGGCATCTCGGCCTCGAGAACGCCTCCGACGCCGAAGTGTTCGCCGAGATCCGCAAGCGCAAGGACAATTTCTGAGCGCAACAGCGATGACCAGTTCCGCCGAAATCATCGCCCTGCTCGGCCTGAAGCCGCATCCGGAAGGCGGCTGGTATGCCGAGACCTTTCGCGACGGCGCGGCAGGCGCCCGCGGCCATTCGACGGCGATCTATTTCCTCCTCGAGAAGGACCAATTGTCGGCCTGGCACCGGGTCAAGGACGCGGCCGAGGTCTGGCATTTCTATGACGGTGCGCCGCTGGCGCTGTCGATACATCGAGAAGGCGGTACCGTCATCGAGGAGATCCTCGGTACGGCGCTTGCCGCGGGCGAGCGGCCGCAGATCGTCGTGCCGGCAGGCTGGTGGCAGTCGGCACGCAGCCTCGGCGAATGGACCCTGGTCGGCTGCACCGTGGCGCCGGGCTTCGATTTCGCCGCCTTCGAACTTGCCGAACCAGGCTGGCTGCCGGGCACGCCCTAGGCACCTAGCCCAGCAGGAAACCCAGCGTGATCGCCAGCTGGCCGGCGTAGTACAGTGCCCAGACCCCATAGCGCACCCAAATGCGGTGCGGCGAGATGGCGGGCAGCAGGAAATTTTCCGCGGCGAGCAGCCCGTCGGACAGGATGAGCAGGACGACGCCGCCTACGACCCCGACGCTGTTCAGGGTGAGCGCCGCAATGCCCATGGCAAGCAGCGCCGCGGCATGGATGCCAATCGGCAAACGCAAGGCCGGGCCGATGCGGCGCCAGAGCGCGAAAAGCATCGCCAGCGCCGACACGATCATCGCCAGCACGATCGCTGCCCGCCACGGCTCGGCCGAAAGCAGCCCGAGGCCGCCGCCGGCACGCAGGAACAGCACGACGTAAAGCACGTGCGCGGCAAGAAAACTGGCCGTGCCGCCAAGAAATGCCTTCTCGCCGTCGCGCGACAGGAAGGCGTCGCCGATGGCACTGGCGCCGAGCGCGGCGACGAGCAGCCATGGGCCGCCCTGCTGCGCGACCAGCACCGCCAGCATCGCCACCGCCAATGTCCTTGCCGCCGACCGCGAAAGGCGCGGCGGCATGCCAAGGCTGAACGCGTAAATCACCGCCGCCGCCAGCGAAAACAGCAGCGTCGCATTGGCATTGGCATCGATGCCGCCGGGAAACGGCATCATGCGTTTGCCTCGCTCGTGGCCCTCTTGCGCAGGAACAGCGATTTCGCCGCCAGTGCCGCGCCGCCGGTGATCAGCACGCAAGCGGCGAGGATGCGCCATGACGGCTCGGCGAAGCCGGCTGATATCAGCACCAGCGTCGACAGCAGCGGCGCGGCATAGCTCGCCGCCCCCAGCACCTGGATGTTGCCGCGCTTGACGCCGATGTCCCAGGCATAGAACGCCGCCCCCACCGGCATCAGACCGAGGCCGAGCACGGCCAGCCACTGGCCGGCGCCGGCGGGCAGCACCGTCTCTTCCAGCAACAGATGGCAGACGAGCGAAAGGGCCGCGGTGGCGGCGCAGAACCAGGTGACGATGCTGGTCGGCACCGACGGGAAGCGCCGCGACAACAGCGAATAGGACGACCACAGCACCGCGCAGACGCCCGCCATGGCATAGCCGAAGGCATAACGCGCGTCGAAGGCAAGCCCGCCGCCCTTGGTGACGATCAGGACCGTGCCGGCAAGGCCGAGCAGCGCGCCGGCGACGTGGTTCCAGGCCAGCCGCTCGCCAGGCATCAGCGCCGATCCGAGCACGATCAGCAGCGGCCACAGATAGGCGATCAGGCTGGCCTCGACGGCCGGCGCATTGCGCAGCGCGGTGAAGTAGAAGAAGTGGTAGCCGAACAGGCCGGCAATGCCGATCACCCAAACCTGGCGCGGTATCTTCGCGGCGCCATCGGCTGCCGGCATGAACAGCCGGGCAACCAGCCCGACGCAAGTGCCGATCGTAAAGGTGATTGCCGAAAGCAGGAACGGCGGCACGGCGCCCGAAGCATCCGTAAGCAGCGCCAGCAGCGCCCACATGGCGACCGCGGAGAAGCCGATCAGTGTTGCGCGCGCCATACCCGTCGCCCCCTGCCCATCGTTGGCGGCGCACCATCACGCCTATTCGTTCGCTTCGAACCGCTCCGCGCTGATCGTCAACGGGCCGATTTGCGTGCTGACCGTGGCGCGGATCGGCGCATATACGCCGCTTTGGCCGACCGGTGCAAACGTCACCATGATGCGGCTGCGTTTCTTCAGGTAGTTCAGCGCCTTGCGATTCTTGCGGTAGCCGGCCACCGGCTCGAAGCCCAGCCTGCAGGTGACCGTATCGCCCTTGTAGCCGGTCACCGAGATCGACCCTTTGGACTCGTAGCTCAGTTTCAGATCGGCACGCATTTCGCCGTCATAGAGCTTCACCGTGCGCCCGCAGACCTGGTCGAGGCTGTCGGCATGGATGACGGTGGCGGCCATCGGATCGAGGACCGATACGAGATGGCTGCCGACCAGCGGTATCCAATTCTCGGGATTGCGCTTCTTCGGCTCAGGCACGACCTTGGTCGAGGTGACGACGCCGTTGGCAAACTGGATGTCGATCATCGATGCCTTCTTGCCGGACGTGTAGTCGGCGTGGAACGCTTGCGGCTGCAACTGCTTGCCCGAAATCTTGCCCTTCGACGAGATCGTGCCTCGCGTATCGTCGAACAAAGTGGCGAGCCCGGCGGCGGAAACGCTGCCCTCGATCGAATAGGTGTCACCCTCGTAATGGCTGGAGAATTTCGCCTTGGCCACGGAGAGGCCGAGGAACGACACCGAATATTCGCCCGTGAAGGATTGCGGCTCAGCGGCCGAAACCGTCGTCGAAAGCGCGACGGCCATCAGCACGACCAGGGCATGGAGGAAAGAACGAGGCATGGCGGGTCCTTGATTGTCGACCGGACGGGCGGCTCCGGTCTGGCATGTCCCTGTGCGACCGCTTATAGGCTGAATTCCGGCCTTAATGTGAAAGGCGCCGTCGGCAGGCAACGTTGGGGCTGGTCGACGGCCAAAATAAAAAACCCGCCTCGGCGGGCGGGTCGTTGGAGCCAATTAGCACCATACCGAAATTAGTAGCATAGCTGCCGGCACAAAGCAAGAACAAAATGTGGCGACCTCGACGAATTTGCCGATCTGCCTCGGCCCGGCAGAGGGAAAGGGTTGCGGCTTCACTCCAGCTTGCGTTCCTCGCCCCCACGAAAGTGCACGAAAGTGGGGGGGAAAGGTGGCTCGGCGAAGCCGAGACGGAGAGGGGGAACCGCGCTCTACGAAAAGGCCCCTCTCCGGCCGCTTCGCGGCCACCTCTCCCCCGCTTCGCGGTGGGCGAGGAACCTAGGTCTTGAGATATCCGCGGGACAGCAACATCTCCTCCTGAGGGGGCGATCAGCAGCTTCACCGACGACACCTACTCCGAAAGTGCGATTCCCCATCCCCGAAGCAACCCCAAGCTTGACGCATCGGCGAAATGCAACTATGGAACGCCAACTTTTTCCATAAGGCCGCCTGACCGAAACCGCGCGCCACCCGGCGCGGGTCGAATGTTTGGCCAGGACCGAGAACCGAAGGTTAGAACCATGTCCCGCACCTGCGAACTCACTGCCAAGGCAGTCATGTCCGGCAACAATGTGAGCCACGCCAACAACAAAACCAAGCGTCGCTTCCTGCCCAATCTCGTCAATGTGACGCTGATCTCGGAAGCGCTGAACCAGAATGTGCGCCTGCGCATTTCGGCCAACGCGCTGCGTTCGGTCGAGCATCGCGGCGGCCTCGATGCCTTCCTGGCCAAGGCCGATGCCAAGGAATTGTCGCAGCGCGCCCGCCTGTTGAAGAAGCAGATCGCCAAGAAGCTCGCCGAACAGCCGGCCGCCTGAGTTTTTCGGCGGCGGCCGCCTTCCAGGGCGCGACCGGGTTCCGGATCGCGTTCCGCTGGTTCCATTACCCAGGATAAAAAAATGATTTTCCTCTCGCGGTACCTGCCCTTCGTGGCGGCCATGGCGCTCGTCGTCGTGGCCTCGAACATCCTCGTGCAGTTCCCGATGCAGGGTGCAATCGGCGGGTTGTCGCTGGCCGACATCCTGACCTGGGGCGCCTTCACCTATCCGTTCTCCTTCCTGGTCACCGATCTCGCCAATCGCCGTTATGGGCCGGCGGTGGCGCGCAGGATCGTCTTTGTCGGCTTCATGACAGCGGTGGTCTGCTCGATCGTCATCCCACCGCTGCTGTTTCGCCACGGCCTGATCGAATTCGAGACCGCCGCCGACCGGCTGGTGCGTATTGCCGCGGCGTCGGGTGCGGCCTTTCTCACCGCGCAGTTGCTCGACGTCACCGTGTTCAACCGGCTGCGCCGGCAGAGCTGGTGGCGCGCGCCGATCGTCGGCACCCTGGTCGGCTCCGTTTTCGATACGGTGGTGTTTTTCACCGTCGCCTTCGCGGCGGCGTTCGCCTTCGCCGGGCCCAATGACGGCTTTGCGCTGGAAACCGCGCCGCTGATGGGCGTGCTGCCGGTCGAGACGATGCGCTGGATTTCCTGGGCGCTCGGCGATCTCGGCGTCAAGCTGGTCATAGCGGTGGTGGCGCTGATCCCCTACCGGCTGCTTGCCGCCCGCTGGAGCCAGCCGGCACTGGCGGCCTAGCCTTGATCCCTTGGGTCCAGCTTGATTCGGCAAAAACGCCTGACGGCGGACAGGAACTCCGCCTGAAGCGGCGCGGCGGCGAATTCTCGATCATGCTTGGCGCCAACGAGCTGATGAACAGCCGGCTCAGCGGTTCCGAAGAGGCGCTGGCGAAACTGTCCTGTCAAAGGATTGCCGGCTGCCGGACCCCAAACATCCTGATCGGCGGCCTCGGCATGGGCTTTACCTTGCGCGCGGCGCTGGCCGAGCTCGGCGACGATCCGCAGGTCACCGTTGCCGAATTGGTGCCGGCGGTCGTGGCGTGGGCGCGCGGCCCGATGGCCGAAGTTTTCGACGGTTGCCTTGACGACCGGCGCGTCAGCATTCGCGAGACCGATGTCGGTCAGCTCATCCGTTCGCAAGCATCGACCTGGGACGCGATCCTGCTCGATGTCGACAACGGCCCCGAGGGCATCGTCTACAAGGCCAACGATGCGCTCTACAGCGCAGCCGGCCTCAGCGCCGCACGCGCTGCGCTCAAACCCGGCGGTGTGCTGGCGGTCTGGTCGCAAGGCCCTGACGCAGCTTTCACCCGAAGGCTCAGGCAGGCCGGCTTCACGGTCGAGGAGGTCAAGGTGCGGGCCCACGGCAAGCGCGGCGCCCGGCACGTCGTCTGGATCGCGAGCAAAGGGCAATAGGCCCCTCGCAATCCGAGCGGGCCCTTGTTGGACGCCGCCCGGTACGCCGACGAGCCTCTACCTCGCCTTCTGAAGCTCGGCGGCGAGCGCCTGCAGCAGCCCGCGTGTGCCCTCCTCGCGCCCTTGCGCTGAATCGACGCCATCGAAGAACGCACCCTGTTCGGTATAAGTCAGGCGGGTGCCCTCGCCGGAGGGTGCAAGCTCGACCGTGGTGAGCGACGCCGACAGCGGCTGCGCCCCGACCGCCATCCGGTATGAAAATACGATGCGCCGGTCAGGGACGATGTCCTGGAACTGCGCATCGAGCCTGATCTCCGGGCCGCCCTGGTAGCTGAACCGCGAAACCTCGCCGCCGCCGACACGGAAATCGAAGGTGAATTCGGCGATGGTGAAGCCGTCGCCTTCGACGCGCCAGCGCCGCACCGTCGCCTTGTCGGCAAAGGCGAGGAAGACGCGTTCGGGCGATTGCGGGTAGGTCCGCTCGATCGTGAAGCTTGAATGGATGACGGACTGCTCGTCGTTCACGGGGGCAATCTGGTTCATTTCTTGTCGTCCTTTTCCTGGTCGTGGAGTGTTGCGTCCGGTTGGTCCGTCTCCGCCAGAATCTGGCCGAGACGGTCGAGGTGGCGTTCGGCCGGCGTGCGGCGCGCGGCGATCCAGTCGGCGAGCGGGGCGAGCCCGCCGGGCTCGATCCGGCAGGTGCGCACGCGTCCGACCTTCTCGCTGCGGATCAGCCCGCACGCTTCCAGCGCCTGGAGATGCTGGAGCACGGCGGCGAAGGTCATGCCGAACGGCTCCGCCAACTGGCTGACGGTGGCCGGCCCGCGGCTCAGCCTTTCCAGGATTGCCCGGCGCGTCGGCTCGGCAAGAGCCCGCAGGATGCTGTCGATCTCGGAATACTTAAGCATGGACTTGAGTATTTCGCCGATGACACGAATTGTCAAGTCACAACTAAAGTATTTTTGCAGATGGTGAAAGCCGGCTGGAAAACCCGCGACGCGGGTCATTGCCAGAGAAAATCGCCAGGGGAAATTGCAAGGGAAATTGCCAGCGCTGCAAAACGGCGCGGAAACGCCAGCGATGCTGTCAGCCAACAGGCCGGTCGCGCGTCAATCCTCGTGCAGCACAAATTCCAGGTAAAGATTGCGCTGCAGGATCGAGTGGTTGTCGTCGGACATCAGCGACACGATCAGCGCGCCATCGTCGCGGGTCCAGACGTCGAGCGCTTCCATGTTGTCGATCTGGTAGCCCATGTCGGCTTCGAGCAGCACCGGCCCGTCGGCGACGGCGCCCTTCTCGACGCTTTCGCCATAGATGCGCCGCAGCCGCATCTTGACGCCGCCGGCCATCGAAAAACTGCGCTCAAGAAGCAACAGGTCGCCATCCGGCAGGAAGGCGCCGTCGGTGATGTCGAAATCGCCATTGCGCTTGATGGTGAAGACGCCCTTGCGCGGCCCTTCGATGATCGCGGCAAAGATGTTGCCGGTCTTGTCGAGGCTCTTTTCCGACACCACGACCAGCCCGCCCGCGTGCTGCCCGTAAGGATGGGCGCGGGTGACGGTCTCGAAGCCGCGATTGCGGCGAAGTTCCCAGGCCGGAATCAGGAAGTCCAATTGCCTGAACGGCGCCTTCATGTCGTCCGGATCGATGTTGAACTCTGCGATACGGTGATCGCGCTCGAAACCGACCGTGGCAATGCCGTCCTTGACCGCGAGGCCTTCGGCATCGACCGCCCATTTCTCGTCGATCGGCTGGCCGGCCGCATCGACCATCTGCTGCATGCGAAAATTCTGGATGCCGGAAGGCCGCTTGTCGGCATCGTGAACGAGGGTGCCGAAGAACCAGAAACCGGTGTCGGCAACGCCGATGAAATCGCTGCCGGGCTTGAGGAACCGAAGCGCCGACAGCGCGCCGAAATCGCGCGTCGGCGAGGTCATTTCGAGCCCGCCGACGAATTCGAGCGGCCCGAACTGTTTTTCGTCATTGCCGATGCGAAACTGGGTTATGGGCCGGGCCGAGATTTCGGCCGGCTCGACCGAGGCCGGCCCGGCAGCGACAGCCGGCGCCAAAGTGATGCCGAACAACGCAATGGCGGCCAAAAGCTTCTGCCAAAAGCCGCCGCGGGAAAAAATCATCCGGCGCGCCGCATGCCGCCGCGCCGCGTATCGCGCACGGTTTCCTCGGCGAACAGCGAGGCCAGCTGCTCGGTCATGGCGCCGGCCAGTTCTTCGGCATCGACGATGGTGACGGCGCGGCGATAGTAGCGGGTGACGTCGTGGCCGATGCCGATGGCCAAAAGCTCGACCGGCGAGCGCGTCTCGATGAGCTCGATGATGGCGCGCAGATGCCGCTCGAGATAATTGCCCGGATTGACCGACAGCGTCGAATCGTCGACCGGCGCGCCGTCCGAGATCATCATCAGGATCTTACGCTGCTCCGGCCGCGCGATCAGCCGGTTGTGCGCCCACAGCAGCGCCTCGCCGTCGATGTTTTCCTTGAGCAGTCCCTCGCGCATCATCAGGCCGAGATTGCGGCGCGCCCGCCGCCACGGATGGTCGGCGGATTTGTATATGATGTGGCGCAGATCGTTGAGCCGGCCGGGGTTCGGCGGCTTGCCTTCCTTCAGCCATTTCTCGCGCGCCTGCCCGCCCTTCCAGGCGCGGGTGGTGAAGCCGAGGATTTCGACCGAGACGCCGCAGCGTTCCAGCGTGCGCGCCAGGATGTCGGCGCAGGTCGCGGCGACCGTGATCGGCCGGCCGCGCATCGAGCCCGAATTGTCGAGCACCAGCGACACCACCGTGTCGCGGAATTTGGTATCGCGCTCCTGCTTGAAGGACAGCGGCTGCATCGGGTCGATGACGACGCGCACCAGCCGCGCCGGATCGAGATAGCCTTCTTCGAGGTCGAAATCCCAGGAGCGGTTCTGCTGCGCCATCAGGCGGCGCTGCAGCCGGTTGGCCAGCCGCCCGACGACGCCGGAAAGGTTGGCGAGCTGCTTGTCAAGAAAGGCGCGCAGCCGGTCGAGCTCCTCCTCCTCGCACAGTTCCTCCGCACCTACGGTCTCGTCGAAGGCCGTGGTGAAGACCTTGTAGTCGATCTCTTTCGGCAGATTGGTGAAGGGATTGTCGTTGCGGCGCGCCTCGCCGGGCGTCTCCGCATCGGCGTCGTCATCGTCGGAGAGATCCTCGGCGGTGGCGTCGGAGGCCTCTGTCTCGGCCGATTGCTCGTCGTCCGACGATGCCTCTGTATCCTCGGACTGCGACTGCTCGGAGCCCGAATCGTCTTCGCCGCCCTCCTCGCTCTGCTCCTCGCCTTGCGGCTGGTTTTCGTCGTTGTCTTCGGAGTCTTCCGTCTCCTGGTCATCGCCGAGCTCCTCGGCCATTTCCATGGAGGCGAGCATCTCGCGCACCACGCGGGCGAACGCCTGCTGGTCATCGAGCTTTGCCGACAGCCCGTCGAGGTCGGCGCTGGCCTTTTCCTCGACCCAGGGCCGCCAGAGATCGACCAGCCGTTCGCCGCTCTTCGGCACAGCGCGGCCGGTCAGTTTTTCGCGCACCATCAGCGCCAGCGCCTCCTCGATCGGCGCGTCGGCCTTGTCCTTGACGTCGATGAGGTTGGCCCTGGCGTATTTGTCCTCCAGCATCGAGCCGATATTGTCGGCGACGCCCTGCATGGCGCGGCTGCCGATCGCCTCGACCCGGGCCTGCTCGACTGCGTCATAGATGGCGCGGGCCTGTTTGCCTTCCGGCGCCAGCCTGGTGTGGATGCGCGCATCGTGGCAAGCGCGCTTCAGCGCCATGGAATCGCCGAGCCCGCGGGTGATGGCGATGTCCGCCTTCGACGCCTTCTTCGGCAATTCCGGCAGCCGGGCGCGGCTGCCGGCCAGCGCCGGCCGATCCTTGGCGAAGCCGACCTCGAGATCCTTGTCGCCGGCAATGGCGCGCATGCAGACGGTGACGGCGCGCTTGAAGCTGTCGTTCTCAGCGCCGGTCTTGGATTTGTTTCGCGTGTTGTCGCCCGGACCCGCCATCGAGACTCTACTTAGCCCAGCACCACATTGGCCGCCGATTCCGGCAGATCTTCGCCGAAGGCGCGCTGATAGAACTCAGCCACCAGCGAGCGTTCCAGCTCGTCGCATTTGTTGAGGAAGGTCAGCCGGAACGCCATGCCGATATTGCCGAAGATTTCGGCATTCTCGGCCCAGGTGATAACCGTGCGCGGGCTCATAACCGTCGACAAATCGCCGTTGATGAAGGCCGAGCGCGTCATGTCGGCGACGCGCACCATCTTGTTGACGATCTCCTTGCCCTTGCCATCGCGGTAGTGCTTGGCCTTGGCCAGCACGATGTTCACTTCATTGTCGTGCGGCAGGTAGTTCAGCGTGGTGACGATCGACCAGCGGTCCATCTGCGCCTGGTTGATCTGCTGGGTGCCGTGGTAGAGGCCGGTGGTGTCGCCCAGCCCAACCGTGTTGGCGGTCGAAAACAGCCGGAAGGCCGGGTGCGGGCGGATGACCCGGCTCTGGTCGAGCAGCGTCAGCCGGCCCGACGATTCCAGCACGCGCTGGATGACGAACATCACGTCCGGACGGCCGGCATCGTACTCGTCGAAGCACAGTGCGACATTGTGCTGGTAGGCCCAGGGCAGGATGCCGTCGCGGAATTCGGTGATCTGCAGCCCGTCCTTGACCACGATGGCGTCCTTGCCGACGAGGTCGATACGGCTGACATGGCTATCGAGATTGACACGCACGCAGGGCCAGTTGAGGCGGGCGGCGACCTGTTCGATATGCGTCGACTTGCCGGTGCCGTGGTAACCGGACACCATGACCCGGCGATTGTAGGCAAAGCCGGCGAGGATCGCCATGGTCGTGTTCTTGTCGAACAGGTAGTCCGGATCGATGTCGGGGACATGCTCGCTCGTCACCGCATAGGCCGGCACCACCATCTTGGAGTCGAAGCCGAATGTCTCCTTCACCGACACCGTGGTGTCGGGCAGGTTGGCGATGTCGCGATCGACCTTGTTCATCTCTATCAACGTCTCCACAAGCGAAACGCCGCGTTTCGCCGGCAATCGATTTTGTTCGGGGGCGGTCTTAGAGCCTTTTCCAACCTTATGAAAGTTGGAAAGCGACACGAACCGTATGGTCGCTCAGCACAAACCTGCCTGCTTGAGCACGCGATACGCCTGGAGCACATCGCGGAACCGGTCTTCCGAACCTCTGTCGCCGCCATTCGCATCCGGGTGGTGGCGTTTCACAAGTTCCTTATAGCGCGCCTTGATATCCTTGCCAGTTGCCTTTGTATCAAGGCCAAGCGTTTCCAGTGCCTTGGCCTCAAGCGGCTTGGCCTTGCGCTCGCGTGCTTCGCGCGGGTCTTTCGGGCCTTTGAACAGGTCGAACGGATCGCGCATGCGATTGTAGTAGCCGGCGCGACCGGAGCGCGCCTGGGCAAAGTCCGGCGAGGAGCGGGTCGAGGCGCCGTTGACGCCCATTTTCCAGGTCGGCCGATGGCCGGTCATGGCTTCCTTCTGGAAGCGGGCGATCTCGGTGTCGGGAACGCCCGAGAAATAATTGAAGCCTTTGTTGTACTCGCGCACATGGTCGAAGCAGAACTGGAAATACTCGCCTTCCTTCATCCGTCCGACCGGGGCACGGTGGGTACCGGCCTCCTTGCAGCCATCCCACTGGCAGATCGGCGAACGCGACTTCAGCTCCGCGTCCTTCTCCGGGCGGATGCGAATCTTCTCGAAATATTTTGGGTACGGCTTCATCTCACCCATTTATGGGCTGTTCGCTGATGCGAAACAAGAATTGACATTTTCGCGATGATCGCCCTAACCGCTGAATCGCGGCATAAAACCGGCGAATTGCGAATTTTGTGCGATGACATAGATGTGGTGAAGGGAAGCGGCGATGTCCATACAGGCAACGATGGAAGGTAAGCTGAAAAAGGCGTTTTCGCCGGAACGGCTGGACGTCATCAACGAAAGCCATCTCCATGCCGGGCATCATCATGTGGATTCCGGCCATCACGCCACCTTCGACGGCACTGGCGAGACGCATTTCCGCGTCCGCATCGTCGCCCCCGCCTTTGCCGGCATGAGCCGCGTCGAACGTCACCGCGCAGTCAACGATCTGCTGGCCGAGGAGTTGAAATCCGGCGTCCACGCCCTGGCAATCGAGCCGGTGGCGCCCGGTGAAAAGACCCGCTGGTAAATTTCAGCCGAGGCTCGCCCTCAGGAAGGCCATCACCGCTGCGGTCAATGCATCGCCTTCGGTGCCGAAGTCGCGATTGATCGACATGTGCGAATAGTCGCTGCCGTCGAACAGCGTGACCTTGGTTCCGGTGGCGCGCAGACGCTCGGCGAAGGCCTGCGCGTCCGCCGCGCGGGCTTTCGCGCGCGAATGGGCGATGAAGGTCGGCGGGTGCTTGCGGCCTTCCACATAGGTGACAGGCGACAGCGCGCGCCACTGCGTCGGATCGGGAAAGGCGCGGGCATAGACCCCTGCCATGCCGCCGCTTCTGGCCAGCGCCTCCAGATCGTAGGCCCTGGTGTCGTCGAGAACCAGCGCCGCGACGCCGGGCAGGCCGCCGCGCAGCCCGGTCAATGCGACGAGATGGCAGCCGGCCGAATGGCCCATGGCGACGATCCGGTCCGGATCGCCGCCATGCCTGGCGATGTTGGCGCGGACGTAACGATAGGCCAGTTCGACATCTGCCGCCTGGGTGGCGACGTCGGCTTCAGGCAGCATCCGGTAGTCGATCGAGACGAAGCCGAAGCCATTGTCGAGCAGGAAACCAGGCTTGGAATTGACATTGTTGCGGTTGCCGACCCGCCAGGCGCCGCCATGGACGAAGAAGACGACCGGCAGGCCGCTTGCGCCATCGCGGGAATAGATGTCGAGCTTGGCCGGCCCATAGTCGAAGGTTTCGGGCGACGGCGAACGCAGCCGCAATGCCGCCGCCTGTCCCGGCAGCAGCGCCGCCATCGACGCCAGAAGCAGGCTTCGCCGATCGATCGTCATCAACTCCTGACTGCCCACGGCTGCCACAAGGTGCGCACTGTCATTCTCCAAGCATCGCCGGCTTGATCCTCAGCCGCGCGATACGGTTCTTGTCGCGCTTCATGACGACGAAGCGCTTGCCGTGAAACGTAAAGGCCTGCTTTTCGTCCGGGATCGACTGCGCCTCGTGGATGACAAGGCCGGCGATGGTGGTGGCTTCCTCGTCCGGCAGGTTCCAGTCGAGCGCCCGGTTAAGGTCACGGATCGGCACCGTGCCGTCGACGACGACGGAGCCGTCGGCCTCCTGCTTGACGCCCTGGATGTCGATGTCGTGCTCGTCGGCGATCTCGCCGACGATCTCCTCGATGATGTCTTCAAGCGTCACCAGCCCTTCGACCTCGCCATATTCGTCGACGACGATGGCGAAATGCGCCTTGCGGCGCAGGAAGGCATTGAGCTGCTCCTGAAGCGTCGTGGTGTCGGGCACGAACCACGGTTTCGACGCGATCTTCATCACGTCGATCCTGGAAAAATCGTTGCCGACCTCGTTCAGCGCGCGCAGCAGATCCTTCGCGTGCAGCACGCCGACAATGTTGTCGAGCGAACCCTTCCACAACGGCATGCGGGTGTGCGGGCTCTGCAGGATCTCGCGAACCACCGCTTCGGGCGGGTCGTCGGCGTTGACGGAGCGCATATTCGTGCGGTGGACCATGACGTCCGACACTTCGAGCTCCTCGAGGTCGAACAGGCCGCCGATGCGGGCGCGGTCCTCGCGCACCACCTGGCCGTCGCGGCGGAAATCGTCGACGGCGCCGCGCAGTTCCTCGCGCGCAGAGCGCTGCGGCTCGATGCGTTGCAGCTCGTAGCCGAAGGCGGCGAGCAGGCGCCGGCGCAAGACGAAGCCCAGCAGGCCGAGGCCGGCGAGCACGGCAGCCGCGATCCAGCCGGCCTGGCTCATCCCGGGCGGCTTTCCTGCCGACCCGGATGGTTCTCCCGGAGGAACGCCAGCACTTCCGAGGCCGGCACATCCCGGGCGATAAAGGCCTGGCCGATGCCGCGCGTCAGGATGAAGGTCAGCGCGCCGCGCGACACCTTCTTGTCCTGGGTGATGAAGGAGAACAGCGTCTCGGCATCGGGCAGTTCGCCGGGAATGTCGGCCATGCGCCAGGGCAGACCGACGGCGCGAAGATGCGCCTCGACACGCGCCGCGTCGTCGGGGCTCGCCAAATTGAGCCTTGACGAAAAGCGGTGCGCCAGCGCCATGCCGATGGCGACGCCCTCGCCATGCACGAGCCTTGCGCCGTCATAGCCGGTCGCCGCCTCCAGCGCATGACCGAAGGTGTGGCCGAGATTGAGCAACGCGCGGTCGCCGGTCTCGAACTCGTCGCGGGCAACGACGTCGGCCTTGGCACGACAGGCCTCGGCGATGGCCGCAGCCCGCTCCGGCCCGCCGGCAAACACTTGACGCCAGTTTTCTTCCAGCCAGGCGAAAAACTCGGGCCGGTCGATCAGCCCGTATTTGGCCAGTTCGGCATAGCCGGCGCGAAACTCGCGGATCGGCAGCGTGTCGAGCACTTCGGTGTCGGCCAGCACCAGCCTGGGCTGGTGGAATACCCCGACCAGGTTCTTGCCGCGCTTGCTGTTGATGCCGGTCTTGCCGCCGACGGAGGAATCGACTTGCGCCAGCAGCGAGGTCGGAACCTGCACGAAGTTCATGCCGCGCCGCGCGATGCCGGCGGCAAAGCCGGCGAGGTCGCCGACGACGCCGCCGCCGAGCGCGATGACGACGTCGCCGCGCTCCAGCTTGGCGGCCAGCACGCCGTCGACCACCTCTTCGAGATGCGCAAAGCTCTTGGTCTTTTCGCCTGGCGGCAACGTGATGACGGCATGTTGGATGCCACCGCTTGCCAGGCCGGCCGCAAGCGTCGCGAGATGCGCGGCCGCGACGTTTTCGTCGGTGACGACCGCCGCCCGCGTCCCCGGCAGACGGCGCGAAATCTCGGCGCCGGCGCGTGACAGCAGGCCGGGACCGATCAAAATATCGTAGGCACGCTCGCCAAGCCCGACTTCGACAGAGACCGTTGCATCAGCGCTCACGACCGCACCTCGTCAATATCGGCAACGCCGAAATGGCCGCGCAGCGCGTCCACCACTTCGGCGGCAATGATCTCCTTGCGGTCGTCGCGGGTCGGCACGATGACATCGGCCGCGGCGTAAACCGGGTAGCGTTCCGCCATCAACCGTTCCAGCACGGCGCGCGGATCGGCGCTTTTCAGCAGCGGCCGGTTCTGTTTCTTGGAAACGCGCTCCATCAACAGGTCGATCTCGGCTTTCAGCCAAACCGAAACGCCATGGCTGGCGATCGCCTCGCGCGTCTGCGCGTTCATGAAGGCGCCGCCGCCGGTCGACAGCACCTGCGGCCCGTGCTCCAGCACACGCAGGATGACGCGCTGCTCCAGTGCTCGGAACTCCGCCTCGCCATAGCGCTCGAACAGGTCCGGGACGCTCATGCGCGAAACAGTTTCGATCTCCTGGTCGCTGTCGATGAAGGGCAGTGCCAGCATCGCCGCCACCTTGCGGCCGATCGCCGTCTTGCCGGCGCCCATCAGCCCGACAAAGACGATGGAACGGCCGCCCAGCCGGCCGAGCAGCGCGGCATGGCTCTCGCCCGGAGGATTTGCTGGTAGCGCGTTCATGCTTCTAGGCCTCTTTGGCGGCGTATCGACATCAAAAGCCTGTTTGCGTCAAGCGCGGCGCAACCGGGACTATGGGCTTCACCCTTGAATTGGCCGGATTGGCGTCTCATAAGGGCACAGGGTTGGAAATGCAGAATAAGACGACGGGCGAAAATTAATGCCAACACTGTTTCGCTTTGTCGTGACGCTCGCGATTCTGGCCGGCATTGTCTATGGCGCGATGTTCGCCCTGGTCATGTTCGTCGAGCCGAGGAAGGCGGAAATGAGCGTGCGTATCCCTCCGGAAAAGCTCAATCCCAAAAAATGAACAGCGCCGCCCGCATCGAAGCCTTCCTGGAGATGATGAGCGCCGAGCGCGGCGCCGCCGAAAACACGCTTTCCTCCTATCGCCGCGACCTCGAAGACGCTTCCGTCGGGATCGGCGGTGGGCTTGCCGCTGCCACCAGCGCCGACATCCGTGCCTATCTCGACGACATCGCCGCGCGCGGCTTTGCCGCCACCTCGCAGGCGCGCAAATTGTCGGCGATCCGGCAGTTCTTCAAGTTCCTCTACGCCGAAGGCCTGCGGGGTGACGATCCGACCGGCACGCTGGACAGTCCGAGGAAAGGCCGGCCGCTGCCTAAGACGATGAGCGAGGCCGATACCGGCCGGCTGCTCGACCGCGCGGCGCAGGAGGCGGTGGACCCCTCCATGCATGACGGCGACAGGCTGGCGGCGCTGCGCCTGCACGCGCTGGTCGAGGTGCTCTACGCCACCGGCTTGCGCGTTTCGGAGCTGGTCGGCCTTCCCGTGACGGTGGCACAGCGCGACGACCGCTTCTTCATGGTGCGAGGCAAGGGCAACAAGGAGCGCATGGTGCCGCTGTCGGCCAAGGCGCGCACCGCGATGCGGACATGGCTTGCCGCACGGGGGGCGGTGCCGGCTCTTGCCGACAGCCCGTTCCTGTTTCCGGCTGCCTCCGACAGCGGCTATCTCTCGAGACAGGTCTTTGCCCGCGAGCTGAAAGGGCTTGGCGCTCGGGCCGGCATTGCCACGGCGAAGATATCGCCGCATGTGCTGCGCCATGCTTTCGCCAGCCATCTGCTGCAGAACGGCGCTGATCTCAGGGCCGTGCAGCAGTTGCTTGGCCATGCCGATATTTCAACGACGCAGATCTACACGCATGTGCTGGAGGAGCGGCTGGTGCGTCTGGTCAACGATCATCATCCGCTTGCCGACTAGGCGTCATGCCGCTATGTGAGAACGACGTTCCACCGCGCCCAGCCTGCATTTTCAGGCTTGCGTCAGTCATTGCCTTCCGACTTGCCGGTCCGCCCAAGAATGTACAATTACCTCGATTTCGAAAAGCCTGTGCAGGATCTCGAAGGCAAGATCCTTGAGCTGAAGAAGCTTGCCGAGAACGGCGAGGCGGTCGATGTCGGCGATGAGATCGCCCGTCTCGAGAAGCGCTCGCGCGATGCGCTGCGCGACGCCTACAAGGCGCTGACGCCGTGGCAGAAGGTGCAGGTGGCGCGCCATCCGGACAGGCCGCATTGCATCGACTACATCAAGGGCCTGCTTACCGATTTCACGCCGCTCGCCGGCGACCGCAATTTCGGCGAGGACCAGGCGATCGTCGGCGGCTTCGCCCGCTTCCGTGGCGAGCCGGTGGCGATCCTCGGCCAGGAAAAAGGTTCCGACACGGCAAGCCGGCTGAAGCATAATTTCGGCTCGGTCCGGCCGGAGGGCTACCGCAAGGCGGTGCGGCTGATGGAACTCGCCGACCGCTTCCAAATCCCGCTGCTGACGCTGGTCGACACTGCCGGCGCCTATCCCGGCGTCAACGCCGAAGAGCGCGGCCAGGCGGAAGCCATCGCCCGCTCGACCTCGGCCTGCCTTGGCCTGAAGGTGCCGTCGATCTCGGTGGTGATCGGCGAAGGCGGCTCCGGCGGCGCCATAGCGATCGCCACCGCCAACCGCGTCTACATGCTCGAACACGCCATCTATTCGGTGATCTCGCCGGAGGGCGCCGCCTCGATCCTGTGGCGCGACACCACGCGGTCCAAGGACGCGGCGACCAACATGAAGATCACGGCGCAGGACCTGCTGGAGCTGAAGATCATCGACGCCATCATTGCCGAGCCGCTCGGCGGTGCCCATCGCGCCCCCGAAACGGTGATCGCCGCAACCGGCGACCACATCGCCAGGACGATGAAGGAATTCTCCGGCGCCAACACCGATTTCCGCGAGCATCGCCGCGAGAAATACCTGGCGATGGGCCGCAATCTATAACATCCGGCAGGCACGCGGCCCGAAATGTGGCGGCGTGAACCAGTTTCGCCACAAAAATGCCGCCGCATTCGGCTCAGTGGGGTTGCCGTAAGGGGACGCGCCAGCATGATTGCGGTAAGGAATTTTCAAGGTTAACGGGCTTAGGGTCCGTCAGTGGTCAGTTTAGCAGCCGCGGCATCCGCGGTGCAGAGATGAAGACGATAGCCATATCCATGTTTGCCAAGCTTGCCCGCACCGGAGTTCTGATCGCTGCGATCGGCGTCGCCGGTTGCAATGATGCTTCGATGAAGGATTTTGCGCCGCAAGCCAACAAGCCGCTGCCGGACAAGATCCTGGCCGAGATGAAGGCCAAGGGCATGGTCCGCACCTCCTCGGTGATGGCCCGCATCTTCAAGGAAGAAGGCAAGCTCGAAATCTGGAAGGCCAAGACCAACGGCCGCTACGACCTGGTCGCCAGCTACGACATCTGCAAATGGTCGGGCAAGCTCGGGCCGAAGTTCACCGAAGGCGACCGCCAGGCGCCGGAAGGCTTTTACACGGTCCGCCCGGCACAGATGAACCCGCGGTCGAATTACCACCTGTCCTTCAATATCGGCTACCCGAACGCCTATGACCGCGCCAATGGCCGCACGGGTTCCAACCTGATGGTCCATGGCGCCTGCTCGTCGTCGGGCTGCTATTCGATGACCGACGCGCAGATCGAGCAGATCTACGCCTTCGGCCGCGACGCCTTCCAGGGCGGCCAGACCGAATTCCAGATCCAGGCTTTTCCGTTCCGCATGACCGCCGCCAACATGGCGCGTTACCGCAACGACCCGAACTACGAATTCTGGAAGATGCTGAAGGTCGGCTACGACAATTTCGAAGTCACCAAGGTGCCGCCGAAAGTCGACGTCTGCGAGAAGCGCTACGTCTTCAACCAGGTTGCGGCCGACGGCTCGACCTTTAATCCGACCGGCGCTTGCCCTGCGACCACCCAGCCCGATTCGCTGAAGAGCGCCATCAACGCCTATCAAAGCACCTATGAGGCGGCCTTCAACGGCGCCATGAAGGCCAGCGTGCCGGCACCCAAGCCGACCATCGCCGGGATCAAGGAAGCCAGCATCGTTTCCGACTGGTCGAAACGGCGTGCGCGCGGCGAACGCGTTCCGATCGAGCCGCCCTCGCTCAACCCGGACGGCACCGTGGCCGAAACGGCGCGCATGGGCCGCATCGATTCGCCGGCGGGCCGCAAGATGGCGGCGCTCGATGCCGAAAAGGCCGCCAAGCAGAAGGCCGAGGAACAAAGGCTTGCCGCCATAGAAGCGGCCAAGGCCGCGAAAGAGGCAGCCAAGGCACAGGCCTTGGCCGAGAAGGAAGCTGCCAAAGCCCAGGCGCTCGCCGAAAAGGAAGCTGCCAAGACCGCCGCCGAGATGCCTGTCGCCACCGCCACCGTAGCGCCATCGGAAGCCGCCCCGGCAGTCGAAACGCAGGCTGCGGACGCCGAAAGCACGGCGACAAGGTTGAAGAAAAAGCTGCTCGGCATGTTTGGCGGCTGAACTTCATGCTTGAGCAAGAAGATGGGGGCCAAGAACACAGGCCCTCAACTAGCCCCGCCGCCGTCTACGACCTCAAAGGCTTGAACTGCCCGTTGCCGGTGCTCAAGGCAAAAAAGCGCCTGGCCGCAATGCAGCCGGGCAGCCGGCTGTGGCTCGAAACCACCGACCCGCTCGCCGTCATCGACATTCCCGCCTTCTGCGCCGAGAGCGGCCATCGGCTGATCGAAACGGCGGCGGCGTCAGGCGGCCACCGCTTCCTGGTCGAGCGCGGGATCGGCTGCGTCTCGACTTAGCTCGTTCGGGCGAAAGCGGCTGAGCGGGATAATCTCCCCCCTTGAGGGGGAGATGGCCGGCAGGCCAGAGGGGGTTGCCGCGCGTGAAGCGCCAACCTTTTCTTTCGTCCCACAGGGGGTCGCGCCAGCCGAGGCGACCCCCTCTGTCGCCTTCGGCGACATCTCCCCCTCAAGGGGGGAGATCACGATCCGGCAATAGCCAGCGGGTTGCTTTCCAGTGCTGCGCGATCCGGCGTGTCGATCGACGGCCGGTTGGTGAAGGCGGCGAACAGCCGCCGGACATAGTCTTCGGGCATGTCGAGCGTGATCAGCACCAGTCTGGTGCCGCGCTGGCTGTCCGGCCAGGCCGGCAGTTGCACCGGCGGATGCAGGATCTTCTGCACGCCATGGATAACCAGCGGCCGCGACGGGTCTTCTGCAAGCTCGATGACGCCTTTCATCCGCAAAAGGCGCTCGCCATGCGCCGAGCGCAACAGATCGAGGAACATCTCGATTGCCGAAAACGGCACCGGCCCGTCATGAACCAGCGAATACGAACGCACGCGGGAATCGTGCCTGTGGTCATGGTGATCATGGTCGGCATGGTCATGCCCGTCGTGATCATGCCCGCCGTGGTCATGCCCGCCGTGGTCATGGTCGTGGCCGGCTTCTTCGCCGAGCCAACGCTGCACATCGACGGATTTGGTGGCCGGATTGTAGAGGCCGCTATCGAACAGGGTCGCGGTGCTTGCCTCGCCCGCGTCGAGCACCACGGCGCCCGGGTTGAGCTGCCTGAGCCGCGCCCGCAACGCCTCGACATCGCCTGCATCCGTGTTCAGGTCGGCCTTGCTGAGCACGATGCGATCGGCGACGGCCACCTGCTTCACCGCCTCGACATGCGCATCGAGCGTCGCATTGCCGTTGACGGCATCGACCAGGGTGATGACGCCGTCGAGCCGGAAGGCCTGGACCAGGGCCGGGTGTGCCATGATCGACTGCAGTACGGGGGCGGGATCGGCGAGCCCGGTGGTTTCGACGATGACGCGGGCAAGCCGGTCGATGCGGCCGGTCTGCAGGCGGTCGACGAGGTCAGCCAGCGTGTCGACCAGCTCGCCGCGCACCGTGCAGCAGAGACAGCCGTCGGAGAGCTGGATGATGCCGTCGGAGGCCTGCTCGACCAGGAGATGGTCGATCGCCATCTCGCCGAACTCGTTGATGATGACGGCGGTGTCGGCGAGCGCCGGATCCCGGAGCAGCCGATTGAGCAGCGTCGTCTTGCCGGCACCGAGAAAGCCGGTGAGCACCGAAACGGGGATCGGGAAACCTGCCATGCGGCTAGTTCAGCGCCTTGGCCGGCTGCTGGACCTGCGCGGCGGTGGCGGATCCGGCCACAACTGGCTCGGCGCCGGCCGGCGGCGCCCGGTCCGGCCGCCATGTCGGCAGCGGCACGTCGGCATATTCCTGCCCGGAGGCGTCGAGCATCGCCTTCGGCTTCGGTCCCGTGGCGCCGCCGAGGCCGACGGCGATCAGCGTCGGTACATGGTCGAGCTTTTCCTGATAGGGCGATTTCGGCACGTCCTTGCCCTTGTCGCCGACGGCGGGTGCGGCTTCCGACTGCTCCTCGACCGGCTTCTTCTTGCAGATTTCGTCATTCATGTCGTTGGCCGACATGGTGTCGCCATAGGCGGGCAGCGCCGCTACCGTCAGCCAGCTCGGCGCCGGCGTTGCAAAGCCCTGGTCGAGCAATTTTGCCGCCGCCTCGGCGCGGGTAATGGCCGATTGCTCGCCGAGCACTACGGCGACCAGGGTGCGGCCGTTGCGGGTCGCCGAGCCGATCATGTTGAAGCCGGACGAGCAGACGAAACCCGTCTTCATGCCGTCGGCACCCGGATAGCGGCCGATCAGCAGGTTGTAGTTGGAGATCGCCTTCTTGCCGACGGCAAGGCCTTCGATCGAGAACCAGGGGGCATATTGCGGAAATTCCTTGCGAATCGCCATCACCAGCAAAGCGAGATCGCGCGCTGTCGTATACTGGTCCGGCGAATAGAGCCCGTTCGGATTGACGAAATGGGACCCGCTCATGCCGAGCCTCTGCGCTTCGGCGTTCATGCGTTCGGCGAAAGCCGCTTGCGAACCGCCGATATTCTCGCCGACCGCCATGGCGATATCGTTGGCCGATTTGACCAGCATCATCTTCAGCGCATTGTCCAACCGCATCACCGAGCCCGGGTTGAAGCCCATTTTGCTCGGCGGCTCGCCGGCAGAATGTTTCGTTACCTTGATCGGCGAATCGAGCTGGACCTCGCCCGCGGCAATCGCCCGAAACGCCACATAGGCGGTCATCAGCTTGGTCAGCGAAGCCGGGTACCAGCGCCTGAACGCCTCCTGGTGCTGCAGGATCTTGCCGCTGTTCAGGTCGAACAGGATTGTCGGATTGGCCAAGGCAGGCCCGGCCAGCGCCGCAAGCACCACCGTGCCCGCCACCAACAGTTTGAGGAAATGCCTGTAGCGCATCATGAAAACCGAAATAGCCTCTTGCCGCAGTCCCACCTGGCTCCGTAAGATTTCGTTACACGATCGCCAGGATAATGGTCCGGCCCTCTGTTCCCGGACCACAGTCGCGGTGCTATTTACTCTATGTGACGTCAACATGGCAAAGTGCTGCCGATCACAATGTGGAAGCAGCAGCACAATGCAAAGCAGCGTGCATGGTTGCAAGGCAGCAGGCACAATTGCAAAGCAGCAGGCCAAGACCGCCTGCTCCAACAGCGAAATGGAACCATCATGCCGATCCTGAACCGAGCCGCCGAAATGCAGGACGAGGTGGCCGGCTGGCGCCGCCATTTGCACCAGACGCCGGAGCTGAATTTCGACGTCTTCAAGACCGCCGCTTTCGTCACCGAGAAGCTGAAGGCTTTCGGCTGCGACGATATCGTGACGGGTTTGGGCAAGACCGGCGTCGTCGGCATCATCCGCGGCCGCCACGGCGAAGGCTCGACCATCGGCCTGCGCGCCGACATGGATGCCCTGCCGCTCAACGAGATCACCGGCAAATCCTATGCTTCGACCGTCCCCGGCAAGATGCACGCCTGCGGTCATGACGGCCACACCGCGATGCTGTTGGGTGCCGCCAAATACCTCGCCGAAACGCGCAATTTCGCCGGCTCCGTCGCGGTCATCTTCCAGCCGGCCGAAGAGGGCGGCGGCGGCGGCAACGAGATGGTCAAGGACGGTATGATGGAGCGCTTCGGTATCTCCAAGGTGTTCGGCATGCACAACATGCCGGGCCTGCCGGTCGGTCAGTTCGCCATCAGGCCGGGTCCAATCATGGCGGCGACCGCCGAATTCACCATCACCGTCAAGGGCCGGGGCGGCCACGCGGCGATGCCGCACGGCACCATCGACCCGATCGTCATCACCAGCCAGCTTGTCGGCGCATTGCAGACGATCGCCTCGCGCAGCACCGATCCGGTCGAGGCGGTGGTCGTCTCGGTGACGAAATTCCACGCCGGCGACGCCTATAACGTCATTCCCGAGACGGCCGAGATCGCCGGCACCGTACGCACGCTGAAGAAGGAGGTCGCCAAGAAGGCCGAAGAGCGCATCCGCGCGCTTTGCCAAGGCCTGGGCGCTGCCTTCGGCGCGACAATCGAGGTTGATTACAATGCCAATTACCCCGTCACCTTCAACCATCCGGAAGAGACGGTCTTTGCCAGCGACATCGCGGCCGACGTCGCCGGCGACAGCCATGTGCACCGCGCGATCCAGCCGGTGATGGGCGGCGAGGATTTCTCCTACATGCTTGAAGCGCGGCCGGGCGCCTTCATCTTCATCGGCAATGGCGATACCGCCGGCCTGCACAACCCAGCCTACGACTTCAACGACGAGGTCATCCCGCACGGCATGAGCTATTGGGTGAAGCTGGCGGAAACGGCGCTGGCGGCGTAGCCGTTCGGCATCGGCGGTGCGGCAACCGCCGCACCTCTGGGCGGCAAAACCGGGCAGGACATGCTCTGCTGGTCACTTCCGGCCGGACGACTTCCGGGCAAGGCCGAAGGCAATGCCCAGAGCAATACCTATACCGATGCCCGCAACAATGTTGTCCAACACGACGCCGATAGCCACGCCGATCACGACGCCGAGTGTGAGGTGTTTGGCATCCATTATGCCCGGTCATGTAGCGTGGAAGGGAAGAGCCGCAACCGCTACGGTCCGCTCTTCGGATCCTCGACCTCCAGCGCCTCCATGACCGGCGCCAGCTCATTGTCGTCGGCAGCCTGCGGCTCTTCGCCTGTCCTCGCCTTCGTCAGGGCTGCCTCGATCGCCTCCTGGATATTGCCGAGCTCGTCTTCGCGAACCTCGTGGCCATAGCCGGCAGCGTCGGCATCCTGTTCGAATTGCTGCGCCAGGACGGCGACGCTCACCTCGCTCTCGGCCGGCAGATTGCCGACATTCTCCTGCAGCCAGGTTTCAAAGAACTCTTTGGTCGCGCTCATGCGGTCTCTCCTTCGGGACACTAAAGCGCGCCGGCATCCCGAAAGTTCCGCTATCTGAGCCGTCTTTGCGCCCGTTGCCGGCTGCCCCGCAATTCAGCGCGGCCAGGCGGCGTTGGCGCCGCCTGGCTCGGCTGCTTACTGGCTGGCAGCAGTCGTCGGTTCACACGACACGTTCGGGTTCATATCGGCGAACGCGCCGGTCGGGTTGCCCTTCCAGGCCCAGACATGCAGCTCGTAGAACGGACCGAGGCCATAGCGATTGGGCGCACTGTTGAAGTTGAACAGATGTCCGTCGAGCGAGGCCGGGCCTTTCGAGGTGATGTATTCGACCGCGATCAGTTTTAGCGTGCCGTCGGCCATCGGCTCGTACATGACGGCTTCAGGCTTGGCGACATCGACCGCGTCGTCCTTGAGGTAGCCCGGATTGACGTAATGGATGCCCATTGCGCCGCCGGTGATGCCGCTGGCGCAAGGAATGGGCGCATAGCCCTCAGCGGTCGCCGCCGCCACATTCTCGAAGCGGCTGTTGGCCGCGCGTACCTTGTCGGCCAGCGGATTGGGACCGGACGCGGGCGCTGCCTGATGCGCCTGCGCCAGCGCAGTGCAGGCCGACAGCAGCGCCGCGGCAGCGAGAACTCTATTGCGAAAGTTGATTGTCATAGTCATTCCATTCTTCTTGAAAAGCACAGCCCGGCCGGCCGCCGGAAGTAAGGAGGTCCGGCAGGTGGGCGCTGTGGCTGTTGTTGCTGGGAGATCCCTATCCCGATGCGACGAATGCAGGGGAAGATCATCCCTTCGGCAGATACGGGATGGTTCCGGCCAGATCGGAGTTGTCGATCAGCTGGAAACGGCTGTCGCTGCCGCCCTGACGGGCCGAAACGAACGGCGCGTAGGCAGGATCGTCGGTGAAGGCGCGCGCCGCGGCCTCGGTCGGGAACGCCATCAAGGCAATCAGCGTCGTGTCGAGCGGCTTGCCTTCGAGCGTCTTCACATTGCCGCTGCGCGACAGATATCTGCCGCCGTGCTTGTGAACGAGGTCGTGGACTGACGCGGCATAGGCCGGCATCCACTTCGGGTCCCTCACCTTGATGTCTGCGATAACGTAAGCGGTCATGGGTCATGTCTCCTGGTCGTGCACAGGGGTATCCCGTGCAGCGGCCAAGGGCTCGCACGGCAAGGCCGGCGCCAGCCAGTCCGCGATCTGTACTGGTGTGGCGAATCCGAAATTCGCATTCGCTTTGGAGCAACGCAGCGAGCGAATTTCGGATTCAAAAGCCACACCAGCAAATGCTTGGATTTCCAGTGTGGTTTTGGATTTGAAGTTCCTAACGCTGATGCCACCCAGAAAGCAGGAACTTCAAATCCACCACACTGGGCCGGTACAGTTTCTGTACTCGCCGCGCCGCCGGGAAAGGCCTATGGTCCCGGCTGAGTTTGAGGGGAAGGCAACGTCGTGACCCAGTCCGGATACAAACAGTTCTGCCCGTTATCGATGGCCGCGGAGGTGCTGTGCACCCGCTGGACCATGGTTCTGCTTCGCGAATTGGTGGCAGGCTCGACCCGTTTCAACGATCTGCGCCGCGGCGTCCCCAAAATGTCGCCGACCCTTCTGTCGCAACGCCTCAAGGAGCTCGAGCTGGCCGGGATCGTCGAGCGCAAGGAGGTGCGCGGCGAGAAAGGCATCTTCGAATACCGGATGACCGAGGCAGGCAGGGATCTGCGTTCCGTTGTCGAGGCGATGGGCTTTTGGGGGCAGAAATGGGTCGAGTCGCGGCTGTCGCTGAAGAACCTCGATCCGTCGCTGCTGATGTGGGACATGCGGCGCAATCTCAACGCGTCGCCGCTGCCCGACGGCCGCACGGTGATACAATTTCTATATCAGGAGCTCCCCGCCTCGAAACGGTCATGGTGGCTGATCGTCGAGAAGCACGGCGAGGTCGACCTCTGCTGGTACGACCCGGGCTTCGATGTCGATCTCTACGTCTCGACCGACCTGCACACCATGACCGAAATCTGGATGGGGCTGATCACCGTCGAGAAGGCAGGGACGAAAGTCATCTTGACGGGAGACCAGGATATCGCCCGTAAAATGCAGACCTGGCTGGGCCTGAGCCCGTTCGCGGTCGAACCCAAGCGAGCGGCCTAGCTGCCTCTTGGCGAAACGTCCCGAAGCGGTTATGTGTCGGGCGCGATGGTCCCGTAGCTCAGTAGGATAGAGCGGCAGATTCCTAATCTGTAGGTCACAGGTTCGATTCCTGTCGGGATCACCACGTTTTTCAAGCACTTAGCGCGAAATCGCCGCACTTTTTTTGCAGGATTTTTGCGAAATAAGTACGGCGAATTTCGCAGACCTTCAGACTTTGGGCACACATATTCCAGGGCGAAGCGGCCCAAAACCGCTGCGAAGCGCGGCGCTACGATGCCTAAATCGAGGTAGGTAATCGTTGTTCCCAATCAACTTGCCCGTTTTTCGACGCACCGAGACGACGGACGACAGCCGCTACCGACCGTCAGCGTCGACGTCTCCTTGGCGGCGCCGAAAGGTCTCGCTACTTCGTCGTTCAATCGAGACCGCGGCGAGTAAGAATGCGAACATCGGCATCATCGATCACGAGGTCGAACTCGACTCGTGTGTCCATCCGTCCCCTTAGGGCGGATTGTCCACCAAAGTCCGCATCATAGGGGGAATGGACGCGCCCGGTCTGGCGGCTAGAGGAACGGAACGCTATCATTTTATTGTATTAGTAATGACGCATGAAATGGCCTACAATTGACTCTACCCGGCAACGCCACTGGCAGCCGGTAGGCCCGGCGGCCCGCTGGAACCCCCGATCGGCTGTCGGCCCGTCCCCATGAAAGTTACGTGCGGTGGCGACCAACGTGAGACGAGATCGAACCAACAACCCCGCAACCGGCATCAAGGGCAAGCGCCACGGGCCGCCGGCCAACGACGAAGCAGGATATTTCGAGTTCTGCCCCGTTTGTGGCCAGACGTTCGACAAGCGAAACCTTGGCGAGGTGCTGCATCACTGTCTCCCCGACCATGAGCCGTTGAACTCGATGAATAGGTGACTAGCGTTCGAACAGATGGTTTCGCTCATCCAAGATCGTGATCGGTCCCAACCAGACGATCTCAAAAGTGATTGCGGATGTGGTCGTTAAAGTAGCGGGCTTGGCGAAGGCCGCTTTGAACCCGGCAAAGGTCTCAGGTGGTACCCGGAACCATTGCACATTGAGCGGAATTGGCTGAAAGTGATCGAACCACAGGACAGGGATGTCGGACGGCCACCTATTCAAGGTGGCCGGGGCGCGGGTTAACGTGATTCGGGTCGATCGGCAGGACAGGGGGAGAAATGCACCCTTGGACGAAGGCTGAGCTTGCGGAGATCACCGGAGGCATATGGGAAGGCGAGTTGCCGGAAGCCTGGACGACCGACTGCATAGCCTTCTGCGACGCACTGATCGGCCCCGGCGCGCTCGTCATCCCGCGCGTTGGCACCTACCGTTACGGAGTACACCCCAGGAAGATCAGGCGCTTCAGGCGACAGGGGCTCGCGCTCCTCGCGGACCGAGAGTACCGGCCCAACTTCGAAGGCTTGCCGTTGCTCCGGGTGGCTTCGGTCCGCGTCGCCATGAAGTATCTCGCCGAGCGAGCGCGGTCTGCTTACGGCGGACGCCTGATCGCGGTTGGCGGCAGCGTCGGCAAGACGAGCACCACGGCGATGATCAACGTCATTCTCACCGCAGCTGGTTATCCACCTTTTCCGGGCGAAAACTTCAATACCGTCTCCGGCGTGCTCGGCCTGATCGCCAACCTTCCCCCTGATGGCATCCACGCTGTCGAGGTGTCGATTGGCTTTTTTCGGCGGCTCCTTGAGGTATCTGCGCTCAAGCCGCATGTCGCTCTTATCACGACGATCGGCGACGCCCATCTCGAAGAGTACGGCTCGCGTGAGGCCATCGCCAAGTTGAAAGCCCGCCTGTACGATGTCGCTGAGGGCGGCACTGCGATCATGCCTCGGGATTCCGAGCATTTCGAATATCTCCGAGCCCGCGCGCTGTCGTTCGGGGCGAAGGTCGTGTCCTTCGGTGGACATGCTAAGGCCGACTACCGGCTCGTGGACTATTCGCACGAAGATCAACTGGTGCGTGCGGTCCTGAAGGGCCGGGATTTCGCCTACAAGCTAGGTAATCCAGGGCGGCACATGGCAGTCAACAGCCTCAGCGCGCTGGCGGCTGTCGATTCGCTCGGCCTTGATCTGGGAGCTGCGACCAATGCGCTCGGGGAGGTGCAGGCCATCCACGGACGTGGCGAAGTCATACGCATCGCCCTCGCGTCCGGCGAGATCCATGTCGTCGATGAGGCCTACAACGCGAATCCGACATCGGTGGCCGCCGTGCTGGCGGCACTCGCTGAGGGGAAGCGCGCAAGTGGGGGCCGAAAGCTTGCCCTTCTTGGCGACATGCGGGAACTCGGGCCACGATCGGCCGAATTTCACGCCGGTCTGGCGGAACCCGTTCTCGCGGCCGATCTGGATATGGTGATCACGGTTGGGACGCAGATGACATATCTCCGTCGTGCCCTGCCGGAGTACCTCCTCGGCCCACACTTCGCGACAGCAGACGATGTGTTGCCCGAGCTCGCCACTATCCTGCGCGCGAAGGACCGCCTTCTTGTGAAAGCTTCGAATGCCATGGGTCTGCATGAAGTTGTAACTCGCTTGCGCCGGCAATTTGGACGCTAGTCCGCCGCGATATAGCATCGGTGTTTGAGGAGTGCCCGAAACGTTGAGATTCGTCGAATTTCGCTGTTTTTTTGGACCAAAGCAGAAAAATTGACCGGAGATCAGCTCCGCCCATGACTGGTTCCACTACCAAACAGTCTCAGGCACTTGGCGGAAAATTGTGCTTCGCCGCCTGATTCGATCTGTGCTGCCTCCGGGTGACCAGGGTAGCGCCGGCTGGACGCCGCCAACCGAAGAGCTGCGCACAGTCATGCCCGCTCGGTCATTTCGGCCATGCATATAACGGCAGCCGCCGGGAATGGTTGGTTGGTCCGAGCCCAATGCAGCAACAACAAAGATTAGCCCTGTGCCGAGCACTGACATCAGTATTGCTTCAGCGAAGGAGCACTATTCCTAAGTCTCCAAGGCCTTTCGGCGGAGTCGCACCATACCAGTCCAGGGCCACACTCGAGTTGCCACTATAGAAAAATTGCCACGCAACAATCCAACCTGAGTTGGCAGTCGACTTCAGGTCTGTTGTCCCTCTCATCCGAAAACGATGATGGGGCAGGTAGATAGCCCCTTCAATTAAGTAGTTTTTGTTTCCGGACAATGAGACCGTGGGCACAGAGGGCGTAACTGTGCGTGACCCGAAGATAGCGATGCCAGCGTAAATGCCACTCGTGGGAGCCGAAATCCTTACGCCACCTTTGCCTGCTGACTGAATAATGCTTGACTCGGAGTCAACGAATATCGTGACTTCGTCGCCCGAGAGATTCACATGGCTGCCGATGCTCACTGTTGCGTTCTGAAAATAGTGAACTCCGGGAGAAAGAACGACATTTCCATCGAGGTCAATGTTTCCACAGAACACCCGGCCGGCCGGAATGGTAACATCGGTCAGCATCTGATCACTGTAGTCGCAGCCGTTCGGTGGAACGGGCTGCGGTAGATCGACAAGGGGGTCTGCAAGTTCGGGTTGGTTGGTTTTCGGGATGATGGTGTAACCGCCGCCTTGGTAATTGCCCACTATAGAGATTTTTCTGGCGACAATCTTTCCGGTTCCAACGTGCCTCAGTGCCCTTGGACTGGAGGAATTCACTTGGATACCGCAGTTTGGCACCGAAAGCCCCCCGGAACCCATTACCGTCAGCGCTCCATTTGAGGCAGGATCGAGGACATAGAAGCAATAATCCGGCGCGGCTTTTCGGGCCGTTGCCGCCGCGTGAAGGTTAATGCTCCGAATTCCAGCAAGACTCATGAAAGCGGTTGGCATTCCAGCTGAGATTTCAACCGCCGCCTCTCGCGTCCCAGCAGAAGGAGTGGTGATGCTCACCCCAACGACAGCGCCGGTCACGAAGGAGCCATTGGCCAGCGCCCAATTCTTCGCGGCCTGGACGGCTGCTTCGTTTCCTCCATCGCTCTCGACAGCAACAAGAGCCGCCGAATCGGCTATCTCCTGCAGCTTGGATCTCCAGGAAGCGGCGTTGGTAAAGTCAATGCTAAGGCCGAGGGCCAAGCCCAGTGGCACCACCATTAAGGCCATCGCGACGGCAAAGTTCCCCCGTTTTTCGGGCGGCAGATCTTTCAGTCTCCGCATCCAGAAGCCCTCTCTTAAGAGCAACTTAGACCGAAGATGGTTTAGAATTTACTAAATTAGAACAACAAAACGCAGCGGCAATTCACGCTCGGCAAAAAGGCGATGCAAGCTGTCTCGCTGCTCATTGAGCTGAGTGAAACGCGGCAGACCTTGAAGTCAGCGATGTGCTAATTCTTTACTTAAGGCCGAAGACTTGCTGAGCCTGGTCAGACTGCAACAAGTCGCGTGCCGAATGTCCGACACCCGGCAAAATCACGAGACGCCAATTGAAAGGCCACCCGTTAGCGGTCGCGACAGCTTGCGCCAGCTCAAAAGTGAACTGCCCCCGATCCAAACGCGTCTCTCCTTGGCGCATAGCAGCTGCGCTTTCGTTTAGATCGACATCGCCAGTGTCGTCTTCTCCAAGATAGATTGTTAGAGGCAAAGCCAGATAGGCCTTCAACTCCTGAGAGGCTTGATCCGGCGTATAGACGCAACCCGAGGAGAGACATCCCAGCCCGTAGGCTGCCGCCTCTGCTAGCGAGGGCAATACGTAGGTCGACGGATTGGCTACGACCACTCTCTTGGCATCCGACAAGGCAAATGCTGCAACACGCGACATGAATTGACCTCCCGCCGAGTGCCCAAAAAGGTAATACTGCGCAGTCGGCAGCCCCTCTCGGGCCCTCGCCCAGTTTACCAAGCCCTTCACGTACCAGACAGTCCACCTGTCCCGAGGTTGAATTGTGCCCGAGTTGACAATGCCTCCCCGCTGATAGCTCCAGCCTGGGAACCTTTCCAGGTCGAAAAGCGGCGCCATAACTATCAGGCAATTTCGATCCGCAAGAGGCTGCGCGTAGTCTCGGTAGGATTCGGCGGTTCGGCTTAGTCCATGGAACACGAACAGGATCGATGGATTGGCACAGTTCTTCGGATGATAGGTGTATACCGTCAACTTTATGCCGTTAATAGTTGCTGAGGTCGTACCTTTGCCGACCTTCCAGGCAAGTACTTGGCCTGAATACGTCAGACTACAGCCTAAGACGACTGCCCCTAACAGACGGATTAGAAATCGCACCTGTCGCTCCCATGGACGATCCCGCAGGGATGACATATCCCATTAGCGGCAGCTAAACAAATCAAAACCGGCTGAGCAGTAAAGAGTCCGTTCCTCCACGTCTGGTCCTCGCAATGTTCGCAAGCGACGCCTCCGCGGCACCTCAGCGTCCTGCGTGACAGGGTATCGGCTCCTTGTTTTGTCGGCACGTATCGCTCGCGCCGCCATTGCGATCGAGGAACCCAGTGCAAATCCGCGTACGGCATACGCATGAGCTTCGGAGCCTCACGCCAGTGCAGGGATGGCCAATCTAAGGCATCTGTCTTGAACGGCTACGACAACATCGGCGAGTCCAGGCGACAACGCCAGCAACCGATCGATTGTCGCGCGACCGGCTGCTCCTCCCATTATCTTTGGTTGGTAGTCGAGGCGCGGATCTCTGTTTTGAGCGTAAACTGGATAAATATCTAAACGGATCTGCTTCGCACCAAAGTGGAAGCAAGGCAGAATGGACTCCCCTTTGCTGTTTCCGGACCCAAATGCAAAATTGCCGACACTGTATAATATCGGCCGACCATTATAAATCTCGATCGGCTGAAGGATGTGGGGATGATGGCCGATGACTGCGTCCGCACCCAGGTCGATAAATAGCCGTGCTTTCATGCGGTCTTGCTCGGTAGGTTGGCGCTGGTATGGCAAACCCCAATGTACCATCACGGCGATCCGATCGACCAGTGGACGAAGTTGGGCCAGATCACGCTCGACGAATTCGGGCACATCTTGTGCGGAGCCTGGAAGTTCGCCACGAGCCGCTGTTCGACGGTTCCAGTAATATCCGAGAAGTCCGATGCGGATATCTGCGCCATCAAAAATCGCCGGGTGGTAAGCAGAGCTCTGGTTCCTACCACCACCGTACGGTTGGATATACTGTCGCTCTAACGTGGCTAGCGTCTCAACCACGCCACCCCGACCGCAGTCTTGAATGTGGTTATTCGCGACAGTCATGGCAGCGAAGCCTGCACGACGTAAGACAGAGGCTGACTTGGGGTCCACTTTGTATGAGTAGTTCCGAGTGGTACCTGCTTTCTCAGAGATGGTGGAGAACGGCCCCTCAAGGTTTCCCGTTATCAAAGCGCAGCGTCTAAAGATCGGCCTGACCCAGGCGAAGGCATAGTCTGGGCCAAACCTGCGGATACGATGACGCATCCGCATCCCGGTCATCACATCTCCGACCGCCGCCAAATGGTACGGAGCGCTGGCGGACGAAGAGAGGAACTGTTCAAGTTGGTCCGGGTCGATGAGATCGATGTCATCCGGAATTATGACCTCTGAAAACTTCTCGCGAATTTTTACAACATGGCGCCGGACTTCTTCCGATTCACTGAGGCGGTAGAGGGGTGGCTGAACGGAGGGTGCCAACAATGTCTCAACCGCTGAAGAACTAAAGCCGATCCCACGTTTCTCAAAAACGCTTCGGATCAGTGTTTCGTAACGGCTGCTGAATCTCATTCGGTCTGCATGAAGCAAACACGAGGCAAAGTTCTCCGGAAGTGACCTGAGGGCACGCGTTCGAATTCCGGAAGGAGCATACGGGCTATCAGAAAGTCGTCCCAGCGCCAAAAGGGCAGCTACAACTAACGAAATACAAGTAAGTTCGTCTCCCGGAAAAGCCTTGTGTAGGTCCCACATTGTCGCCGCTATGACTTGCGCGACCAGCGCCTCCGGCTGTGGCAACTCGGCGTCGTCCATACGCGAATCATTGGCAAGAGTATCCGATGGTACGAACTCGGCATCATGACGGAGGTGCCAACACCATACGTAGGGAGTCGACAGCATCGCGGCCGCAAAGTATGCGCTCAAGGCGTACTCAAGGGGACCAGGCCTACTGAAACTGGCGCGCGGTGCATGCAGCCTGTCAGCTTGGATGTCAGCGGTATGGCGCACAACGTGAAACCCGAATGCCTGATATATGAAACTGGCATTGTGCGAGGGGTCGCACAGATAAGCACCGCCTGAAATTCGTGGAAGCCACCCTTCCGCTGTGACTGCACGCCCCGGGCCGAACAGCAATTCCCCACAGAGGGGGATCGAAAAATCATCGAGATTTTCGATTCTTGCTGGATATCGGTATTTGGTCCCTTTGACCGGCACCAACCTAAGCAGATCCCCGTTAACTCCCCCTTGTTTCGGCTGGTGCGCATTAACGATCGCTCTGACCTTCGGCAACGGGCCCTCGCCGAGTGAACGCAGCACTTCGTTCACTCGATGAGCTATCAAGGAGACGTGGTAGTAGACGTTGACCTGGCCGAAGCGTGCCGCGGCCTCACAACCTTCCTGTTCACCAAGAATTCCGCCGCCGAAAGGCTTGAAAACATAGTTACCTTGCTTGTCGGGCAGTGCTTCGCCCATCTCACCCGTGGGCCAGTGAACATCCGTGGCTGGATGACCGATTACGTCCACGTACCGCCCACGCAGCCCTTGCCTCCCCGTGTTTTGGCAAAGATAAGGCAGTTCGACCTCGGTTGAATGCACCCGGCCGCCAGTAAAATCTGAATCGCAACGCTCCCAGACGTAAACAGATCCAGTCGCCATCTTTTTCCCCAAAGCTACTGCTTCTTCTGCGAACGCTGAGACGCAAGAATTCACAAGTCTTGCGCTCCGCAATCCTGCGAACCTTTCGCCGACGGGTGCTGAAATTGATCGAAAGGACATGCCGTCGGTTGCCCTGAGGCCAACTCTCTACAGGGCGTGGAGATTGTCCTTCAACATGCTCTGAGGCCGCATTTTCGCTCCATGGTGGGAAGCTGGATCCGAGTCTGCAGCCCAGCTTCCGGCAGCGTTTTGGCCTCAATTCGCCTGCCCCTGATGGGGGCTACACAAATCAATCTCCTGACGAGGCACATCTATCCGATGCTTGCGACCGGCTTTTTCTTCTCTCCGCTTATTCGAACTGCCTTACTGAGGCCGCCTGCTGAACCGTTATTCTCACCCGATCCAGCGAGCTCTTGCCGAGCGCTCTCCAATGCCTTCGCCGCAGATCCCTCCTTAATCACCTTAAGTTCTTCCGCGACCATATTTGATTTTATGAGACGCCACTTGTCGAGGGAGGCGGCGCGCACGAAGCCGTAAGCCGATGGCATACGGACCATCAGCCAGCCTAGCTTCAACAATTCCTCCGTGAAGCCTCTCACGAACGCCGCCCCGCCGACACGCCGTCCAGTCAGGCGCCTGAATGTCTTGTACGACATTCTTGCACGGGTTCGCGGCTGTCCCGCTTTGTTTGTGGTGCGTTTCAAAGTCAAAGCAACGAGTGTCGCCGCATCACTTAGCGAAACACTCGGTGTTGCAATCGGCGAAACAGTGTTCATAACCTTACTCTCCTTAGCTTGAGCAGAATCGATAAACTCATCACTGCTATCGAACGTCGTTCGTCTCGGGCCGAACTGAAGGAAACGGGGCCACTTCATCGAACCAGCCATCCTTTTTTGCCAAATACGACATTGCCATTGCGTGCATGGCAGACCTTATTTGCTGTGGCCGCGACTGAGACATAGATGCGAGGGGTTCCGCGGCTAGCTCACCAGATCTCGACAAAAGCGCCATTTTGGCACCCGATCCGTCAGTGCTCCATCTCAAAGTTAGAACCAAACCACCACTCTGTAGGTGCCGACGTAGGTCGGTATCAGTATCAGGCTCGGAACTGACCAATATTAGTCGTGTGGTCGGCAAGGTCGACAGCGCACGGCGGGGCCATTCATCTTCGCTGTTGACAATGAAATAGCCCTGGTTTCCGCACTGCAACACTCGCTGAGCGAGATCTTCGAGAACTGTACCATTGTCTGCATCCGTTCGAGTCATCGAGACCGCACGGCAAGCACCCAGACAAAGACCGCTCGCCCAAAGTCTGTCCGGAGAGGCTGCATAAACCAGGGCTTCCAGGAACGGGTCTCTGGCCAGCATTTGCGGGGTTGTCCGCCGCCCAAATTCCTGGGGTACAGTGTTGATGTAAGCGCCTCTTTTCGACAAGAGACCAACTCTTCGCCCTTCCGCCTGGAACCGATGATCGATTGCTGTCGCCACCGCACCAGTGTGTCGATCGCCGATGACGAGTACGGTGGCAATTTCCGAAGAGCCGGGCTCACTGTACATATTGGCCAGGATTATCTCACTCACATCTCTCGAGGTCCCCGCTCGCGGCCAAAGATGAAACTCGATCCCCGGCCGTGCATTTACCTCGATGACAGTACACCCGACCTCTTTGTATGATCTTGCAATATCGGGCATGATGAGATCTATCCCGGCAATGTTAAGGCCGATGACTCTCACGATGCGCTCGCACAGTTGCCTGTTATCTGGATGAACGGAGTTTGTAACATCGACCGGGACGCCTCCACGGGCGAGGTGGCCGGTAGGCCGGAGAACCAAAGGCTGCCCGGAAATTGGGACGGACTCCAGCGTAAGACGACGCAAGGCTAGGTGCCGTAGCAGCTCATCGTCAATCTCTACAGGAGAAAGACGTCTCCCGTCTCTGTCGGGTTCTCGGTTCAAATCATGAATCAGGTCAACTATCGTTTTTTCACCGTCGCCAACGACTTGGGGCGGGCAACACATGACCGCCGCCACGAGATGATAGTCAACGACTGTCGCTCGAAATTCCGGGCCGGCGATGAACTGCTCAACCAAGACGCCAAACCGCTCTGACTGAGTGACGTCGTGCGCTATATCGAATGCAGCCTCAACTGCACGGCGTCCCCGCAGTTTAACCGAGACTCCCCGCCCCTGATTTCCCTGAACCGGTTTGACCACGACGGTCTTACCCAGCTGTTTGGCGGCAGCGACGGCCTCAGGTTTGGTGCGAACGGTAATCTGACGGGGTACTGGGATCCCCGCTTGCGCCAAAAGTCTGTTGCCCAGCCTTTTGTCCAAGGCCACCTTCGCCGACGCAAACGATGTAGAACCCGATATCGTCGAGAACAGCTGCTTCTGGTGCTTGCCTTGGCCAAGGCGAAGGTGGTTACGGGCAATGAATTCGAACGGGATGTGATTTCTCTTAGCTGCAGCTACAAGCACAGCGGTCGAATTTGAAAGACGTCGTCTCTTCGCCCTTTCCAGGTTTAGCTCCCGAGTCTGAGCGTATTTCGCTGCCCCGTCCTCGCCTCGCGCCGCCTCACCAATCGCGTCAACGACAGCCGAAGCAGCCGCGCGCGACATCTGCGGGTCATCCGACTCCCAAACGATTGCAAGATGGCTTTCGGACGGATCGCCTATTAGCGACGCCGTCGGCGAAAACGAATAGAAATTCATCGCGCGGCGAAGCTCAAGATCAGCGGACAGGATTGCGTCGGCAATGTAGCGAGGGACCAAAGCGTTTTGTGCACAACCGGGAAACATTTCGGACAGCGCTGAGCGAGCCAGCGCAGTAAAATCGGAGATGCAAGAAACCGCTAGCCGCCCGATATTCAGGGTTAATTTGACCACCGTGTTCGTGCTATGCACGTTAAGTCCCGATAGCACCTTAAAACTGACAATCTCAATTTGTCCAAACTCTTCAGATAGGCTGACCATAACCCCACTTTTGACCCCGGATGTTCACGCTCCGCCTGCTTTTCGACCGTCTCCCACAATACAGACTTCCTGACCACGCTTCCGCTGCAGCCACTTCAAATGCATCTCGAAACGGGCATCGCATCGATGGGCATGAGCGGCTTCGGCAAGACCCGATGTGAAGGGGCGAAGATGTGGCGCATTCCACCACATTTAAGCACGCTTTATCTCTGATCCCCCGCGTTCAGCCTAAACGCTACGGCCGCAGCATCCGGAAGTCGCGTTCTTATTCTCTTGAAAGACCAGTGGATTTCCCGCCGGCCTGATCCGGACAATGCAGCTGGATGGTATGTGGCCTCGCGGGGAGATGTCGTCATGCATTCGAATGGCAGAGATCCAGACATTATAGTGTTAATAGCCGTTAAAAGTCGTCAGCTTGGGTATGTATTTTGGGCATCTAATGCTATTTATCTAATCATATTTATCCAATCATATTGGTTATTGGATAATCGATTGCAAACGGAGAGGAGTATAGAAAAGGGCTTAATCTTATACATAGAACAGAAAAGACTTCTAAATGCCATCCAAATGTAAGTTGGGGGGTTCATGTCCGTTTCAAGAATTAAGCGCGGGCGCCTGAAGAGAGCTAAACGAGCATTCGCCACCCGCCGGGTCGCCGCATCTCACATGCGCACACTCGTTACCGGACCTATACAGCCCGTCGCTGGCGATCTTGTTTTGGCGCGCGTTGATGAACTCGGCAATCACAGCAGACTGGAGCTCATCTGCGGGCGAAAGGCGATCATGTTTCGCGGAGATGAGATAATCCTCTGTTATGGAAACAGGTACGCTCCTGACCAGTTCGAGGCGGTAATAGGCCCCGATCTGGGGCCGTGCGACTTGGTAGCGGGGGGCGGCATCGCGGCATGTGAGCTTTCCAGGCATGCTCGCATGCTGGCGCCAACCAAGATCACCCCGCTCGGCCTGATTGGCGACAAGTTCGGCCGCCGGCTAAACGTGTGGGATTACAAGGTCAGCTCAGACGATTTACCCCCTTCTCTGCCGATTGTTCTGTCGCTTGGGACGTCAATGAACGCCGGCAAGACATTGACGGCAACGTCATTGGTCCGAGGGTTCAAAAAGGCGGGACTGAAGGTCGCGGCACTGAAAATTACAGGAACTGGCTCGGGTGGCGACACCTGGATTGTGCGGGATGCCGGAGCCGACATCGTTCTTGATTTCACAGATGCCGGATTTGCAACGACGTATTTAGCCCCGGTAGAGTTGATTGAGAAGGGTGCTTTCCGCCTACTGAACCATGCCGCTGAAAATGGATGTGACGTCGCTGTTATTGAGATTGCCGATGGGCTGCAGCAGAAGGAAACTTCCGAGCTAATTCTGGCTGAATCTTTTCGGAGCATGGCTCTTGGCGCGATTTTCGCTTCCTATGACGCGATGGGAGCAAAGTATGGAGTTGATACCCTCCGCGCTGCTGGCCACAAGGTACTTGCAATTAGTGGCAGGATCGGCCGATCGCCGCTCGGTGTGAGGGAGGCTGAAGAAGCCACTGGCCTGCATGTCTATTCCCCATGGGAGCTCCAGGATGGGGCACTCAGCCCCGTTCTAAAGGCTCGCGCTTCTGAAAAACTGGCTAACGGACAGGGCAATAATCCATATCTACGGCGTATTGCTGATTCCCCAAATCCAATGACGGCACTCGACCAAGGTCGAGCCTACTCTTCCCAGCTGCGAATTGATTTTTTGGGGAAGCTTGCGCACGAACTGATTCAGGCAGAGTTGGGAGAAACACCTGGTCCGGGAAGGCCTGCCAGTGACAGCAGGGCGACATGGCCCAGTCCCTTTGGGAGCGTCTCGGTCACCTTACCCGAGTTGCTGTCGCAAAGCTCGAACCCCGCGTTTATGTCGATCCAGGCGCCCGCTGAGTTGATAGAAGCGGCAGTGCTGGCAAAAACCCGTGGAGCCCTCAAGTCATCTCTGGGCAGCCTGGTCCAAGCCCTCGGGTGCCCTCCCCTGTCCGCCACCCAAATGTACAACCTCGTGAGCGGAGCTTGGTCGATGTTCGAGGCAGTTGATCACGATGAACGCCTTTGGGCAGCAAATCGGCTTCAGCCAAATGTTCTTGCGGGACCTGCTTTGAGCCCTCATGACGATTTGGATGGGATGATCATGAATTTCTCGGGAATTTTCAACGAGGACCCCGACCAGCATGCCCCGCTTGGACGGGCGTGAAAGACGGTGTCCTTGCTGAGAACACGAGGTAGGCGGCGGTACAGCGCCCCCCTCAGCGAAATGTGGCGAAGGTCGATACCTGGCCTTGCTGCGGTTGTGGGTTTTGGTGTCTGTATCAATGCGCTCCGATTTGCTGGGCCGCTTTATTTTATACAAATATTCGACCGGGTCATTTCCAGCCGCAGCGTGGAAACCCTCGTTATTCTGACCTTGGCCGCCTTGCTCGCTCTGGTAACCGGCGTCGTGCTGGAAGCCATTCGTCGTCGTATGCTTTCCCGCTGGAGCGTTTGGATCGAGCACCACTTGACCAGCCAGTCCGTGAAAGCCGGATTGACGGCAGGCGTCCCCAATCCGCCGCTTCTGACCAGCATCGAGAAAGTCTCCAGCTTTGTTGAGCGAGGGCTAGCTGCTTGGCTGGACGTGGTCTGGGCTCCCGTTTTCCTGTTATGTGTATACTTGATCCATCCTGTTCTCGGCCTGATCGCGTTGGCAGGCATGGCTTTGCTGACAGGTATGAGCCTGCTCAAAGAAAAGATCACACAAGAGCCCCGCCAAGCTGAACGTGAAGCTGCCAAGCAGGCGAAAGAGATATTGATTTCAGCGGAAAGGCACAAAGACGTAGTCGGCGCCTTCGCAATGGCCGACGCGATCGCCGGTCGCTGGGGTAGGAACAGAGTAGATGGCTTTTTGCAGCGGGAGCGGCTTAATGCCAGAGGATCGAGCCTTGATGCAGCGATCCGGGCGCTGAACCGTTGCGTTTACATAGTTCTATTGGCATCGGGCATCTGGCTGTTCCTGAACGATTCGGCGTCCCTCGGAGGCGTATTTGCAGCCCGGCTCATTGCCAGATTTGCTTACAGAATGGTGGAAAAGGCAGTTCGGGAGCTCAGAAGCCTCAGGGAAGCGCGGGAGGGATACTCTCAGATCAAGGCGGAGCTTGCCAAACCGTTGGACGTAGAGCCGTCTCTGCTTCCTGGAACGCCGCAAGGCTCGTTAGTTCTCGATCAAGTTACATTCAGGCATGCTGGATCGCGAGCAGACGTATTTAGGAAACTGTCGCTTTCTCTGGCTCCTGGGGAATTGCTGCTGGTCATAGGACGTGCAGCCACCGGCAAGACGACGCTTTCTCGTCTTCTCATTGGTTTGCTCAAGCCCCGCACCGGTCAGATCCGCTTGGGAGACATGGACATAACCAGGCTTCCGGATAATGTTAGAGTTGGAGGCATCGGCTATTTACCTCAGCATGTTGAACTTTTTGAGGGAACCGTCGCGGAAAATATTGCACGTTTTCAACAAAGTTCTATCGATGACGTGGTTTCCGCAGCAAAAATAGCCGGAATACACGAAGTTATCATTCGTCTGGGCCAGGGTTATGACACTTTGCTTAACGACTCGGTCGGCCTGTCCGGGAGTGAACGGAAGCGAGTAGCCCTTGCCCGCGCGCTCTTTCGCGCGCCGAGACTTATTGTCTTGGACGAGCCATTCGCCAATTTGGACGCTGCCTCGAAGAAGACCCTCGAGTCGGCGGTTAGGCTTATGAAGGATGCGGGAAGCTCGGTAATTGTCACCATATCCGGACAGACCAACCGTCTTGCCGGATTAGTTGATAGGTCGCTGATCCTAGGAAGTCGATCGCCCGAGCTCACCGGAGGTTCCGTTCGTCCCGTTGCTTTCGGGAAAACTGAATTGCGGAGCGTTAAGTGATAGCTTCGCTCGCCCTTGGCACCAAACACCCCGGTACCCAGCGAGCCGAAGATCCGCCGCCGTTTGGTAGGCGTTTAGTGATCTCTGGTTTCGCGATTGTCGCTGCCTTCTCGACCCTGACCGGCATGTGGCTTGTCGCGGCACCTATCCAGGGTGCGGTCTTGGCCACCGGGGTGGTGAATGTCGCGTCAAACGTAAAGACAGTTCAGCACCTCGAAGGCGGCATCATATCAGAGATATTGGCTCAAGAAGGAGATCGCGTGTCGCCAGGCCAGGTGTTGATACGATTGCAAAACACCGCTTCGGCGGCTGCTGCAAATGAAATCAAGGCGCAGTGGTACGAGGCGAAGGCTACGGAAGCGCGCTTGGTCGCGGAAAGAGATGGAAAGGACTCGATCGAAATTCCGCCTGAATTGAAAGCGTCCGGCAAATTGGCAGCGGATGCTGTTTCCGGGCAGGAGAGTGTCTTTCGGACACGTCAAAACCTCTTCAGAGAGCAGCTCTCCCTGCTGCAGCAAGCAACCGGAAGCATGGCGAAGGAGATAGAGGGTTTTGAAGGGCAAGTGGTAGCGGCTACCCGGAAGCTCGAGCTGATCGAGGAGCAATTAGGTGATGTGCGCAGCCTGTACGAAAGGAAGTTGGTAGTCAGGACGCGCCTTGTAGATTTGGAAAGAGAAAAGGCGGACGTGGGAGGTGCCCTAAGCGGGTATGTAGCGTCGATCGGCGCGACCCAGCAAAAGATGGAGGAGACGAAATTCAAGATTGCCGAACTTAGCGCCTCGACGACGGCCGATATCGTCGAGACACTAGGAGAAACCCGCGCCAAAATATACGAATACGAGCAGCGAATGGCCGCTGCTGATGACGTGGCGACGCGTACCGAGATACGTGCTCCTATCGGAGGCACCATAGTGGGACTTAAGGTCCACACGAACGGAGGGGTCGTAACGGCGGGAGAGCCGCTGATGGACATCGTCCCTCAGGAGGATAGCTTCGTTGTTGTGGCAAACGTTGACCCCCTCGACGTCGATCAGGTGAAAGTGGGGCTGCACGCGACGGTGTGGCTTAGCGCTGTGAACAGACGTTACCAGCAACCGATGAGCGGTGACGTTCGCACTCTTTCAGCTGACCGGCTAATTGACCCTCGGACCGGTCAGGCTTTTTATTCAGTCCGAATTGTTCTGAGGCCGGAGTCTTTGAAGCCTGGAGCATTGCAAGCTGGAATGGGCACACAGGTCATGATCGAAACTGGAGCGAGGTCAGCATGGGAGTATCTCAGCGCGCCGGTCTATGCCGCTATGGGACGTGCTCTTCGTGAATAAAGAGAACGAGCAATAGACAAAGACTTTTACGCTCCCGTTCAAGTATAATTGGGGCGAGTATCGAGTATTATGTCTTCTCCCAGATTCGCGGCCACCAGTCGACGCGTCGCCGCCGCTCGGCCCTGTCGACGCCGCGCATGCGCAGGCCGAACTCGACATTCTCGCGCACGGTGAGGAATGGAAACAGCGCCAAGCTCTGCCAGGCCATCGGCGTATCCCGCTGCCAGTTGACGGCTTTCGTCGATCAGCACGGCCATTGAACACCAAGTGTCTGGATCGCTGCCATTCGAATGCACGACGACATTGCTCCCGACAGCCACATATCATCCAACTGAAACGCAATTTGTATTTCATTTCTTTGATTAAGGTCATCTCAATAAGGGTGGAAACCATGGCCAGCAACGCCAAACTCGCTGAATCAGCTCGCGAAACGCCAAAGCTTAACATGAAACCGATCGAGGAGATTGACAGCAAGCAAATCTCCACGGCAATCCGACAAAATCGGCCGTTTGTTGTTCGAGGCTGGGTTGCAGCCTCCGACGGTTGGGGATTGGATGACCCCAAATGGGCGCGGCATACCGGGCAGGTTACGGTGGTTCCAGGGGACGAGACCACGGTTTCCACTGCATCCTATGTCTTACGCAAGAGCGGGATGACACACGAAATGACCTTCCGTGAGTTGTTCGAGCGGATCCTAGGCCAGGGGGAATGGCAACCACTGATCGATGCAAACGAGCGCTACTACATGTTTGGTGGGAAAGTCCCGAGCAGTCTTCTGGAGGCATTGCCTTGGCCAAGCGACCTGGAGTTCGTTGGCTCGTCTCCCTATGTTGCTTCCGAAGGGGTTACCGCCAAGGCGCATTATGATCATTGGTACGCATTCCTGGTGCAGCTACACGGGACAAAAGCCGTAAAAATGTTCCCCCCTTGGGATTATAGTTTCATCTATCCGCAGCATGAAAAGACGGCCGACAAGCCCAGGCGGGCGCTTGTGGATTTGAATAATCCCGATTTTGACCAGTTCCCGTTGTTGAATCAACTGCATGGAGAGATTGCCGTACTGAATGCAGGTGACGTTTTGTATATGCCGGTCGATTGGTGGCATGAGGTTGAAACCGAGGGATTCTCTGTCAGCATCAACCGGCGTTTGAGACGGAGTGCGCTGGACTGGGCCGGCGCTCTGCTTGTATTCGGCTACCAGGTCCTGCAAGGCGCATACCGTTACGGCATCGAACCGATCCCCACCGACGAAATTAAGACTCTGGCCCAGCATGCCTATGTTGAGTGGAAGAGCGACACCGGCAAAACCGAATACGATCAATGGTGCGCATTCCTGGCGCAGTTGGGGCGGGACCAAGCAAAGGCGTTGCGGATCCCCGAAGATCTCGGAGTCCTCATGGCGCGGTGGTTTCAGACCGAGCAAGACCTAACGAAGGCAGAGTTTGAAGCGCTCTCGCATCCCGCGGTTGGACTACCTGTTCGGCAGTGACCTGCATCCCGGATTTCTGACCATTCTGAGCTGGAATTTTCCACTGAGTTGAAGTTTTCGGAGGTGCAGATCGCCTTCATCCTGCGACAAGCTGAGGAGGGGACGGCGGTTACGCGATGGTTTGGCTGAGCGCTGTGAGCAGACGTTACCAGCAAGCGATGAGCGGCGACATTCGCACTCTTTCAGCTGACCAACTGATTGATCCTCGGACCGGTCAAACTTTCTATTCAGTTCGAATTGTTCCGAGACCGGAGTCTTTGAAAGCAGCGCCTGTAGCATTGCAAGCTGGGATGGGCACGCAAGTCATGATCGAAACTGGAGCGAGGTCAGCATGGGAGTATCTCAGCGCTCCTGTCTACGCCGCTATGGGTCGCGCCCTTCGTGGATAAAGGGACGGGCAAAAAGAATTTGGAGCTCAAGTTAAAGTATAATTTGGGCGAATATAATGTCTTATTCCAGAATTCGCGGGACTAGAAGAGAGCTAAACGTGAATTCTCTACCCGCCGGGTCGCGGCATTTCACATGCGCACACTTGTCACCGGACCCATACAGCCCGTTTCTGGCGATCTTGTTTTGGCGCGCGGAAACACCGCTTACGATTTTCCTTGCTATAGTGCTTCATATGGCGCGCCGGCAAGCGGACTCTGCTCACCGGCAGCAACGCAGCTTGAATTGGCAGCTCGACGAGTGTGGGGAAAGGCGGTAGCGCTCTACCGACTCGACCCCCCGAACACGTTTGATGCCGCTAATCCTTGCCGCTCATCAGCTCAGAAAGTAGGCGCCTGCTGGGAAGGACGGGCCAGGCGCGAAGCCTCGTTTGATTCCCTCGCGACCGCCCAGCTTCGAGCATCCAACGTGAGATTGCTTCCTGTTGCTGTCGCAGGTGATCGCTTCAGCAGCTTGTTGCGCGTGATGTAGCCTGCGTTAACCCCCGGGATCGAGTGGTTCATCAGAAGATGGACGTCCAACTCCGCAACGCCTGCAGCCTGGGCGATTGTCCGGAAAGTCTGCCGCAGGTCATTCCCCCATTTCGACAGATCGCTGCGTTTCTCCTTGTGCTCGATGACGTGACCGCGTTCGCTCTCTGCTGGGAATAGCCAGTCACGCGATTGCTCGGGGTAGAGAGCCCTACCGATGCGCATCACTCGAACCAGGCAGCGGACGCAGACCAGGACCATGGAGTGCAGTCACCCGGCCAATGTTTCGGCTTGAGAAGCAGGGACGGAAGCCGCACCGAGCTTCGTATAAGCCGAAGGAACGCCGCGTTGACTAGCCGATAACCCACTAAAACCGTGGATTTATTGAAACCGCACGAGCATATTACGGGTCGGGCGCGCAGTGGTTGAAAATGCTTGCGTCGCGCTATGTTATTTGCATGCTGCGCCGTTTCTTTCTCTGTCGTTCGTGGCGCTGGCATGCTCTGATCCCTCAAAAAGGATGTGTCATTGGTTTTCAGTTTTTGAGACCGGCGGTGGGCCTATCGTTTGCCGAACAGGGAGGAAGACAATGGACGGAGAATCGCATTCCAAATCAAGGCGAAGCTTTCTGAAGTCGAGCGGACTTGTCGCCGGGCTGACGGCGACGGCGGTTACCGCTCCCTGGGTTCGAAGGGCAGGAGCCGCTGACACAATCATCTGGAAAATTCAAACCTCGTGGCCGGCTGGCGTCGGACTTGAAACTTTCCAGAGCTGGTGTGGGACCATCAAGGAAAAGACTGGAGGCCAACTCGAATTTCAGCCGTTCAAGGCAAAGGACATCGTTGGTGACTTCGAACTCCTCGACGGGGTGAAGAACGGCGTTCTGGAAGCGATGAACTCGTTTTCACTTTACTGGGCCGGTAAGCTTCCCGCTGCGGCGTTCCTCTCCTCTTACACGATGGGGCTACGCTATCCGCACGAATGGGACATCTTTTTCTATTCGAAAGGTGGTCTGCAGGCCGCGCGCGACCTTTATGCGAAACAAGGTCTTTACTACGTCAACCGCATTCATCACGGCCCGAACATCATCCACTCAAAGACACCGATCCGCTCGATCGAGGATTTCAGAGACCTGAAGCTGCGCGTGCCTGGCGGCATGATCGCCGAGACATTCGCAAAAGCCGGCGCCAAGACGACGCTGCTGCCGGGCGGCGAGGTGTTCTCCGCGCTGGAGAAAGGCACGATCGATGCAGCCGACTACACTGGGCCGGCGGTAAACTGGGCGCTCGGGTTCCAGCAGGTGACCAAGTACATTTCCATGGGCCCAGCCGGTCTGATGTCCGTATACCAGCCCGTCGACCTGATGGACTTTGCCGTCAACATGAATGTCTGGAACCAACTCCCGGACAACCTCAAGAAGTTCGTGGAAGACGAAATCCAAGTCTATTCCAATGTCCATTTCGGGGCCATCCAGAAGGCCGACATGGAGGCCTGGCAGAAATTCCTGGATGCCGGCATTGAAATCAATCGGCTTGGACCGGAGGACCTCCAGAAGTTCCAGGAAATCGCGGTGCCAATCTGGTTCGAGTGGGCCAACAAGGATAAGGACGCGGCGCGCATCTTCAAACTGCAGCTTGAGGTGATGGAGAACCCGACCGTCGGTTACGTGACGCCGGACATGTATCAGGGATTGTCGATCGACCTCTGAGGCTCTCCGCGCCCGTCCTGTCCGGGCGGGCGCACTCTCCTGCAAGAGGCAGTCGCCGATGCCCTCACTCACATTTGTGCTGCCGCACTGGCTATACTGGTCAAGCCTCGTGCTTTTCCCGCTCGTTGCGGTCTTCCTTGTCCATCGCGAGCGGGCACAGCGCGATGCCGGCCGTCCAAATCTCTTTCTTGCTTACCTGTTCCTGGTCACTGCAGGCTTCCTCGGCATGCACCGGTTTTATCTGAAGAGCAGGTGGGGATTCATTTTTATCCCGCTGTTCATTGCAGTGCTTTGGACGAGCGCCCAGGTACGCGACGGACGTGAGGCAGTGTCGCTCGCGCGATCCCTGAGCGAACACGCCGAAAGGCTGTTGCCGCGTGCCAAGGCAGATGTAGCAGCCAGCAAAGAAGGCGCTGCCGATCGCCTGGCGAAAGCTGAGGCAGACGCCACGGTGGCGCGCGATAATCTGAGCGCCGCCGCCCATGGGCTCGAGCGCGCCAACAGCATTGGCCGAATTGCCGGACTCCTGCTTGGTCTCGCTCTCGCAGGCGACGCCCTTCTAATACCCGGTCTTGTGCGGCGCACCCGCACCCGTGAGATCGCGCGCGCCGCGGCCGACCATCCGCTCGTAGTCGATGTGCCAGCCACGCCCGTCAAGCAACCGCTCGCGTTGTTCCAGCCGGTCGACTGGCTGGTACGCGTGACGGGCGAGTTCGTCGCGTATTGGTCGGTTCTCGCAGTGGTGGCGTACTACTACGAAGTGGTGGCCCGTTTTGTTTTCAACTCACCGACCAACTGGGTACATGAAAGCATGTTTCTTATGTTCGGCATCCAGTACATGCTGGCAGGCGCCTATGCCTACCGTGACGAAACGCATGTCAGGGTAGACATCGTCTACAGCCATCTCTCCGAACGCGGTCGTGCTGTCTGCGACATCATCACCTCGGCCTTCTTCTTCTTGTTCACCGGCACCATGCTGGTCACAGGATGGCGATTTGCGAGCGATGCCACGGCGGTTGGCGAACGCTCATTCACCGAATGGGGCATCCAATACTGGCCGGTAAAGCTCGCGATCCCCATCGGGGCAGCGCTCCTGTTGCTTCAGGGCCTATCCCGGCTGATGCGAGACATCGCCACTGCATTTGGAAGGATCGGCTGAGCGATGGGCCTCGAGCTTCCGATCCTGTGGCTCAGCATATTGATGTTCGGGGGTCTGGGCGTACTTTTGCTGCTCGGATTACCGATGGCCTTTTGCACCGGCAGCCTTGCCGTGCTTTTCCTCTTTCTGTTCGGCAATTCGGCCATGCTGAACATGCTGCCGTCTCGGGTCTTCCCGTTCATGACGGATTATCAGCTCTCGGCGGTGCCGCTTTTCATCTTCATGGCCGCGATTCTCGAGAAGGCGGGCATCATCGAGGAGCTGTTCGATGTCGTCTACAAATGGCTGGGCGGACTCAAAGGCGGGCTCGCATCGGCCACGGTGATCTCCTGCACTCTGCTGGCCGCGATGGTCGGTGTCGTCGGGGCGACGGAAGTGACGATGGGCATGATCGCGCTCCCGGCCATGCTGCGCCGCAACTACGACGCCAAGCTTGCCTGCGGCTCGCTTCTTGCTGGCGGGACCCTTGGCATTCTCATACCCCCTTCCGTCATGGCGATCGTCTATGCCGTCGTGGCGCAGCAGTCGCTGGGCGAGCTTTTGATCGGGTCGGTATTTCCCGGGCTGCTGCTGTCCGGGATGTATGTCGCCTACGTGACGGCGCGCTGTTACATCGACCCCAAACTCGGCCCGGCGTTGCCGCCGAACGAGCGCATTGACTTCGCCCAAAAACTCAAGCTTTTGCGCCGGACGTTCATGCCGATACTGCTGATCCTGCTTGTGCTCGGGGTCATCTTCATGGGCATTGCCACGCCGGTCGAAGCCGCCGGCATCGGTACGTTCGGGGCTTTCATCGTCTGCGCCGCACATCGGCGCCTGACCTGGGACACGATCCGGGAGGCCTGTGTCGCGACGCTCAAGGCCACGGCGATGGTCATGTGGATATTCTTCGGCGCCACCATGTTCGTCGGTTTCTTCATCCTGAAAGGTGGGCAGAACTTCGTAGCCGAATCGATACTCGGAACAGGCTTGGCGCCTTACGGCGTTCTTGTTCTGATGATGATCATTCTGTTCGTCCTGGGCATGTTTCTGGACTGGGTGGGCATTCTCCTTCTCACCGTACCGATATTTCTGCCCATCCTAAAGACACTCGAATTCGGCGGCACGTTTGGGCTAGCCGGTGTGGCTCCTGAAGACGTGCCACTGTGGTATGGTGTCATTTTCATGGTCAACATGCAGATGGCGTTCCTTAGCCCGCCTTTCGGCTATTCGCTGTTCTATCTGAAGAGCGTTGCGCCGCCGGAGATCTCGATGGCGACGATCTTTCGATCCGCAGTCCCCTTCTTGTGCCTGCAGGCGATCGGAGTGGGACTGTGCATCGTGTTCCCCTCAATCGTCGTCTGGCTCCCGAAGGTCATGTACGGAGGCAATTGACCACATTTGCGGCTTGCCGACACCGAGGATCAGTCGAATTTGATAGCTTTTCGCTTGAACGGCGTCACCTTTTTGCCTTCCTTTGCGCGTCGTCATGAGATCGCTTCTTGAAACAATCCTGGCTGCGAGTGCGGGTGTATCGCACTCGACCAGTCTTGGTTATCTCGCCTACGCCGCCCCGGGAATGCCGCGCCATCTGTCCTTGCCGAGATGGCCAAGGAACCCGCCGCCGATCAGATCGTTTCGCGATAGATCAACCGGACGAGGAGAGACATGCTCGAAATTCTGCATGCTCACAATCGCGGGACACCGAACACGGGCCGGCTCTGCCAGTTCGGGGCTTGGCGCGATGCTGCGTGACGATGCTGCGTGACGTCGACTATGTCCTGCAAAAACTCGACTGGATGCGCGGCGAAGGCATCTGGCCCAACGGCTTGCGATATCTGTGGACCGATGCATTCGGGGTCGTGCTCTACGTCTCGCTTTATGCGGAAACTGGCGAAGAGCGCTGGCTGGGCGAAGCCGAGCGGCTGGTGGCCGATGTCGAGCGTGTGCTCGGCCGCCGGCGCGGACTGAGGATCGGCGAAGCGGCCGATCGCGACGGCCAGTATTTCCACTATCTGGCGATGTGGCTGTTCGCCCTGGCGCGTCTCGGCGATCTGAAGCCGGAATACCGCAAGCGCGGCATTACGCTGGCGCGGGACATTCACCCGGCGTTTGTGGTCCCCGGCCGCGGCGTGATCTGGAAGATGCAGGAGGATTTGAGCGGTCCTTACCCCGGCTACGGCCTCGGCAGCATGGATGCCTATGACGGCTACGTCTCTTACCGAATGCTCGACGACGAGGAACTGGCGCCCGAGATCGCGCAGATGCGTGACCTGATGGAGCGCGATTGGCGCAGCCTCGACATCGACCAGGACCTCGGCCTCGGCATGATGCTGTGGCTCGCCCATTTCTTTCCCGACGAGCCGTGGGCCGAGGCCCAGACGAGGCGTTCGCTGCGAACCCTGGAAACGATGTGGGTCGACCCGCCCGGTTATTTCAGCCGCGCGCCATGGCTGCGCGATACCAAGTTCGCCTTCACCAATTACGGCGTTTCGCTCGGCCTGCAGGCCGCCGGTATCTGGCCGGGGCGTGTCGATAGGCTGAACGCCTTCTTCGAGGACTGGCGCTCCGGCGACGAATACGACCGCGAGGCGATCACCTGGGTGATGGCCTGCACCTCGCACCTTCCCGGTGCTTTTCTGACCCGGGGTGGCGAGAGAACGATTGAAAGCGACGAACCTGGGGAACGTTCCTCAGCCGGCGCGGTTGTCGATGAAAGTGCATCGAAAAGCAAAAGCAAGGAACGCGGTTGAAATGGCCACTCTCTTGGGAAAACCGGGGAGCTGTTGGGTGGCGACGGCCACCTCCACGAACTATCCCCAGCTCGAAGGTTTGGTCCGTGCGGACGCCGTTGTCGTGGGGGCTGGAATCGTCGGGCTGACGACGGCGCTTCGCCTTTGCGAGACGGGCCGGTCGGTGATCGTCTTGGAAGGCTTGCGGACAGGTGGCCAGGTGACCGGCCGCTCGACGGCCAAGATCACCACGCAGCATGCGCTGATCTATCGTCATCTCATTGACAGCGTAGGCCGGGACCTGGCGCGGACCTATGCCGATGCGAATTCCGCCGGCGCCCATCAAATCCGGGATTGGGTTAACAACTACGCTATCGCCTGCGATCTCGAGAGCAAGGACGCCTATAGCTACACCTGCGATGAAAGCCGGCGCGCGGAGGTCGCGGCCGAGGCGAAGGCAGCGCGCCAGGTCGGGCTGGAGGCCGAGGTCCTCGAACGCGTACCGCTGCCTTTCGAAACGGCCGCGGCATTACGGTTCCCCGACCAGGCGCAGTTCAATCCGGCGAGGTATCTGGTTGGCCTGGCGGAAGCGGTGACGGCCCGTGGCGGTGGGATCTTCGAAAACAGCCGCGCCACCTCGATCGACGAGGCAAGCCGCTGGCGCGTCGTCACAGATGGCGGCGCCGTTGATGCCGGGCACGTCGTCGTCGCCACCAACATGACGGTGAAGAGCCCCGTCGGCATAGCGAACCGGACGCAACCGCGCTGCCACACCGCCATGGCCTTTCGGATCGATGATCCCCTCCCTGTCGACGGCATGTTCATCGGCATCGACGACCCGACGCATTCCATTCGCACAGGCCGTGATGCCGAAGGTCCACTGCTGGTCGCGCTCGGCCCCAAGTTCAACACCGGCTGGGACGGCGACGTGGCGAGGCGGTTTGTCGAACTGGAAAAATGGGCAAGAAAGAACCTTCCGGTCGGCGATGTCGCCTGGCGCTGGTGCAACGAGGATTCTGATACGGCCGACAGGATCCCATATGCCGGCGAACCCGATCCCGCCAAGGCCGCCGGCTTCCACATTGCCACGGGTTTCAACGCCTGGGGCATCACCAACGGGACGGCCGTGGGCACGATGATCGCCGACCTGATCTGTGGCCGCCCGAGCCCTTGGCAAAAACTCTACGATCCGGCGCGGCCCTATCCCGAGGACTTCCACAAGAACGGCCGCAGTCAATCGATCGTCTCGAGCACCCACGACATTGCGCCTGGCATGGGTGGCGTGATCGTCAGGGGAGACGAAAAGATTGCGGCGTGGAGAGACACCGAAGGCGCACTCCAGGCGGTTTCGGCGATTTGCACCCACAAGGGCTGCACCGTAACCTGGAACAATGCGGACCACACCTGGGATTGTCCCTGCCACGGCTCGATCTTCGCCGCCGACGGTTCGGTCATCCACGGCCCTGCCCGAAAACCGCTTGCCCAGATTACATTGTGAAGGCGGCGACCGACACGGCCCGCGTCACGCCGGCCGTTCGTAGGTTCCGACCAACTCCGTCTCCTCCAATGCGTGTTTCTGGGCTTGCCTCCAGACCTGATGCACGCCCGCCTGTCCTGGTACGCTGAGGCTCGGCACATCGAGCGCGGCCAGCAGGAAGTGGTAATGATGGACGCCGTGCCCTGCAGGCGGCTGCGGACCATCGTAGTAGGCATTGCCGAAATCGTTGGTGCCTTGCCTGAGTGCCGACGGGCCGGGCTTGCCGTCTTCGGCCTCGGCGAGTCCGCCGGCATCCGGCGGGATGTTGAACACCGCCCAGTGCCCGAAAATCCCGCTTGGTGCATCGGGATCCCGCACGACAAGAACAAGGCTCTTGGTACCATCCGGGACACCGGACCACTTCAGCGGCGGCGAGACGTTCTGGCCGTCACGCGCATATTTTTCGGGAAGTCTTCCGCCTGCCCGGAACGCCGGGCTGATAAGGGTGAGTGGCATTGCTATTTCCCCAAGGAGGTTGCGACCGAGAAGCCCGCGCCTGCGCCGTTCACGCCGCTTGCTGAGCTTCGGCGACGCGTCTTATCTCGCCTGGCAGGGATTCCCAGACCTTGTGCATCTGTCCTTCTCCGACGTGATGGGCGAGCACCTTGGACACGACCCTGAATGCATCCTTGGAATCGACCGGACGGGTAAATTCCAGCTCCGCCTTGATCTTGGCCAGAAACTCGTCGAGCGACCGCATCTTCTCGGGAGCTTTGGAAGGCTGATATTGGTCATAGAAGGCACCGCGCACCAGGATCGGCAGCTGCGAGCCGAGGTGGGCTGCAAGATCCGGCTGCATACGGTCGCGCAGGGCGTGCAGCACCGCTCCGAGAACGTGCCAGGCGACCTGCCGATCCGGTCCAATCTCGTCCATGATCTCGTCGAGCCAGATGTTTGTGGTCTGCAGTGTCTTGTCGAATACGTCGAGTCCGGTGGCATTCATCGAAATCCTCCTTTCGTTCAAATCCGACTAGGTGATGTGACCAAACAGCCGTACCTGCCCGTTGTTCCCCGATGCGCATGTCCTGATGCGCATTTATTGTCGGAGGTCCCGTCATGAGGGAATTCGGGCCGGCTTTTTTGCCGCTGTTTTTCGACTACCTTTCTTGGCCGGCACCCGGAACATCCTCATGGGTGGACGAGTTTTGTTTGCCGTCGCCGATCACATGGCGACGAGTGATGCAGACACAAAAAACAGGAGAAGAACCATGGCACATCACGATTTTTCGCCCCGGACGCCATCGCGCAGCCTCTACCCATCCGCGCGCGACCCGCTCACGTCATTCCACCGGCAGATTGACCGCCTGTTCGACGACTTCTTCGCGCCGATGGCCGAAGCGACTACGGCCGGCGATCTTTGGCCGAGCGTCGACGTACATGAAACAGACCAAGCCTATAAGGTCACCGCCGAATTGCCGGGGCTCGAGCAGAAGGACGTTGAGCTCAAGCTGCGCGAAAACACCCTCTTTATTACGGGCGAGAAGCGTTCGGAGCACAAGGAAGGCGACGGCGGCCGCACCTACAGCGAACGCAGTTATGGCCGGTTTCAGCGGACCATCCCCCTGGAAGCGGAGATCGATGCCGACAAGGTGCAGGCCACTTTCAGGAACGGCGTTTTGGCTGTCGAGCTTCCGAAGAACCCCGCTGCAAAGGACAAGACACGCCGCATAGAAGTGAAAGCGCGATAGTTGCCAAACTGAAGGCTGCCTGAGCAGGCGGCGTTCAGCCCAGATGGAGAAGAACGGCGAGCACGGCGGCAGCCGCCCAGGCGAGCGTCTAGCGCCGGGGATCGTCCGTCGGCTCGGAAACGCCTTCGAGTGCGATCTTGGCGGCTTCCTCATCGGTCCGCCCGAGGTCGGCCAGGGCAATGACGCCGACGAGGCGCTTGTCGTGGTTGATCACCGGAAGGCGACGCACCTGATGCTTGGCCATGATCTTCGCCGCATCGGTGATTTCGGCGTCGTCGAAGCACCAATAGACATGCTCGGACATGACCTCGCGAACGGTCGTGTTGCCGGCTGAGCGCTCCTCGGCGACGCCGCGCATCACGATGTCGCGGTCCGTCACCATGCCGACCAGCCTGTCATTCTCGCCGACCGGAAGGGCGCCGAGATTGTCGGCCCGCATTTTCCGGGCGGCATCCCTGATTGTCGTGTTCGGGCCGACCAGTTCGGTCCGACGGCTCATGATCTCCTGAACTTGCATGGGATATTCCTTTCCCTGATTGCTGAGGCAACAAGTCGCCAGACGGGCCTGTTGCCACGCATCGCTAGATTGCCAGCTGGCCGGACGAGGCATGTACGGATCACTATCTTCCGATCTTCCCGATCCGCGCTGAGGCGCGTGCCGGTGCCGGCACCTCGCGATCGAAACTATTCTTGGAACGTCCAGGCAGCGAGCGAGTTCCAAAATGGTACCGGTGCCGCAGCCATCCCACGGAATGTGGCCGCAGGCTGGTGAAAAAAACATCCACCGGGAAAACAGATGCACGCGGATTGAAGGTCATGGCTATCATCTTTTCAGATCGCCGCGAGGCCGGGCGGCAACTCGCCGGGGAACTCGTTCGCTTTGCCGGCCGCGACGATGTGATCGTATTGGCGCTGCCCCGAGGCGGCGTGCCGGTCGGCTACGAGGTCGCGCAGGCACTCAAGGCACCGCTCGACGTCTTCGTCGTGCGCAAGCTCGGCGTCCCCGGTCACGAGGAACTGGCCATGGGGGCGATCGCGCCCTCAGGTGTACGTGTCCTGAACGACGAAATCGTCAACGGTCTCGCGATCCCGCCACATGTCATCGACGCGGTCGCTGCAAAGGAGGAAAAAGAGCTTCTGCGCCGCGAGCACCTCTATAGGGACGGGCGACCCCCACCGCAGTTGAATGGACGAACCATTATCCTCGTGGATGACGGGCTTGCGACCGGATCGACCATGCGGGCCGGGATCAAGGCGCTGCGAAAAAACCACGCCGCCCATATTGTCGCGGCCGTTCCCGTCGGTAGCCCCGACACTTGCGACGCGATGCGGGCGGACGCCGACGAGGTCGTTTGCGCGACGACACCAGAGCCATTGCTGGGTGTCGGGCGCTGGTACGTGGATTTCTCGCAGACGAGCGATGAAGAGGTCCGCGCGCTCCTCGCCAGGTCCGTGCCCAAGCCTGCGGCTTCCCACAAGCCTGCCGCTTGCGAAGAGGAATTGGCTGGGCGCGCGAGCGCGGGTCCGGCGCCTGGCACCAGATCGACATAGCGGAGGTGGATATGGACCGGGATAGCGAGCACGTCGTGCATGTTCCCGCGGGGCTTGTCACGCTTGAGGGCAATCTTTCGTTGCCCCCGGATGCTCGCGGCCTTGTGCTCTTCGCCCACGGCAGCGGAAGCAGCCGCCACAGCCCGCGCAACCGCCACGTGGCCGAAAGGCTGAACGAGGCGAACCTCGCCACCTTCCTCATCGACCTGTTGACGGCCGAAGAGGAGCGGATCGACCAGGTCACGGCCGAGTTGCGCTTCAATATCGGACTGCTCGCCGACCGGCTGGTCGGCGTCACGGATTGGCTCGGCGCCTCGCCGGACACGTCGGGGTTGCGTCTTGGCTATTTCGGCGCGAGCACGGGCGCCGGTGCCGCCCTGGTGGCGGCGGCCGAGCGGCCCGACCAGGCCGCGGCCGTAGTTTCGCGTGGTGGCCGGCCCGATCTTGCAGCGCTCGCCCTGCCGCGCGTCCGGGCGGCGACCTTGCTCGTCGTCGGAGGCGCGGACAAGCAGGTGATCGCGCTCAACCGCTCGGCGCTGGCGGCGCTCCACTGCGAGAAGGAGCTCGCCATCGTCCCTGGCGCGACGCACCTGTTCGAGGAGCCCGGCGCCCTGGACGAAGTCGCGGGTCTGGCGAGCCGATGGTTCTTGCGCCATCTGATTTCGGACAGATCGGCGTCGACGTCCTGACAGCTGGGGCTTGGATCATCAGTGCCGGGATCATTTGCGTCCTCAACGCGTTATGATCCTCATAAGACCGCGCGCAGCTGCAACCCGAATGGCTGTCGCAACCCGCATGTGGGAGAAAGACAATGCCGGACAAGAAAACCATCGAGAAGGCCCGAAAGGACAAGCGCGAGGGCAAATCGCCGAGCACACAGGCCGGCGAGTTCGTGCACGAGGAGATCGATAAAATCCGCCGCGGCGAGCACGGCGCGCGCTCGACCCAGCAGGCCATCGCCATCGGGCTTTCCGAGGCAAGACGCGCAGGCGTAGACCTGCCCCCGCCCAAAAAGGGCAAGGTGAAGGAGAGCACGCGCAAAAGCGCCGAATACGCCTATGAGGCCGGCCAGGGTGAACGCACGCCGAAACGCCGCCCGCGGGTCTCGAAAGCCGTCTCCAAGGTGCTCGAGCACGAGCCGAAGAGCACGGCGTCGCACGCGGCGCTGGCGCAGCAGGCGAAGCGTGCGGCCTCGCGCCGGACGGCTGAGGAGCGCTCGGCCGCCGCCAAGAAGGCCGCCGAGACGAAAGGCGCCAGCGGAAGGAAGGCGGCGGCGCAGAAGGCCGCCAGAACGCGCGCGCACCACGCATAGTTCAAAGACGGCAGTTCGCCTCCTGGAAATCCGATATGGCCCAAACGACCGGTATCGAGCTCTGCCCCGGCAGCGCGGGACAACGCCGCTGCCCAAGGCGAACCAGAGCCTGCATCCGCGGGACAACATCGACTTCGAAATCACCGCTGACGACACGGTGGCGCTGAACGAGCAATACTCGTCGCTCGCAATGCTGCCCGACGCGTGACACCGACCGGAGATACTCGGCGGCAAGGGCAGCGGGAGACCGGTCAGGAAAGCGCAGCCTGCTTCTTGAGCATGATGCGTATCGCCCATAACGCGGGGAACTCTGATCATGACCTCAACTGCCAGCACGACAATGCCGCGAGCCACCACGCAGACGAGACATATCGCTTTGCTCGGCGCGCCCTCTAATCTTGGGCTGATGCCGCAGGAGGGTGAGCCGGAGCCCGGCGTGTGGAAGGCGCCGGAGGCACTTCAATCGCTTGGTCTCGCCGACCGTTTGGGCGCCGGTCCGTTGCGCTCGGTTCGGGCTCCGCTTTATCGGCCTGAGGTGGATCCTGCGACGGGCGTGCGCAATGCCCAGGCCCTGCGCCAGTATTCCAAGACGCTTGCCGAAGCGGTCGACGAGGAGCTGAACTCGGGAGGGTTCCTGCTCATGCTCGGCGGCGATTGCAGTGTGTTGCTTGGCCCTGCGCTCGCGCTACGGCGTCGTGGCCGCTACGGCCTTATCTTCTTCGATGGGCACACCGATTTCAAATTGCCGGATACCTCGCCGTCAAAGGGAGCCGCGGGCATGGATTTGGCCTTCGTGACCGGCCATGGCCCGACGCTCCTGACCGATTTCGGCGAGCACACTCCTTTGGTCCGTGAGGCCGACGTAGTCGCGTTTGGCTATCGCGATGTGCAGGACCCCGCGACTTACACGTCCAAGGCCGTCTTCGACACCGATGTTCACCGGATGGATTTGGCTGAAGTGCGGCGGCGCGGCTTCGCCGATGCGGCACGCATAGCGCTTGACGCGGTCGCAGGGCAGGACGTCGAGGGTGTATTCGTTCACTTCGATGTCGACGTGCTGGACAGCGAGATCATGTCGGCTGTCGATTCGCCGGAGGCCGGCGGTGTCTTGCCCGACGAAGCTGTCGAAGCCCTTCGCACATGGTGCAACGATCCACGCGTGATTGGGATGGAGGTGACGATCTATGATCCCGACCGCGATCCGGATCGTCGCTGCGGCAAGCTGCTGATCGACATTCTGGTCGCTTCCCTTCGCGGCCGGTAGACCAATGGGAGTCCTGCACTTGTGCACGAACGCAATCCGCCGGCACGAATGGCCGTCGGTCTGACGGATCGCCGCGCGCACCCATTCTGTGGTGCTACCTCATCGGGAACCGTTCTCAACGAACATGGTTCCGAGTGTGCGACCGAAGCATTCGGCTTCTTCTACCCGGCTATCGCCAAGGAGATTCGCCATGACCGGCAAAACCCGTCCCACCGTCCTGATCACAGGCAGCAGCGGGTTTCTGGGCCAAGCCATCGCTCGCGGCTTGATGGAGCGCTACGACATCATCGGCCTTGATGTTGCCAGACGATCCTTGCCCGGCGTCGAGACGATCGAGATCGACCTTACCTCGGACGCGAGCGTGGCGAAGGCACTGGCCGAGGTGCGCGAGCGGAGCGGCGGCCGCGTTGCCTCGGTGATCCATCTCGCGGCTTATTACGACACGACCGGCGAGGATAATCCGAAATACGGCGCGGTGACCGTCGAGGGAACGCGCCGGCTGCTGAACGCGCTGAGAGGGCTCGAGACGGAGCAGTTCGTGTTTTCGAGCACGTTGCTGGTGCATGCGCCGAGCCCGGCAAAGGGCGCCAGGATCGACGAGCGATCGCCGATCGATCCGGCCTGGGCCTATCCGAGATCGAAGGCTGAGACCGAGACGCTGATCCTGAAAGAGCACGGCCACGTCAAGGTTGCGATCCTGCGACTGGCGGGCGTCTATGACGAGAATTGTCACGCGGCCTTTATCGCCCAGCAGATCGCCCGCATTTTCGAGCGCATGCCGACCGCCTATCTTTTCACCGGCGACATCACCACCGGCCAGCCCTACCTGCATCTGGACGATCTCGTCGACGCCGTGGTCCGCACCGTCGACCGGCGCAGCGCGCTTCCCAACGAGACCGTACTGCTGATCGGCGAAGAAGAGACGCCGTCCTACGACGAGATGCAGAAGCAGATCGGGCAGCTCCTGCACGGCGAGACCTGGCGGACCCTGTCCCTGCCGAAAGAGGTGACGAAGCTCGGCGCCTGGATGCAGGAGAAGGTTCTCGACCAGGAGACCGACATCAAGCCATGGATGATCGAGAACGCTGACGATCACTACGAGATCGACATCTCCCGCGCCAGGCGCCTGCTTGGCTGGAACCCGCGACACAGCCTGACCGCTACCTTGCCGGAAATGATCCGGCGGCTGAAGGCGGATCCTACCGACTGGTACAAGAAGAACAAGCTTGAACCGTCGGCGGTCGCCGCTTCCGCGCCCGAGCTCGACCAGGCCGCCGAACGGCTGCAGCGCCCGCTCGAGCGCTCGGACGACGAGGTCGAGGCGGAAACCGAACGCCACCGGGCCGCAACGCTCTGGGCGCCGCTGACCAACGTTGCGATCGGGCTGTGGCTCGTGGCGTCGCCCTTCACGCTCGGCCTGTTCGATCCCGCTTCAGCACCGATTCCGCCGGCGCTCGGACATGAGATCGCCTCGCCGGAGACGCGCGACGGCAGGCTCGGCATCAGTGAGATTGTATCCGGCCTCGCCATCCTGTCGCTGGCGCTTGTCGGCATGCGCCGGCGCTGGCACGGGCTGCAATGGATCACCGCCTCGATCGGGGTTTGGGTGATGTTCGCGCCGCTGCTGTTCTGGACCACCAGCGCCGGAGCCTACGCGACCGACACGTTGGCCGGCATGCTGATCGTCGCGTTCGCGGTGATGATCCCGCCGACGCCGGGTATCAGCCGGCGTGCCCTTGCCGCCGATGACGACCGCCCGCTCGGCTGGAGCTATTCGCCCTCCCTCTTCACCCAGCGCATTCCCATAATCGGCCTCGCCTTTGTCGGCCTGTTCGTCTCGCGCTATCTCGCTGCCTATCAGCTAGGGCACATCGACAGTCTTTGGGATCCGTTCTTCGGCCCGGGCGAAACGCCGGCCGGCAATGGCAGCGAGGCGGTGGTCACCTCCTGGGTCTCCAAGGGTTTTCCGATCGCCGATGCCGGGCTGGGCGCCTTTGCCTATGCGCTGGATATCCTCGCGGGCGCGATCGGCGATCGCCGCCGCTGGCGCACCATGCCGTGGATAGTGCTTTTGTTCGGTTTGTTGGTCGTTCCGCTCGGTGTGGTCAGCGTCGGCTTCATCATCATCCAGCCACCGCTCATCGGGGCGCTGTGCACGCTCTGCATCGTCCAGGCCGCCGTCACGGTCGTGCTCATCCCCTATTCGGTGGACGAGGTGCTGGCGAGCTGCCAGTATCTTTGGCGTGCGAAACAGGCGGGAGAGCCGTTCTGGCGCACATTCTGGTGCGGCGGCCCGGCGCTTTCGGAGGACCAGACGCCGACGCCGGATCTCGACCGGTCGCTATCGGCAGTGGCGCGGGACTTCATCACCGGCGGTGTGAACTTCCCGTGGACCCTTGTCGCCAGCACGCTCGCCGGCGCCCTGCTGATGATCACGCCGCTTGTCTTCGGCACAAGTCCGCCGCTCTACCTTAGCGATCATGTCACCGGTTGCCTCATCATCATGATCGCCGTTACTGCGATGGCCGAAGTGGCGCGCGCCGTCCGCTTTCTGAACATCGCGCTTGGAGCCTGGATTGCCCTCTCTCCGTTCATCCTCGCCGGCGGCGCGGCCGCGAGCCTCGCCAATCTGGCGATCGGAGCGCTGCTGGTCGGGCTCAGCCTGCCGCGCGGCACGCGCAGCGCTGCGCATTATGGCGGCTGGGACCGGGCCATCGTCTGAGGATGTTCAGCAGCGCTGGACGATCGGCCAGGTGACTGCAAAGATTGATCCGCATCAACCTGTCGAACATATCGAGCGGGAAGTCGGCGAAAGGCGCAAAGGCGGCCGTACCCTTCCAACTTGAATTTTCCGCGTATCTGGGTTTCATAAGTCGGCAAATAACTTAGGGAGGAATTTCAACATGATAAAAAGGGCAATTCTCGGCGCCGGCATCCTCGCCGCCGGTATGTGGGCCGCGTCGTCATCGGCGTCCGCCGAAAGCCTGACCATGTATTGCGGCGTTGACGAGGTCTGGTGCCAGCAGACGGCGCGGGCGTTCGAGGAGAAGACCGGCATCACCGTCAATATGACCCGCAAGAGCGCTGGCGAAATCTATGCGCAATTGCGCGCCGAGGCCGCCAACCCAAAGGCAGACATCTGGTGGGGCGGCACCGGCGATCCGCATCTGCAGGCAGCCGAGGAGGGCCTGACAGTGGAATACAAATCGCCGCTGCTCAACCAGTTGCAGCCCTGGGCGATCAAGCAGGCGGAAACGTCCGGCTACCGCACGGTCGGCATCTATTCGGGTGCGCTGGGCTTCGGCTACAACAAGGATTTGCTGGCCAAGAACAATCTGCCCGAACCGAAATGCTGGGCCGATCTGATCAAGCCCGAATACAAGGGGCACATCCAGGTCGCCAACCCCAATTCCTCGGGGACCGCATACAATATGCTGGCGACCATCGTTCAGCTGTTTGGTGAGGACAAGGGTTTCGAATACATGAAAGCCCTGCACAAGAACGTCAACCAGTACACCAAGTCGGGTTCGGCGCCGATCAAGGCCGCCGGTCTCGGCGAGACCACCATCGGCATCGTCTTCATCCACGACGCCGTGTCGCAGGTCGTCGCAGGTTTCCCGATCGTTCCGGTCACCCCTTGCGAGGGAACCGGCTACGAGATCGGCTCGGAATCGATCATCAAGGGGGCGCGGAACCTGGAGGCTGCGAAAAAATTCTACGACTGGGCGCTCGAGGCCGACGTCCAGTCCATGGCGCAAAAGGCGGGGTCGTTCCAGGTTCCGTCGAACAAGGCGGCAAAAACCTCCGACAAGGCGCCCGACCTCTCCACCATCAAGCTGATCGACTACGACTTCAAGAAGTACGGCTCGAGCGAAGAGCGGAAGCGGCTGCTGAAAAAATGGGACGAGGAGGTCGCATCGCTGCCGCAATAGCAGATGCGCTTCCGCGAAACCCGCTGGCCGATTGAACCGGTCGCCGTCCTTTGGATGGCGGTCGGATGGCTGGGGTTTGCCGTGCTGCCCTGGTACGGCATCGAGGACGGGTTCTTCGGCTTTTCCTGGCTGTTCGACGGTTACCCGTCCGACAGCGAATTCGCGCCGGCACTGGTTCTGGCCCTCAAGGGCGAGAAACTGTGGCTGGCGCCGCTCGGCCTGCTGCTGGTGGTGCCGCTGCTTCTGTGGGGCCGCACCAAATCCGATCCGGTTTTCAGCCGGCTGCTGATCATTGTCGGCGCCGCCGGATTTGGCTGGCTGTTGTTCCAGGGCTTCGCCATCGGGCTGCGCGGTTGGCAGTTCGGCTGGCTCACCAGCCTGTTCGGCGAACTTGGCGACCGCCAATTCGGCATGGGCTACGGCGCCTTGCTGGTCAGCGGTGCCTTTCTGTTCCTTTTCACCCTGGGTGTTGCCGCGCGCGGCGCCGTCTCTGGCGACGTCTTCGTCGTCGGCTCGATCGGCTTTGTCGTCGCCATGGTTGCCATTTTCATCTTCATGCCGATCCTGATGATGCTGGCCAATGCCATGCAGACCGACGACGGCGGCTACTCGCCTGTCGCGTTCCTGGCCAAGCTGTTCAGTTCGCGGCTGTGGAGCCTGGCTTGTCTTGCCGGCGGCAGCCGCTGCGGCGTGGCCTGGAATTCGCTGCTGCTGGCCGTGCTCGTCGGCCTGCTGACCATGTTTCTGGGGCTGGTGTTCGCGCTGGTCGTGACCCGTACCGGTTTCCGCCACGGCAAGCTGCTCCGCGCCCTGACCGTGTTGCCGATCATCACGCCGGCTTTCGTCATCGGCCTTGCCATCATCTTGTTGTTCGGACTGTCAGGGGCAGTGACGCAGAGCGTGGCCGGTCTCTTCGGTTTCCAGCCGACACGCTGGGTATATGGACTTCCCGGCCTGCTCATTGCCCAGGTTCTCGCCTTCACGCCGATCGCCTTCCTGGTGCTGATGGGCGTCGTCGAAGGCGTCAGCCCGTCCATGGAAGAGGCCTCCCAGACGCTCCGAGCCAGCCGCTGGCAGACCTTTTGGACCGTATCCCTGCCGCTGATGCGGCCGGGCCTTGCCAACGCCTTTCTGCTCGGCTTCATCGAGAGCATGGCCGATTTCGGCAATCCGCTGGTGCTGAGCGGCAATTACGACGTGCTGTCGACAGAAATCTTCTTTGCCATTGTCGGCGCGCAGAACGATGCGGCACTTGCCGCGATCCTGGCGCTGGTGCTGCTGGCCTTCACGCTCGGCGCCTTTTATGCGCAGCGCTTCTGGATCGGCAGGCGCTCTTACACCACCGTCACCGGCAAGGGCGACGCCGGCGTCCATCCGCGCTTGCCTGCCGGGCTGACATACGCGCTCTATGTCATCGCCGGACTGTGGACGGCATTCACCGTACTGGTCTACACGGTGATCTTCTATGGCAGCTTCGTCAAGCTGTGGGGGGTCGACCAGAGCCTGACACTGGAGCACTACCGGAAGGCGTTCTCCGTCGGCTGGAACGAATTCGGCATCCACTGGTCGGGCTCGGCATGGAGCTCCTTCTGGACGACCATGGAGATCGCGCTGATATCGGCGCCTCTGACGGCCGGGATCGGGCTTCTGACCGCCTATCTTCTGGTCCGCCAGAATTTCCGCGGCAAGAACGCCTTCGAATTTGCGACCATGCTCTCGTTCGCGATTCCGGGAACCGTCATCGGCGTCAGCTACATTATTGCCTTCAACGTGCCGCCGATCGAGCTGACCGGGACCGGCATCATCCTCGTACTGTCGTTCATCTTCCGCAACATGCCGGTGGGCGTGCGCGCCGGCGTCGCCTCGATGTCGCAGATCGACCGTAGCCTGGATGAATCCTCACTGACGCTTGGCGCCAACTCGTGGCAGACCTTCAGGCGCGTCATCCTGCCTTTGCTGAGATCGGCAATGCTGGCGGCGCTCGTCTATTCCTTCGTGCGCGCCATGACCGCGATCAGCGCCGTCATCTTTCTGGTCAGCGCGCGCTACGATCTCTCGACCAGCTACATCGTTGGACGTGTCGAGAACAATGAATACGGCATCGCCATCGCCTATTCGACGGTGCTGATCGTCGTCATGCTGATGGTAATTGGCTTGATGCAGCTGCTTGTCGGCAGCCGCAATATCGGCCGGCGCGGCATCCAGCAGGGCGACGGCGGCTGGAGCGTGCGCACCAATGTCAGCCTGCCCGGAACGGCCGGCGGCCCGACCACAATAGCAGGAGCCGGGTGATGGCCGAAATTCGCAGCAACGCCGCCTCGGTAACCTTCGACCATGTCACCAAGACATATCCGGGCGCCAGCATGCCGGCGGTCGACGACATCTCGCTTGCGATCGAAGCCGGCAAGCTGGTGACGCTTCTCGGGCCCTCCGGCTGCGGCAAGACGACGACGCTGCGCATGATCGCCGGCCTTGAAATGCCGTCCAGCGGCCGCATTCTGATAGGCGGCAAAGATGTCACCCGCCTGCCCGCCACCGACCGCGACGTGTCCATGGTTTTCCAGTCCTATGCACTGTTTCCGCACATGACGGTGATGGAAAACGTCTCCTATGGCTTGCGCTTCTCCGGCCATGACAAGAAGGAGGCTGCGTCTCGGGCCCGTGCCGGGCTGGAATTGGTCGGCCTGACCGGTTTCGAGGCGCGTCTGCCAAGCGAGCTGTCGGGTGGCCAGCAGCAGCGCGTGGCGGTGGCGCGCGCGCTGGTGCTCGAACCGCAAGTGCTGCTGTTCGACGAGCCGCTGTCAAATCTCGACGCCAAGCTGCGCCGGCACGTGCGCGAGGAAATCAGGGAAATCCAGATCAAGCTTGGGCTGACGGTGGTCTATGTCACACACGACCAGGAAGAGGCGCTGGCGGTTTCGGATCGTATCATCGTCATGAACAAAGCGGTGATCGCACAGGACGGCACGCCACGCGAACTCTACGACGCACCGGCCAACGCTTTCGTCGCCGACTTCATCGGCGAAGCCAATATCCTCGATTGCGAGGTGGTTTCGGTAGAAGGTGATGAAGCTGCCGTCCGGCTGGGTTCGCTGGCCTTGAAACTGCCGGCGCGAGGCCAGCTGGTCGGCCCGGCGAAGCTGGCCGTCCGTCCGAGCCGCATCGAGATCGGCCCTGCCGGTGCACCACGGACGATCGCGGGCAGGCTGGAAAAGGTCACCTATATCGGTAGCCATCTCGAGCTTGTCATCGCCACGCCGCACGGCCAGGTGTTTGCAATATCGCACAACATCGATGCGCCGTTTCAGGCAGGCGACAGCGTCGGCATCGGCTTTCCGGAGCGCGGACCGGTTCTGATCAAAGCTTGAAGGATTGCACGCAGAGCTGGCGGACCTGGGCGAACACACCGCTGCCGGCGCAAATCACCAGCGCGCCGTTTTCCAGAACCGTCTTTGGGTCGGGCTTGACGATCGTGCCGCCGGCTTCTTCCACCAGCAGCATGCCTGCCAGGCAGTCCCAGGCGTTCATATGCTCTTCGACATAGCCGAGCAGCCTGCCGGCGGCCGCATAGGCGAGCATCAACGCGCCGGATGCGTTACGGAAAAACACGCCGCCTTTTGAAAACAGCAAGCCGATGAGCGTTGCGACGTTTTGCATTTCGGCGCGGTTGGAAAAGCCGGTGCCCAACGAGCCGTCGGTCAGGCTGGTGGCCGCGCTTGCCCTGATCGGCTTGCCGTTGAGAAAAGCGCCGCCGCCCTTGCGGCAATGGAACGTTTCGCCGGTAGAGGGCTCGTGGATGACACCCACGACAGTGTCGCCGTCCTTGGCGCAGGCGATGACCACGCACCAGGCCGGGATGCCCCGCACGAAGTTCGCGGTGCCGTCGATCGGATCTATCACCCAGACATGCCCGCTCGATCCGGTGACCGAGGCATGCTCCTCGCCGACAATTCCATCGGTCGGGTAGGCGGCTTTCATTGCCGCACGGATGAACAGCTCGACCTCGCGGTCAGCCTGCGAGACCATGTCCTGATGACCTTTGCTCTCGATGGCGAGGCTGTCGAGGTCGCGAAAATACTTCAGGCCGAGCGCGCCGGCGCGCCGCGCGAGATCGATGGCGAACTGTTCGCGCGTTGCTGTGTCGGGTGTCATGATATCCTTGGGATGGCGAATGTGATCTGAGGAAAATACCCCAGCCAGAGAAGCTTAGCGGTGAAGATAAGAGTGTGCAAATGACGAGCCCTGCCTTTTGCGGGGCGGGCCCGAGGCCGACCGATCTTCCATGCGCCCGACAGCGACAGTCACGCTCATACGGGTCCGGTCATGTCGCCGTCGACATAGATCATCTGGCCGGTCATGAAGCTCGACGCGTCGGAAACCAGGAAGATCGCGGCACCGCCCAGTTCATCGACCTCGCCCACGTTGCCAGCGGCCGACCAATGCCGCGGCTCAATCCGGAAATTAAGGCGGTTTTACCGGCGAGGCCGAACAGGCCCGATAGGTCATCAATGCTTTGTTTCCCCAGAGATGCGGCCAGAGACAGGCGATCGAGGCCCCTGCCGGACATCGTAGGCGCGGACGATCGTTGTCAGCAATGGCGAGATTGCCGGCGATAAACGCCTATCCCCGCCAGGCACCTTCGCGGCGCAGATCGTCCATCGTGCGCGAAATGCCTTCGCGCAGGATCGACACCATGTCGTCGATCTGGTCGCGCGTGATGATCAATGGCGGCGACATCACGCGCATGTTGATCAGTGGCCGGACCAGCAGGCCGAGCTCGTGGCAATGCGCGTCGATGCGCTCGGCACCTTGATCCGCCTCGCTTATGACCCCGAGGCTCTGCTGGCGATGGCAGACTGAATAATTCTTAGCGCAGCAATGCGGCCGGCGACGATGGCGCCCTCGACGTAGCCCGGAAATGATGGCGACAGCTCCGACGAGGCGAAATGGATCCGCGACGCGCCGGCGCGGATAATGCGTTCGGCATCGGTTGCCGTCGCATCGACGATCAGATCACTGTAACCGCCGCCGCTCCAGCGATCCCCAGTCCAGTCGCGATAACTGAGATCGATGATGCCGGCCGCCTCGATACCGAGCGCCTCTTCCAGCTTTGACGTCACCTTTGCGCGCAACGCCGCGTCGTCCAGATCCCGCCAGCGCTGCGCCAGCGGCCCGCCGATGAAGACGACAAGGGCTGCGTGATCCTCGTCCCTGCTGGCATCGCAGGCAAAAAGCCCGTGCGGGTCGCGCCACATCACCATGCCGCTCAAGCCCCTGTCGCGCCAGAAAGCCTTGGGGTAGCGCACCAGCATTTTGATCACCGCGCCGCTTTGCCAGACGCCGAGGGCTCTCTTCAGCACAGCCGGCAGCGGCGGCACGAAATCCACTCTCGAGGCCATCATCGGCGGTACGGCGACCAGTACCGCTCGTGCCTCGATCGCGCCGGCAGGCGAAACGACGCGAACCCCTCCCGGCCCGTGCTCAATGGCCTCGACAGCTGTATTCAGCCGCAGTCGATCGCCGAGATCCCGCGCAAGATCATCCGCTAGCGAATGCATGGTTTCGCCCACGAAATACTGCAGCTCCGACACCTCGTTGGTGATGCGGCGATCATTGTCGATCAAGTACCACAGCGGCAGCCTTTCCATTGCCAGGCACCACAGGCCCTCGATCATCGACCGAAAGGCGGCCTTCGCATCGTCGGGATCGGCCTGGCGATCGAGCCATGCCGCGACCGTCAAGCCGACAATGGTCGGGTCGGTCGGTGCGATCGCATTCATCCGCTCGCGCATTCGCATCGCGGTGCCGTAAGTGCGCCCGGCTTGCGCCTCGCTCATTCGCGGCTGCGTGACGAATTCGCCTGCGACATGGGTCTCGACCAATGTCTTGCCGCGCGCTCGCACCAGCGCCATTAATTCCGGCATGTCTTCGCACAGGAACTGGCCGCCGCTGTCGATCCGCTCGCCGAGCCCGTTCTGCACGGCTTCGACGCGGCCGCCAACACGGTCGCGGGCTTCGAGCAGCACGACATCGATGCCGGCGTGGTTCAATTCACGCGCGGCCGACAGGCCGGTGAAGCCGGCGCCGACGATGGCCACATCGGCTCGTTCGATCTTGAACTTCATTAGCCGGCCTTGATCTTCTCGAATGTCAGGGGCCGGATCATTGTCTTCATTGCTGGTCCACCCTCTTTTTGATGGTTCACGCCGGCCTGGCACCGCGGGCTGCAGAGTTCGGATAGTGCTTGGGGAATGCCGCAGACAGGAACTCGTTCGCGGCCTGCAGCGCCGTCTCGCGTGTGGCGTCCTCGGTGCCCATCATCAAACGCAGCCACAGACCATCCAGCATGGCGCTGAGCGCCAGCGCCATGACCTGCGGCTCATAGGCATAGAAGCCGCTCTGCTTGAGCGCCGCGCAAAGATCGATGAAGATGTTCTGGTAGACGGCATCGCGTGCGCTGCTCAGGGCCTGATATTTCGGTCGCGATTTGGCCTCGCCCCAGAAGGCACACCAGGCAGCCAGCTTGCGCTTGTTGCAGATCGAGCGGTCGAAATCGGCCACCACCAATGCCTGCAACTGGCGGGCGGGATCATCGCCGGCCTTTTGCAAGGCGCTGCGCCAATGCGCCGAATACTCGTCATGCATGTATTGCAAAGTGGCGACGAGCAGCTTCTCCTTGCTCTCGAAATGGAAATTGACGATGCCGCGCGACAGGCCGGCGCCGTCGGCGACGTCGGCCATAGTCGTTTCCGAATAGCCGCGCTTGGCCAATGAATCGATAGTCGCTTCGATCAGTTGAACCTGCCTTGTCTCTTTCGACGCTTTGCGGCCGCGCTTATCGGAATCGCTTTTTCGCGCCGGTTCGAGGAGGGCTTCGCGCGCCTCTGTTGTCTTCATCGGGGTGATGGTCTCCAGCATCGCCGGCTAGCCGATCGGCTTCGGCCGCGAAGATCAGTGGGACGGTGTTTGCCACTGTCAAGCACCTTCTGCACGGCTGCCCATATTCGAATGTTCTCGTCGAGATTGCATCCTTGGAGAAAACGACGTCGAAGGCACCGTCGGCGAAAGGCAGCGATCCCGGCGATGCAGACCAGATCAGCGCCGCCGAGCCCGCCTGCAGCGGACCTTGGGTCGAGATCTACGCCAGGCGCGAGCTGCAATATCAAAAGCTGCTGAGGCGTGCCAAACTGGCGCCGCGGCCGGTCATCAAACTCGACCGCCGCACCAGTCCGCCCGCGGATTTCTAAATATGGCCGACGACACCGATAGTCCCGAACTCGACGCCGAAGCCGCCGAACAGTGGCAGCTGATCAACACGCCGCTCGGCGAAAAATGGTCGGGCCGCACCCGCTATGCCGCGGCCATGTTCTTCTACAAACGCGGCGAGATGAACGCCGAGACGCTCGAGGTCTACCGCATCTGCGCACGCCTGGATTCGACGGATCCGCTGCCGATCATCCGTGATCGCGGCATTGGCCAGGACTGGCTTAAACGCATGGGTTTCGAATAGTCCGCCCCCAAAACGCGTTCCGGTCAAGCCGGCATCACCCGCTTAGCCGATGGTCCTTTCCAGCATGCCTAGCCAGTTGCGATAGGCGATCTTCTCGATCAGCGCGCGCCCGAAGCCGCGTGCCGCGAATGCGTCGAGCAGTCTTGGCAGGCCGGCAACATCGCCTATCACGGCCGGGATCATGGCGCCGTCGAAATCCGAGCCTAGGCCGACGCCGTCTTCGCCCAGCGCCTGCAGCAGCGAATCGACATGGCGCACCATGATGTCGAGGCCGGTGTCGGCGTTCATCCTGCCGTCTTCGCGCAGGAACCCGGTGGCGAAGTTCAGCCCGACCATGCCGCCGGAGTCGCGGATCGCGCCGAGCTGCCATTCGGTGAGGTTGCGCGAATGGCCGCAGATCGCGTGCACGTTGGAATGGGTCGCGACCAGCGGTGCGTCGCTGATCTCGACGACGTCGCGGAAACCTTTTTCGTTGAGATGCGAAAGATCGATCATGATCTTCAGCTGGTTGCAGGCTTTCACAAGCGCCTTGCCGGCATCGGTCAACCCCGCCCCTGTATCGGGCGATGACGGGAAACGGAACGGCACGCCGTGGCCGAAGGCGTTGGGACGGCTCCAGACGATGCCGAGCGAGCGCAGGCCGGCTGCGTGGAGGACGTCAAGCAGGGTGAGCTCAGGGTCGATCGCCTCGATCCCTTCGATGTGGAAGACCGCCGCGATCGAGCCTTCCGCCATCGCCTTCCTCACATCGCCGGCGGTGCGGCAGACGGTGAGCGCCGAAGCCCGCTCCAGCCTGAACAGGATCGAGGCCATCGCTACGGTGGAGTTGAGCGCATCGGCGCGCGGAACCTCGGGCGGCAAGGGCTCGCTGTCGCTCGGCGCCAGCGGCACCGCGCCGCGTTTGGATTTCTCGACAGGCGGCGGGAAGATCGCGAACATGCCGCCGGCAAACCCGCCTTTCTTCGCGCGCGGCAGGTCGATGTGGCCACCTGGCGTCCCCTCGACGAACAGCTTTTCGACGTCCGCATCCTTCGACTGGTAGAGCCGGAGCAGCGTGTCGTTGTGGCCGTCGAAGACGGGAACGAGATCGGATTCGGTCATGGAGGGCCATTCGGTTGAAGTGGTCGGGCCGCGGATGGCGAGCCGGTTGCTGGCAATACTTAGGCAAGGTTGGCGCTCTGCGCAAATCCCGCATGTTGCCGCTGTGTTTGTACGCCTCCAATGGCTGAAGGGGCACGCGGTAAAGCCGCGCACCCTTTCTCCTGTCATTCATCGAGAGGCGGTGCTTACCGCTTCAGCACGTCCGCCCATTCCGGATGGCGGCGGAATTGGGCATTGGCGAACGGGCAAAGCGGGATGATCATCTTGCCCGCCGCACGCGCATCGTCGACGGCACGGGTGACCAGGCGAAGCCCCGCGCCCTGGCCGCGAAATGCATCCGGCACTTCGGTATGGTCGATGATGATCTGGTGCTCGCCGATCTTGGTGAAGGTCATCTCAGCCTCGGCGCCGCCCGGCCCACGCAGGAGGTAGCGGCCCTTCGAACCGCGGTCCTCCAGTTCGATCTTCGGCAATAGGTCAGACATGGCTTGCGGTCCTTTCATCCGGCGCCACGGCAAACAGTCGCCGCGCCGCCTCGATCTCGGTCGGCCGCACCTCATGGCCGCCGTCATGCCACTCGACTGTGACATCGGCGCCATCGGCGCGCAAATAGGCTTCAAGCCGTGCCGTCAAATCAGGCGGACAGATCGGGTCCCGCCTGCCGGCGGTGACCAGGATGCGGCTGCCGCCAAGGCTGCCCTTGACCTCCGGCTCGAACGGGATCAGCGGATGCATCAGCACCGTTGCGTCGAACAGCGACGGTTCGGCGAACAGCACCGAGGCCAGGATGTTGGCGCCGTTGGAGTAACCGAGGCCGAGCACCGAAGATGGCCTTGCCGTCTCGACATGTGCCTTGACGAAGCCGGCCATCTTGTCCGTCGCTCGCGTGATGTCGCCCATGTCGTAAACGCCCTCGCCGGTCCGGCGGAAGAAGCGTGCGGCGCCTTGTTCCGAGACATCGCCGCGCGGAGCGACGATCGTCGCTTGCGGCGCAAGATCGCGCCCAAGCGACAGAAGCTGGGCCTCGTCGCCGCCGGTGCCATGGAAGACGAAGAGCAGCGGTCCGCCCGGCGAACCGGGCAGCACTTTGTGAATATACGAATCCTTGCTCATGACCTTGCCCTCAGTCTTCCAATTTCTGCAGATGCTGCTCGAGATAGGGCCGCAAATGCTGGTGTTGCGACGGCAGTTTCAGCGCCTCGCCAAGATGGGCGGTATCCTCGTCGCGGTCGAAGCCCGGCTCGTTGGTGGCGACTTCGAACAGCACGCCGCCCGGTGTGCGGAAATAGATCGCCCAGAAATAATCGCGGTCGATCACCGGCGTCACCTGATAACCTGTATCGAGCAGCGCCTTGCGCACTTCGATCTGCTTGGCGCGGTTCTCGACGGCGAAAGCGACATGGTGGACCGAGCCGGCGCCGAGATTGGCAAAGCCGGCCCCTGGCAGCGATTCGATATCGACGACGTCGGCGCCGTTGCCGTTCTTCACCGCCAGCCGCCTGACGTTGCCGGACTTGTCGACCTCCTCATAACCCATGAATTTCAGCAGCTCTTCGGTGGCGCCGCCATCTTTCAGCCTGAGCGACACCGAGTGAAAGCCGCGGATCGCCTCGTCGGTGGGAATGCCACCCTTGGCCCATGGTGCACGGCTGTCCGCTCTGTCTTCCACCAGCGCAAACCCATCGCCGTCGGGACCGGCGAAGACAAGACGCTTCTCGCCGAACGTCTCCTCGCCGGACAGCCCGGTGACACCTTGCTCGGCAAACCGGTTCTCCCAATAGCCGAGCGTGCCCTCGGGCACCGAGTAAGCGGTGGTACCGACCTCGCCAACGCCATGGCGGCCCTTGCCGATGTTCGGGAACGGGAAATAGGTCATCACCGAGCCGGGCGTGCCGACCTCGTCGCCGTAATAGAGGTGGTAGACATCGGGTGCGTCGAAATTGACGGTTTTCTTGACCCGCCGCAGACCGAGCGTCCCGGTGAAGAATTCATTGTTCTGGCGCGCATCGCTGGCCATCGAGGTGACGTGATGCAGGCCCTTGACTTGGTCGAGCATGTTTCTGCTCCTTTCCTTGTGCCGGTGCGGCCCTTGCCGCTGTCCACGCAAATATGAGCATCCGCCTCCTGGCCGCAAAGGCGGCAAACACAGAATGGACTGTGCTGTTAAAGTGAACGACGAAGCAGGTTTTGTTCACCATTCGGCAAACTGGACCGGCTTGCATACTCGTCGAAATTGCGCTCCATGAGCGACGCATGTAGCCAGCATGAGGATACAGCGGTTGAGTGGAAAACGCCCCAATATTCTCCTGATCACCTGCGACCAATGGCGGGGCGACTGCCTGTCAGCTGCTGGCCACAAGGTGGTAAGGACGCCGAATGCCGACGCGCTGGCTGCCGAGGGCGTTTTGTTCCAGAAGCACTATGGCGGCGCCGCACCTTGCTCGCCGGCGCGCGCCTGCCTCTACACCGGCCTCTACCAGATGAACAATCGTGTCTGCCGCAACGGCACGCCGCTCGACGCCCGCCACGGCAACATAGCCCTCTGGGCACGCGCCCTCGGCTATGATCCGACGCTGTTCGGTTATACCGACATGGCGCGCGACCCGCGCACGCTGGCGCCTGGCGACCCGCAGCTGAAAAGCTATGAAGGCGTGCTGCCCGGCTTCACTGTGCGCCAGCTTCTGCCCGAGCACCAGAAGCCCTGGCTGTCATGGCTCAAGGCGCGCGGCGTCGATGCCGGTGCCGGCTCCCCCGCCATTCACCGCCCGGCGGGCGAAATCCTGGAAAACGACGGCGCGATCAGCAACGGTCCGCCAATCTATTCGAAGGACGAGACGCCGTCGGCCTTCCTGGCCGGCGAATTCATCCGCTGGCTCGGCGAGCAGGAGCGCGATGCCCCGTGGTTCGCGCATCTTTCCTTCATCAGCCCCCACCCGCCCTTCATCGTGCCGGCGCCTTACAACGCCATGTACGATCCGGCCATCGGTCCAGCTTTTGACCGCGCGGAAAGCTGGCAGGCCGAAGCAGCAAGCCACCCTTATCTCGCCTATGAACTTAACCGGCAGGAACGGTCGAAATTCCGTCCCGGCTCGGAGGGCAAGGTGCGCGACTGGGGCGACGATAATTTTCGCCGCATCCGGGCGCTCTATTACGGCATGATCTCGGAGGTCGACGCGCAGCTTGGCCGCGTCTGGCAAGCGGTCAAGGCGGCCGATGCATGGGACGACACCGTCATCGTGCTGACCTCCGACCACGCCGAGATGATGGGCGACCATTTCATGCTGGGCAAGGGCGGCTTCTTCGACTGCAGCTTCCATATTCCGCTGATCATTCGCGATCCGCGCCGCCGCAAGGCTGCCGGCAGCAGCGTCGACCGCTTCACCGAGGCGGTGGATTTGGCGCCGACCTTGCTTGAGCTCACTGGGCTCGAGCTCACTGGCGGCGAAGTGCTGCCGCATCTCGACGGCCGCTCGCTGGCGCCTTTCCTGGACGCAACGGAGCCGGACAATTGGCGCGATGCGGCGCATTGGGAGTTCGATTTCCGCTCGATCGCGGATGGTGATGCCGAACGGTATTTCGGCGTCGGTCCGCGTCAGTGCAATCTCGCCGTCGTTCGCACGCAAAAATTCAAATATGTGCATTTCGGCGGAGGCCTGCCGCCCTTGCTCTTCGACCTGGAGAAGGATGCGCGCGAGTTGACCAATGTCGCTGACGACCCAGCCTATCTGCTGGAACGGCTGGAATTTGCCGAGAACTTGCTCGCCTGGCGGGCCGAGCATCTCGACCAGTCTTTGGCGCTCGCCGAATTGACGGACAATGGCGTTGCCGGCCATGTCGCCGGCTTCCCCTCGAGATAAGCAAAGCCCGCGCCGTTGCCGGCGCGGGCTTCTCTGTCGGCCTGTGCGCAGCTTAGCGCATGATCATGCGCTGTTTCTCGCGATTTTGCGCATAGCTGGCCTTGTCATAGGGGGCCTGCGCCTCAAGCTGCTCCTTGGTGAAGTTCGTGTAGAGATAGCGCTTGCCGTTCTTGTCGGTCATGAATTTCAGGTTGTCCATGCCGACCGCCACCTCCTTCTCGCCGATGCCAAGGAAGCCGCCGACGTCGATGATGACTGCGTCGACCTTCTTGTCGCCGCCCAGCACGATATCGCCGATCTCGCCGACATTGACATCGTTGGCGCCGTAGACGGTTGTTCCGACCAGATCCTCGGCCCGGATTTCGCCTATCGGCATTTCAGTCAGTGTCGACTTGTCGATCGACCCGGTCTTGGTCTGGTCTGCCGTCGTTGCGGGCGCTGGGGCATTTTGAGCCGTCTTACTGGCCTGGTCAGTGTTGTTGGTCGTCGCAGTGTTATCGGTCGTGGCAGTGTTGCTGGCCGTCACAGTAGGCGTGACGACGGCTGGCGCATTAGCCGCGGCATCGTTCGACGCTGTGGTCGCCGGGGCCGGATCATAGGGCTTGCGGTCGAAATCCGGCTGCGCCGTCAGCTCTTCCCTGGTGGTTTGGGCAACCAGCCAGCGATCGCCGTTCCTCTCGGCCCACTGCGCCTTGTCGAAATCATAGGCGACGTTCTTTTCACCTATGCCGAGGAAGCCCCCGACACCGATGACCAGCGATTGCGCCTTGGCTTCCTTGTTGATGACGATGTCGTTTACGTCGCCGATGTTCTGGGCGTCGTCGCCGGTACCGTTGTAGACGGTCTCGCCGATGATATTGGTGGCAAGATTGCCTTCCGCGCGCTTCACGACCGGAGCGGGGTTGTTACCGGTCGGCGCCGCCGGGGCGTTCTGCGCCGTATCGGTGGAGGTCGACGGAGCGGCAGGAGCCGTAGCCGTGGTGTCTGTCGCCGCAGGCGCCGGATCATAGGGCTTGCGGTCGAAATCCGGATGAGCCGTCAGCTCATCCTTCGTCGTTTGCGCTATCAGCCAGCGATCGCCATTTCTTTCGGCCCATTGCATCTTGCTGTAGTCGAAGGCGACGTTCTTGGTCCCAATGCCGAGGAACCCGCCGACGCCGATGACGACGGATTTTACCTGGCCGCGCTCGTCGAAGACGATATCGGTGACCTTGCCGATATTCTCTGCATTGTCGCCGGTGCCGTTATAAACCGACTCGCCGATGATATTGGTGACAAGGCTGCCCTCGGCGCGTTGCACCGGAGCGGCTGGAGCGGAATTCTCTACGGCGGGTGCTTGCGTCGGCGCCGGGGTCGTCGCCGATTGCGCAAATGCACCCGTCGCAATCAATGTTGCGACTGCTGTCGTGGTTAAAAGGGTGCGGATCATCTTAGTGTCTCCTCGTCGGTGATTTCGTGCACGCCCTGCCCGCCTAGCGTCACTGCGGGCGCAGCGTCTTCTGCATGTTCACAACGTTGTGACCACACTGTTGTTCCGAAAAAAGCCGTGGTGCACCCGGTGCGATGTCAATGGTTCTCGGATTCGCCTCGTTGGTCGAAAGGAACATTTTCTCGGCCGCCCCGTTCCACTCCCGGCTGGGGCTCCGTCCCGGCCCGATAGGTGCTGGAAAATGGAACGGCCATGCAGTTTGCAGCGGTGCTGAACAAGGACGGGGGCACCCTGCGCACCATCGATCTTGAGGCCTTCGCCAGTCGGATGCGCGGCACGCTTGAGACTGCCGGCCACTCGATCGATATCGAAATCGTCGCCGGCAAGGATATCGTTGCCACGCTGGACGGCGTAGCTTCCAGGCGCGGCATCGACGTCGTGCTGGCGGGCGGCGGCGACGGCACCATCTCGGCCGCGGCAGCCCGTTTGATGAATGGGGAGAAGGCGCTTGCAATTCTGCCGGCTGGCACAATGAATCTTTTTGCGCGCGGCCTCGGTATTCCGCAGACCCTCGATGCGGCACTGAAATCGTTTGCCGACGGCGAGGTGATGGCGATTGACATTGCAACAGCCAACGGCCGGCCTTTCGTGCATCAATTCTCGATCGGCATGCACGCCAGGATGGTGCAACTGCGCCAGAAGATGGAATTCGGCTCGCGGTTGGGGAAGATGCGCGCCTCGGTGCGAGCCGCTTGGGCGACGATCAACAATCCACCGGCGATGAACGTAACGCTGACGATCGGCGAGGCCGAGATCAGAACGCGGATCACCGGTATCGGCATCACCAACAATCTGTTTGGCGAGGGCCACCTGCCCTATGCCGATAATCCGGCAGGCGGCGTGCTGGGCGTCTATGTCACCGTGGCGCGGCGGCGCGGCGAATTGATCAGGTTCCTCTTTGACGTCGCCCGTGGGAAATGGCGCGGCAACGAGCATGTCGAAATCCATCAGGCAAACCGCGCCGTTTTGAAAATCCATTCGTCGAACAGGAAAGTTCAGGCCGTCATGGACGGCGAACTGGTAAAGCTCGATCGCGAGACGACCGTCGAAATCCATCCGCGCGCGTTGAATGTTCTCGTCCCGGCGCGCGCCGCCGAGGCAAAGGTTGCCTGACGTGGGATGCGTGATGTGGGGTTGCGTGATGCAAACTGGCGCGAGCGATGGAGAGAACCTAGCCGCTGGGCGTGTTGCCCTGTTCGGTCTTCGGCGTCTCGATCATCCAGCCGTAGATTTCGGCGACGCCCCAGGCGATAAAAGCCAGCAACAGCGCGGCGATCAGGATACGAAGGACATGCCGACCCCGCCGCCCTTGACGGGCTTTGTTTTCAGGAATGGTTTTTGGCATTGTCTGGCTCCATATTTGGCGCCGGCAGGCGTAACTGGCGGGGCGTTGGCTGGTAACGGTCCCCCGCCGCGAAAGTTCCGGCTCTGCAAGGCGGCAGACGGGCCGGTTGGCCTGACCAATCAGCGGAGCCGGCCACCGGGGGCATAGTGGACGACAATAGCCAGAACACGCCGGGCCTGCCGGCCGATATTCGCCGTGTGGTGGGCGCCGCGGACCGTCTTGCCGTGCTGCACGGCCTCGACACGCTGGACGGGGCTGCCGACCCTGATTTCGATCGTATCGGCGGTCTTGCCGCTTCGGCGATGCAAACGTCTGTCGCACTGATCACGCTGGTCGATGCCGAGCGGCAGTGGTTCAAGTCCTGTATCGGCCTCGACGAGACCGAAACCGCAACCGAGACATCGTTCTGCGCCTATACCATCGCAGCCGGCAACGTGCCGATGGTGGTGGCCGACGCGGCGGCGGATCCGCGGTTCAAAGCCAATCCGCTGGTCACCGGCGAGCATCATATCCGCTTTTACGCAGGCGTGCCCATCGTAATCGACGGCGCGCTGATCGGCACGCTGTGCGTGCTCGACCGGAAGCCGCACGCACGTCCCTCCTCTGTCCAGCTCGACCAGCTGTCGGCGCTGGCCGGCCTTGCCGCCAGCCTGTTCACGCTGAAGGATGCAACCCGCAGTGCGGCGATTGCCAAGGCAGCACTGGTTCGAGAGGAAAAGCGGCGCGCTATCGCGCTCGACGCGGCTTCGCTTGCCAGCTGGGCATGGGATATCCGCAGCGATATGATCGACTGCGATGTCCTGCTGTCCGAATTGTTCAACCTGCCGAAGTCGAACAGGCTGAGGGCGCGCGACATCCTGACCGCCATCGACCCGCGCGACGTTCACCAGACCGAAACACGCTTTCGCGACGCGCTGACCGGCAGCGACGATTATTTTGGCGAATACCGTGTCAAAGGCCTCGATCCGCCGCGATGGATCGCAACGCGCGGCCGCGTCATAGAGCGCGACGGCGAGGGCAAGCCAACGCTGATCTTCGGCGTCAACTACGACATTACCGAACGCAAACTTGGCGACGAACGTCAACGGCTGTTGCTGCGCGAGCTCAATCACCGCGTCAAGAACACTTTGGCAACCGTACAGGCGCTGGCGACGCAGACCGTTCGCCATGCCCGCCAGCCAAGCGAATTCCTCGAAGCCTTCAGCGCCAGGCTGCAGGCACTGGGCGTTGCGCACAGCCTGCTGTCGGACCGCGAGTGGCGCGGTATCGGCATCCGCGAGCTGGTGGAGATCGAGCTAAAGCCGTTCCAAGCCGCCGGACAATCGCGCATGGCGATCTCCGGCGCCGATGTCCTGCTGTCACCCGACCAGGCAGTCGGGCTCGGGCTGATCCTGCATGAACTGGCTAGCAACGCACTGCAATACGGGTCGCTCTCGGTTTCCTCCGGAAAGGTCGATCTCGATTGGAGGGTACAAGGCAGGAAGGGCGCACGGCGTCTGTTGCTGGCCTGGCGTGAAAGCGGCGGCCCACGGGTTGCGCCGCCCGAACGCCATGGCTTCGGCTCGATCCTGATCCGCCGCAGCCTGGCCAAGGTCATTTCCAGCGAGGTGACCCATGAATTCCGGCCGGAAGGCGTGGTCGCCGAAATATCGATTCCGCTCGAAGATTTGTGACGCCAGCATTTTGCGACCGGCGCCAGAATCGTTTGCCCCGAACTATCCCTCCGAACTATTCGCGTTTGCCGGTATCCGGATCATCGGAGCCGCGCTTCACGTTCTCGCGGTAGATAGCGTAGGCGGCGAGTGCTATCGCCGGGCCGAGAATCGCGCCCAGTCCGGCCTTCCCCGGGCCACCTTTGCCCTTGAGCAGCGCCGGCAGCACGGCGAGTACCGCAGTGATGCCGATAGCCTTCATGTCGGCGTTGCGTCGCTTCGCCCGGCGCCTAGCGCGCGAGCCGGCCGACATCCGGTAGACGAGCAGGATGAGACCGGCGATTGCCAGAAAGCCGATCCCGAAGCTCAGGGAAGCTGCCATCGGCCCATAGCGGGCCGCCGTCCAGATATAGGCCGCCCCGACGAGGAAGCCGAGGCCGCACAGCGCCGCGAGCGCTGCGACCGAATAGACAATCGCAGCGACGCGTGCGCGTTGCACCGCCGCAATGGTTTCGCCCGAGGCAAGGCCCGAGATCAGCGATGCAAGCATTCCCATGCGTGCAGAACTAACGGCGCGCGAGAAGAGCGAAGAGGAATCCGACGCCTGCGGCGATCGCCAGCGAAGTCACCGGTTTTTCGCGCATATGCGCTATCATCTGCGCCTCGATGTCCCTGGCGTTGCTGCGCAGGCTGTCGAAGGCTGCCTCGCCCTGGGTTCGCAACTGCTCGACGCTTTCGGCGGCGGCTCGCCGTGCTGCCCCGTAGCCATGTTCGCCAGTTTTGGCCAACAGCTTGGTAAGTTGGTCGATGTCGGCCTTCAATTGTGCGATGTCGGCCTCAATATCGGAATTCGTGCGGGCTTCGTTCGCGGCCTTTCCTGCGGCAGTCGCCATTGCTTCACTCTCCATGCTTTTGCTCGGTCGAAACGCCCGACAGACCCCAAGGTTCCGGCACGAACCTCTTCTAACCCTATCTCCGGCAGCGCGCGTTGCAAATGCCTTGCACGGGCCGAGGCCGACGCATCCGCGCCGGCACGTCTTTTTTAAATGACAGCATGCCAAATAACGATCATGACTTCCCCCGTTTCACGTTAGAGACGCATTTAAGGAGATATTGCTGCGTGCGCGCATCACTTGACGGTTTGCGGATTCTTATCCTGGAAGATGAGTTCCTGATTGCCATGGATATCGAGCAGCTTTGCCGCGACTACGGCGCGCTCGATGTGGTCATCGCCCGTGATCTGACTGAGATCGAACAGCAAGACGTTGCCGCGCAGTTCGATGTGGCCATCGTCGACCTCATGCTGAGCGGCGTTTCGACGCTCCAATTTGCTTCGCGGCTGCGTGAAGCGGGCATCCCGTTCGTCTTCGCCTCGGGCTATTCGGATACGGACGAGATCAAGAAATCCTTTCCCGGCGTCAGACTGGTCACCAAGCCCTATTCGGGAGACGATCTCGTCGAGGCAGTGGCGGCGGCCTGCAGGCGAACGCCTCTCCGCTGAGGCGCGGAGCGGTTCGAAGACGCCGCGCTTCACGCAGCCGTCGACCCGGTTACCTGAGCCGAAATTGCGTCCGGGCCATACTCGTCTTCACCGGAGATCTTCAGAATTTCCTGCAGCCGTGTGCGGGCGCGGCTGACGCGGCTCTTGATCGTTCCGACGGCGCAGCCGCAGATCTCGGCCGCTTCCTCGTAGGAGAAGCCCGACGCGCCGATGAGGATAATGGCTTCGCGCTGGTCTTCTGGCAGCAACTCGAGCGCGCCGCGAAAGTCTTCGAGGTCAAGCTGGCCGTGCTGGGCCGGGTGAACGGCAAGCCTGGCCGTCATGACGCCATCACTGTCCTGCACCTCGCGGCCGCGCTTGCGCATCTGCGAATAGAATTCGTTGCGCAAGATCGTGAACAGCCATGCCTTCAGGTTGGTGCCGGGCTGGAAGCTTTCATGCTTGTCCCAGGCCTTGACCAATGTTTCCTGCACCAGGTCGTCGGCCTTGTCGGCGTTTTGCGTCAGCGACACGGCAAAAGCCCGCAGGCTCGGGATCGAGCCGAGCAAGTCGGTCTTGAAGCCCTGGGAGACGGCCGCCATGCCTCAGTCCTTCTTTTGTACAGGTTCGGCCTTTTCCAACTGGCTGAGCAGTTGGGCGAAGCGATCCGGCACATTGTCGGAGACCAGCTCGTCATAGTATTGTTTGAGTTTGCGGCCGATTTCCGAGTTCGGCCCAAGCGGGTCGCGGGAAGCAGCCCGGCGCCCGTTGCCAACGCCACCCATGGTAGCTTTCGTCATGTTCTTCATTTCGCCCTTTTGTCCCAGCCTTAAGCCGCCCTTCAACACATAACGTAATGCAAGCGGCAGCCTCGTCTGGTTGCCCAACCCGCCTTTAAACGCCAGCCTCACATATTAGTTCCGCACGATTGGAACCTTTTTCAAGGAGCCAGCGTTTCAATTGCTAGGCTTGCAAACCGTTTTTAGCTGTAACATGCAATCACGTCATATGAGGGAGACGTCCACTATGAGCCTATCAGCAACCATCGCTCCGCACCTGCCGTTCCTGCGCCGCTTCTCGCGCGCCGTATCCGGATCGCAAGAGAGCGGCGACGCGCTGGTCGCCGCAATGCTCGAGGCCATCATTGCCGATGTCGACATCTTTCCGGACGCATCGAACGACCGCATCGCGCTCTACAAGGTCTTTGCCAAGCTCTTCACCTCAGTGGCCATTCGCGTTCCGCAGGAGCATGCCCAGTCGGCATGGGAACAGCGTGCCGCGGCCAATCTGAATGCAATTGCGCCTCGCCCCCGCCAAGCCTTTCTGCTGGTGGCGGTCGAAGGCTTCAGCGAAGACGAGGCGGCGGAGATTCTCGACGTCGACGAACAGGAATTCTCCGAACTCCTCGCGCAGGCGAGCAACGAGATCTCCCGTCAGGTGGCAACCGACGTGCTGATCATCGAGGATGAGCCGCTGATCGCCATGGATATCGAGGAAATGGTCGAAAGCCTCGGCCACCGCGTCGTCGGAACGGCGCGCACCCACGCCGAGGCGGTGGCGATGTTCGGCAAGGCGCGGCCAAAGATGGTGCTTGCCGATATCCAGCTTGCCGACGGAAGTTCGGGCATAGCGGCCGTGAATGAGATCCTGTCGTCGACCTCGGTACCGGTGATCTTCATCACCGCCTTTCCCGAGCGCCTGCTCACCGGCGAGCGGCCGGAACCGGCTTTCCTGGTTACCAAGCCGTTCAATCCGGACATGGTCAAGGCTCTTATCAGCCAGGCCCTGTTCTTTGACCGGCACGCGAAAGCCGCGGCATGAAACAGCCGGCGGCCGAACTGCGGCCGCCGGGATAGCCACTCCCTTGGATCAGATGGGGCGTGACGCCGGCTCAACTCACTGGCAACCAACTGGGGCAACCAACTGGACCTTTCCACACACCGCGGCAATTCGGGCCCTGAAGATTTTCAGCATCGTCTTTTTCGGAAAATGGTGGAACAAACGGAGGCGAATCACGTTTTCACCGCAGCATTGGAAGGAGATCGATCATGCTTTACTGGGCGCTCGTATTTCTCGTCGTGGCGATCATCGCCGGTGCGCTTGGTTTCGGCGGTATCGCTGGCACCTCGGCCGGCATAGCGCAGATATTGTTCTTCATCTTTCTCGCCTTCCTGATCATATCGCTTATTGCCGGCCTGATCAGACGAGCGTGAATGCCAAGCGGCCATTCAAGCGAACACTGGAAGCCGCACCCCTCAAACGGTTTCCAGCCACCGCCGGGCAGTGTCCTCCAACGGGATGCCGCTCGGCGGACCGCTTTTTAAGGCTTGATACGAAGCTCCTCCTTTTGGAACCCATTTTTCCGCGAACCGTTCAGCCCGACATGGGTTGAGCAAATTGACCGATGCGTTCCAGAGTCGGAAAAATGAAAGACCGCGGCCAGAGTGATGAGATCATCGCTTTGCATCCTGCCGAAAGCGGGATGCAGCTTGGCCGGGCCCTTCTCCATGCACTGCACAATGCCGGGATTTCCGTCCTGTACCAGGATCGCGAGATGAAGACGGTGTGGGCGCGCAACATGCGCGCGCCCTGGACTTCCGATGCCTCCGACAACAACGGCATCTTGCCGCCGGCGCAGGCGGAGCGTATCGGCGCCGCCAAGCACGACGTCATCGCATCCGGCAATCCTCAACATCTTGAACTCAGCGTGCCGGCCGATGACGGCGCCCGCTGGTTTCAGGTGTGGATAGACGCCGACCGCAGCGAGACCGGCGCGGTGCAGGGCGTCGTGACCACCATGGTCGAAACAACCGAGCAGAAACGCCGGGAGCAGACGTTGAAGGCGCTGCTGCGCGAAGTCAGTCATCGCTCCAAGAACCTTTTGGCCATCATCCAGAGCATCGCCACCCAGACGGGCCGTTATTCCGGCAGCATTGACGATTTCCTGACGCGCTTCCGGGGCCGATTGCAGTCGCTGGCCTCCTCGCAGGATTTGGTTACGTCATCCAACTGGCGGGGAGCGGCGCTGCGCGAGCTGGTTTCCGGTCAGGTCGGCAGGTACGGCGCGGATCCCTTGCACAGCCTACGCTTCCGCGGCGCAAATCCATATCTCAACCCCAATGCCGCCTTGCACATCGGCTTGGCCATGCATGAGCTCGCCGTCAATTCGGTCAGCTATGGCGCGCTGTCGCGCAGCGACGGTTTCGTCGAGGTGACGGCCGATCTGACGGCAGCTTCCGCTGGCGAGCCTGCGCTGTCGCTGACATGGGCCGAAGTGATCGGAGCCAACGACAATCAGCGCAGTGAGAAGCGTTTTGGCAGCGTCGCGCTCGAACGCGTCGTGCCCACTTCATTGAATGGAACGGCGACACTTGAGATCACCGGGAACCGCCTCGAATACCGCCTTGTCGTTCCTCACGGCAATTTCGAGACGGATTAACGAGCGGCGGTCTGCGCGCGAAGGCTTGCTGCGCATCGCCATCTTTAACCGACTGTTCACCATAAAGTCCGATCCTGTCCGAACGTGCCGATCCACCGGATTGAGTTTGGCACAAAATGAAGGGAATGGGCCTTGACGGCTGCCGACTTGAACAGACTGGAACAGGCCGCTCGCGTCTCGATGGGCGGTTTTCAGGATCCCGACGCGTCCGCAGCGCCCGCGCCTCGTGCTTCGCCCCTCCGCTTCGCCGCCGTCGCGCTTATGGCCGCGATCGTCCTGACCGCCGCGTCCCAACTGATCTGAATCGAACTCGCCTCTGCTTGATCGCTTTGAAACCACTGCCCGAGTGCTCGGCCGTGCCCGTTCGCGGTCACCGACCTGCAGGGCCAGGCCCAACATGCCGTCGCCAGATGCCTTGCCGTCGATCCGCCGAGACCGACTATGACAGGATCGTCTGGAACGTGCGTCCCAACGGCACGCTCGATGCGTCCTTGGAGATTTCCGGGTTCGTGGTAGCATCGAACGGCGCACGCCCCGAAAAAGACTATCTTAATCAACAATGAAATCGTGCGGGCAAAGGCCGTACTTTCATGCTAAATGGCGGCTGGAGCTTATTAAAGTGAGGACAAAAGTGAGGATGACTCCATGCGGAAGATGATTATTGCCATGGTTGCCGTGGTTGCGGTCAGCGGCTGCACCACCACGGAAGAGAACGTGGGTATCGGCACTGTGGGCGGCGCGCTCATTGGTGGCGCTGTCGGCGGCGGCAAGGGCGCTTTGATCGGCGCCGGCGCTGGTGCGATTGGCGGTCTGCTCGTTCGCCGTCTGCAAAATGGCTACTGCCAATACAGAGATCGTCACGGCCGGATTTACACAGCTCGCTGCAACTAGTTTCGAGCTCCAGGCGAACAGCAAACGCGGAGGCAGGCCACCTGTCTCCGCGTTTGCCCTTTAAAGCGCTGTTGCGACGCGGCCCACGAGACGGCGTTTCAGGCCGGCAGCGGAACCCTGATTTCCACGTTCAAGCCATCTTCGCGAAAATCGCGCCTGATTGTGCCACGCAATTCGCGCGTGACGTTGAGATCGATCAGTCTGGTGCCAAAACCGCTCTTTGCCGGTGTCTCGAGCTTCTTCTGACCGGCCTCGCGCCAGTTGAGAGCCAATGTCCGGGTGCCGCTACGGGCTTCGAGCGACCAGTCGACCTTCAGCGCACCGACTGAATTGCCGGCTTCGCCATGCTTCAGCGCATTCGTCGCCAGTTCGTGAAAGACGAGGCCGAGTGCCTGCGTCGTCTTTTCATCGAGAAGAATCTGCGGTCCCGACAGCAGCCCTTCAGGAAGCTCACTGCCGAACACCTGGCCTAGCTCGATGCGCAGCAGGTCGCCGAGATCGGCTTTCTGCCAGCGTGAGCGCGTCAGCATGTCCTGGGAAGCCGCCATCGCCTGCAGCCGGGCCGAGAAAGAAGCCGAGAATTCCTGGACGTCGGTGGTGTGCGATGCTGTCTGGCGCGCGATTGCCAGCACCCGCGTGATCGAGTTCTTGATGCGATGCTTCATCTCCTGCAGCATCAGGTCTTTTTCCAGCAGGCTCTTTTCGGTCGTTTCGTGAAGCAGCGAGACCGCCTCATAGGCCCGCTCCTGATAGCGGGCCACCAGCGCGATGGCGCCCGCAAGCAGCAGTCCGAACAATCCGAGCATCACCGGGATGGCGCGCGAGGAAGGTTGCGAGAAAGCACTTGTCGGCCTGAACAGGACGACCCACGGCCGGCCGGCGACGGTGATCTTGCGGGTGACCAGCAGCCTGTCGCCGAGGCTCGAAACAGGCGGCGTTTCCGATTGGAACAGCAGGTTGTCGCTGTCCACCGTGCCGTCATAGATCTCGGTGTTGACCGGCAGCAATGGTGCCCGGCTGAGCGCAGCCTGGAACAGATCACGGGCGCGGAAGGCCGCATAAAGGAAGCCGGCAGTCGAGGATCTCGTCGCGTTCACGGCGTCCGGCGCGGTTTCGACATTGAGCCGGACGAAGACGAGGAACCCGGTAAAGGTCTGCGCGGCACCCGTATCCTTGCCGAGCTGCACGAGTCCGCTGGCGTGCTGCTGGTCGTCGGCCATCGCCTTTTCGATCGCCTCGCGCCGCGCCGGCCCGGTGAACATGTCGTAGCCGATGCTGGATTTGTTGGACGGATCCAGCGGTTCGAACAGCACGATGGGCGTACGCCACGGTAAGTTCGTGTCGGGATAGATCGGATGGCTTGCGCCGTGATCGTGCAGGATGTCGCGCTCGACCGCCGCCTCGTTGCCAGTTTTCGCCAGGCGGAGGAAACCGATGCCGCGCAGGCCGGCGAAATTATTGTCGATGTCGAGCGCGTTTAAGACAGCCTTGAACTCGCCCTGCGAGATACCGCCCTTGCGTGCGTCGAACAGCGCCCGGGTCGAACGCAGCAGCGACAGGTCCAGGTCGATGCGGCTTTCGATCCGGTTAAGCGCGTCGTCTGCCGTCGCCTCGAATTTAATGCGGGCCGCCTCCTGGGTGGCAAAATAGGCAAAACCCGCCATCGTCAGGCTGATCAGCGCGACGGCGATAAAAGCGACGGTCGGAAAAAGCTTCTTCAATTGCTGATACGTCCCGTGGACGGTTCGGCATCTTTATGGGCAAGTCCCGACGCCAACACAATGGCGAGGCCAAAGCATGGTGACGGCTGGCACATTTTGGCGACTTGTGATTAGCCGGCTAATTCTCGTTCATGCGGCGATCTTCAGCGCGCCCGGCCCCGGAATGGCGCCGGGTGGGCACTTGCCGAGGATGATCATGCCGAGCACCTCGTCCTGGGTGACGTCGGTCGTGCGCGCCGTTCCGACAACCCGACCGTTCTTCATGACGCAGACACGGTCGGCAAGCTCGAACACGTCGTGAATATCATGGCTGATCAGGAAGATGCCGATGCCGTCGGCCTTGAGCTGCCTGACCAGTTCGCCGACCTGCGCCGTCTCTTGCGGCCCGAGTGCCGCCGTCGGCTCGTCCATGATCAGGATGCGAGCATTGAACAGGATGGCGCGGGCGATCGCCACCGACTGCCGCTGGCCGCCCGAAAGCTTTACCACCGGCTCCTTGAAGCGTTGGAAACGCGGATTGAGCCTGCCCATCACCTTGCGCGCCTCGGCCTCCATGGCGACGTCGTCGAGCGTACCCCAGCCGGTCATCAGCTCGCGGCCGAGAAACAGGTTGGCGGCCGCATCGACATTGTCGGCCAGCGCCAGCGTCTGGTAGATCGTCTCGATGCCGTACTTCTTGGCGTCGCGGGGATTGGAGATCGAAGCCTCCTCGCCGTTGACGAAAATCTGGCCCGCATCGCGCTTGTAGGCGCCGGACAGGATTTTTATCAACGTCGATTTGCCGGCACCGTTGTGACCGAGCAAAGCCATCACCTCGCCCGGGAAAAGGTCGACAGAGGCATCGTCGACGGCGCGAATGCCGCCGAAAGCGATGGAGATGTTGCGCATGTCGATCAGCGGCGTGGGAGCGGTTTTGTCTGCCATGCTCGTCCTTCCTCCCTATAGATCCTGCTTGAGCATCAAGTTGTACGAAAACCGGTTTCCACCTTGCGGGATCATGCTCAGACCCGTTTGCGATAGACGGTATCGAGCCACACCGCGACCACCAGCACGGCTCCGACAACGATGCTCTGCAGCGGCGAATCGATGCCGAGCAGCACCATGCCGGACTGCAGCGACTGCATCAAAAGCGCGCCGAGCATTGCGCCGAGCACTGTGCCGGAGCCGCCGGCGAGCGACGTGCCGCCGATCACCGCCGCCGCGATGACCAGGAGCTCGTCCAGCGTGCCCAGCGCATTGGTCGACGAGTTCTGCCTGGCTGACGAGATCGCTGCGGCGATCGTCGCCAGCACGCCCATGATCATGAACACCTTCATGGTCACCCAGCGCGTGTTGATACCGGCAAGGTTGGCTGCTTCCGGATTGCCGCCGATGGCGAAGACATAGCGGCCGAAACGGGTACGCTTGGCGATGAAGGTCATGATCAGCCCTACGGCTACAGCCATCAGCACGGGTATGGCGATGCCATGGGCGATGAACAGCCCGCCTTCGGGAACGGTTATATTGTTGGCCGCCGCATATCTGTTCACGATGCCGACCGGCCAAGGATAGGAATTGGCAAGCCATATGGCGCCCATGATGACAAGGCAAGTGACGGCTCCGAGGAACGTCTCGGCCCAGATCGGGCGTAACGGGAAGCGGAACCGCTTGCGCTGCACCCGCCCGTTGAGCAGCATGAACACAACCGCCAGGCACGCGACAATTCCGACGATCCAGCTCCATCGCGCACCGATCGAACCCGTCGGTCCGCCGCCCATCAGCTGGAAAGTGGCATCCAGCGGCGCAATCGTCTGCCCACTGGCGACCCACCATGCGGCACCCCGCCAGACCAGAAGGCCGCCCAGCGTCACGATGAAGGCCGGCACCTCGAGATAAGCGATGATGTATCCCTGGAACGCTCCGATCAGAAGGCCAAGCGCCAGGCCGATGGCCAGTGCCAGGATCCAGATCCAGGGGTTGCCTAATTGCAGACCGACCATTCGCACCAGGAAATGCACCTGCGCAAAACCCATGACCACGCCGATCAGGCCTTCGGCGGAACCGACCGACAGGTCGATATTGCGCATGACGATAACCAGCACCATTCCGGCGGCCATTATGGCCACGGCGGAAGTCTGCACCGACAGGTTCCAGAGATTGCGTGGCGTCAGGAAGGTCCGGCTGTCGAAGTCGAACGGATTGACGCCGAGCCGTACGCTGGAAATGACATGCAGGCCGACCCAGATGACCAGCAGCGCGCCGATCATGCCGAGCATGCGCGTGTCGAGTTCGGTTGCCTTGAGAAATCGGGCAACGATGCCGAGCTCGGATTCCCGTGCCCGGTCTGCCGTGCTGTCTACCGGCGTGTTGGGCGTCGTGTCGGTCATGATGTTTCTCCCGCCGGGTTGCCGTCTGCCGCGGATGCCGGAAGCAGCCTAGAAGTTATCCGCCGGAAGCGGAAAAACAACTCTTGTTGAAAAAACGCCGCGGCGAGCGGCCGCGGCGTTCGGACTTCTCGGAAACGTCGGCTCAGTTGCAGACTGCAACAGCGCTAGCCGTCACGCCGGCGCAGACCTCTTCTTTCTTGATCCAGCCGGCGTCGATGACGACGTTGAGGTTGTCCTTGGTGATGGCGACCGGGGTCAGGAACAGCGACTTGACGGTATTGCCGCCGGGCGTGGTGAAATCCTTCACGCCGGCAATGTCGGTCATCTGCTTGCCGTCGGCCAGTTGCGAGGCGATCTCGGCGGCATTCTTGCCGAGCTCGCGCGCATCCTTCCACACCGACACGGTCTGTGTGCCGAGCGCGATGCGGTTCAGCGCGGCGTGGTCGCCGTCCTGGCCCGAAACCGGAACCGATCCGGCCAGCCCTTGCGCCGTCAGCGCGGCGACGACGCCGCCGGCAGTGCCGTCATTAGCGGCGACTACGGCATCGACCTTGTTGTCGTTGGCGGTCAGGAACTGTTCCATGTTCTTCTGAGCGTTGGCCGGCAGCCAGCCGTCCGTATAGGCCTCGCCGACATTCTTGATCTTGCCGCCGTCGATGGCCTCCTTCAGCACCTCCATCGAACCGGCAAACAGGAAATCGGCATTCGGATCGGAACCCGAACCCTTGATGAAGACGTAGTTGCCTTCCGGCTTCACCTTGAAGACTTCGCGGGCCTGCATGCGGCCGACTTCCTTGTTGTCGAAGGTCAGATAGAACACGTCCTTGTTCTCGATCAGCCGGTCATAGCCGACGACCGGGATGCCTTCGTCCAGTGCCTTTTGCACGGCCGGCCCGATGGCCGAGGCGTCCTGCGCCAGGATGATCAGTGCGTTGGCGCCCTGCGAGATCAGGCTCTCGACGTCGGTGAGCTGCTTGCCGGGGTTGGACTGTGCGTCGGCGGAAATATACTTGTCGCCTGCGGCCTCGATGGCCGCCTTCATTGCGGCCTCGTCGGTCTTCCAGCGCTCTTCCTGGAAGTTCGACCAGGAAACGCCGATGACCTTGTCTTTAGCCTGCGCCACCGACGCCAGCGCCAGCGTCATGGCGACACCCGCCAGAATGGCGGTCGTGAATTTCTTCATCATATCCTCCCTGCGCCGCGTACGGCGTGACCAATTGGCTCAAAGACCAGCTTAGAAGCTCTAATTTTTTCGAGCCTCGAAAAAATACTGGCCCGATCTCCGGCTGCTGTCAACATCGATTCTGATGGATTTTGATGACTCTGCGAGTTTTTTCGAGCGTCGGAATAAACGATGACAGCGCCACCTGCATCTGACACTATTTGCCTGCATCCGACACTATTTGTCGGACATTACCGACGGCTTCCGGTTCATGAGCGGCCGCGGCAACCGGGAGGAAAGCAAAACAATGTCGGTCGGAATCCGCCATGACGATTTGCGCCGGCGCAACCGGGCGATGGTGATCTCGGCGGTGCGCCGGGCCGGCCAGCCATCGCGTACTGAGATCGCAGCTACCACCGGCCTCAGTCATTCGACCATATCGGCGATCTCTTCCGACCTGATACGGGAAGGCATCCTCGCCGAGAGCAAGGCAAGCGAGCCCGTTTCGTTGAAACGCGGTCGTCCGCAGGTCGGCCTCGCCCTCAACCCGGAAGCGGCGGCGGTGCTGACCGTGGTGTTGTCGCTGAATTTCCTGTCGGCCGCCATTATCGACTATACGGGACAGGTGGTCGCCGAGGAACAGCGCCGGCTGGACACGCTGACCATGCCGCGCGACGAGCTGATCCGTGAATGCATGGCCATCGTCCGGCGCCGGCTGCAGGATCCAGACCTTGACGTCCGCAGTGTCGCCCGCATCGCCCTGGCGATTCAGGGCATTACCGACTCCCCTGCACGCGCCATGCTGTGGTCGCCGATCACGCCGCAGACCGACATCGCCTTTGCCGACATGCTGGAGGACGAATTCGGCATCCCGGCAACGGTGGAGAACGACTGCAACATGATGGCGGTGGCTTTGCGCTGGCGCAATCCGGATCGCTATCGCGACGACTTCATCGCCATCCTGCTTTCGCATGGCATCGGCATGGGGCTGGTGCTGAAGGGCGAACTGTTCACCGGGACGCATTCCTCGGGCGGCGAATTTGGCCACATGATCCATCGTCCGGGCGGCGCGCTCTGCCGTTGCGGGCGGCGCGGCTGCATCGAGGCCTATGCCGGCAACTACGCCATCTGGCGCAACGCCAGGCAGATGAGCGAAGACAGCGAACCGGTCGCCGACGTCAGCGACGCCGACATGCGAGCACTGGCGGCCCAGGCGCGCGAGAAAGATGGGCCGGAACGCGAGGCCTACCGCAAGGCCGGCGAAGCGCTGGGTTTCGGTCTCGGCTCGCTGTTCGCGCTGATCGATCCGGCACCGGTCGCGATGGTCGGCGCCAGTGCCGCCGCCTTCGATCTGATCGAGCCGGCCTTGCGGAAGGCAATCGCCCAGACCGCCGGCGGCCAGCATTCAGGCTCGATCTCCTTCGATACAGAGCCGAACGAATTGCCGCTGATCCGCGAAGGCTGCGCGATGCGGGCGTTAAGCTTCGTCGACCAGGAGATTTTCGCGCCGGGCGCGCAAATGAGGCCCAGCGTCAGAAAGAACGTAGCCTGACCAGGCGGGTCAATCTTCCCTGATCGCATAGCCGGCACCGCGGATGGTGCGGATGACATCCGGCATCCGGCCGTTGTTGACGGCTTTGCGCAGCCGCCCGACATGCACGTCGACGGTGCGTTCGTCGATGTAGATTGTCTCGCCCCAGACATTATCGAGTAACTGGCTGCGCGAGAAGACACGGCCCGGATGCCGCATCATGAACTCGAGCAGCCGGAATTCGGTCGGCCCGAGCCTGATTTCGCTCTTCTTGCGATAGACCCTGTGCGATTCGCGATCGAGCACGATGTCGCCGACCTTCAGCACGCTGGACAGCACTTCCGGCTTGGCGCGCCGCAGCAGCGCCTTGACCCTGGCCATGAATTCCGGTGTCGAAAACGGTTTGACCAGATAGTCGTCGGCGCCGGTCGAAAGACCGCGCACCCGGTCGCTCTCCTCGCCGCGCGCGGTCAGCATGATGATCGGCAGCCGCTCGGTTTCGGGGCGCACCCGCAACCGACGACAGAGCTCGATGCCGGAAACCGCTGGTATCATCCAGTCGAGCACCAAAAGGTCGGGCACATTCTCCTGCAAACGGATCTCGGCTTCGTCGCCGCGTGTCACCACCTCGACCTGGTAGCCTTCGGATTCGAGATTGTAGCGGAGCAGCACACCCAACGGCTCCTCGTCCTCCACCACCATTATGCGTGGTGCGATCATCGGCTGGGCACCCCCATCATGTCACCGGTGCGGACATTGTCGTTTCGTCCTGCTTCGGACGATTGACCGGCAATTGCTCGCCGGTCAGCACATAATACGCATTTTCGGCGATGTTGGTGACATGGTCGCCGATCCGCTCCAGATTCTTGGCGCAGAACAGCAGGTGCGTGCAAGCGGTGATGTTGCGCGGATCTTCCATCATGTAGGTCAAGAGCTCGCGGAACACGGACGTGTATTTGACGTCGATGCGCTCGTCGGCGGCACGCAGCTTGGCCAACGCGGCCGCATCGCCTGCAGCATATTCCTCGATGACACCCTGCACCTGGATGAGAACCAGCTGCGCCATCGCGTCGATGGAATGCGACAGGTCCCGCGGCGTGGCGCTGAGGCCGACCGCACTCACGCGCTTGGCGATATTCTTGGCAAGGTCGCCGATGCGTTCGAGGTCGCCCGCCATGCGGATCGCTCCGACCACATGGCGAAGATCGTGGGCCATCGGCTGGCGTTTGGCGATCAGGGTGATGGCGCGGTCGTCCAGTTCGCGTTGACGCGCATCCATGATGGCGTCGTCGGAAACGACGCGTTGCGCCAGCACGTTGTCGGAATTCAACAGGGCCTTGGTCGCCCCGCCGACCATCGAACCGGCGAGGTCGGCCATGTCGCGGATCAGCTTGCTGATCTGCTCGAGATCCTCGTCGAAAGAAGCGACTGTGTGTTCGCCCATGATCCTGTCCTCAAATGCATGATCGGAATGGCTCAGCCGAAGCGGCCAGTGATGTAGTCCTGCGTGCGCTTCTCGCGGGGCGACGTGAAGATCTTCTCGGTCCGGTCGAACTCGACCAGTTCACCCAGATACATGAAGGCGGTCTGGCGCGACACGCGCGCCGCCTGCTGCATGTTGTGGGTGACGATGACGATCGTGTAGTCGGCTTGCAATTCGTCGATCAGTTCCTCGATCTTGGCAGTCGACAGCGGGTCGAGCGCCGAAGCCGGTTCGTCGAGCAGAATGACTTCCGGCTTCACCGCCACGGTGCGGGCGATACAGAGCCGCTGCTGCTGGCCGCCGGACAGGCTCAAGCCGCTGGCGTTGAGCTTGTCCTTGACCTCGCTCCACAGCGCGGCGCGCTTCAACGCCTGTTCGACGCGGCCGTCCATCTCGGACTTGCCGAGGTTCTCGTAGAGCCTGACGCCGAAGGCGATGTTCTCGTAGATCGACATCGGGAACGGCGTCGGCTTCTGGAACACCATGCCGATCTTGGTCCTGAGGAGGTTGAGATCCTGCGACCGGTCGAGAATGTTCTTGCCGTCGAGCAGCACCTGGCCCTCGGCCGTCTGTTTTGGGTAGAGCTCATAGATGCGGTTGAACACACGCAGCAGCGTCGATTTCCCGCAACCCGAAGGGCCGATGAAGGCCGTGACGCTGCGCTCGGGCAGCGACAGGCTGATGTCCTTCAGCGCCTTGCTCTGGCCGTAGTAGAAGTTGAGGTTCTTGACCTCGATCTTCGTCTTCTCGGCTACCGTTTCGGCCATCGTCATGTCTGGGGACAACATCTGTGTCATCTGTCCTCTCTGCGTCCGGTAAGGCTGCGGGCGAGGATGCTCAAGCCCAGAACCGTCAGGGTGATTATGAGTGCGCCGGTCCACGCCAGTTGCTGCCATTCCTCGTAAGGGCTGAGAGCGAACTGGAAGATGGTCACCGGCAGGCTGGCCATCGGCGCGTTGATATTGCTGCTCCAGAACTGGTTGTTGAGCGCGGTGAAGAGCAGCGGCGCCGTCTCGCCGGAAATGCGTGCTATCGCCAGCAATATGCCGGTGACGATGCCGGACAATCCGGCGCGGTAGGCGACCGAACGGATCACCACCCAGCGTGGCGCGCCGATCGCGGCACCGGCTTCACGCAACGCGTTCGGCACCAGGCTGAGCATGTCTTCAGTGGTGCGCACGACCACCGGAATGACCAGGATGGCAAGCGCAACTGCGCCGGCAATGGCCGAGAAATGTCCCATTGGCCGCACCATCAGCTCATAGACAAACAAGCCGATGATGATCGACGGCGCCGACAACAGGATGTCGTTGATGAAGCGGACGACGGTGGTGATGCGCGAAAAGCGTCCATACTCGGCCATGTAGGTCCCCGCCAGCACGCCGATCGGCGTGCCGACGACAACGGCGATGATCGTCATCAGCAGGCTGCCCGCGATGGCATTGAGCAGGCCGCCGGCCTCGCCCGGTGGTGGCGTCATCTCGGTGAAGACCGCGAACGAAAGCCCGGCTGTGCCCTTATAGACTAGTGCGCCGAGGATGAGCGCCAGCCAGGCAAGCCCGATGCCGGCGGCGACGACGCAAAGCGCCATCATCACCGAATTCCTGGCTTTGCGGCGGCTGTGGAGCGATGAGGATGTCGACATCGGTCAGGCTCCCGTACGGGCGTCGATCCGCATCAGCATATAGCGGGCGGCGGCAAGGATCAGGAAGGTGATGACGAAGAGGATCAGGCCGAGCGAAACCAGCGAGGAGGTGTAGAGGTCGCCGTCGGCCTCGGTGAATTCATTGGCGATGGTCGCCGAGATCGTCGTGCCCGGCGCGAACAGGGAGGCACTGATGCGGTGGGCGTTGCCGATGACGAAGGTCACCGCCATGGTCTCGCCGAGCGCCCGGCCGAGGCCAAGCATGACGCCGCCCATGATGCCGATGCGGGTATAGGGAATGACCACGCGCCGGGTCACTTCCCAGGTCGTGCAACCGATGCCGTAGGCCGATTCCTTCAGCACCGCCGGCACCGTATCGAAGACATCCTTGGTGATCGAGGTGATGAAGGGCAACACCATGATGGCGAGGATCAGCGCCGAGGTCAGAAGGCCGATGCCGTAAGGAGGGCCGGCGAAAAGGCTGGATAGTCCCGGCACGCCATGGAAGATGTTGATGATGAAGGGCTGTATCGTCGTCTGCAGGAATGGCGCGAACACGAACAGGCCCCAGATGCCGTAGATGATCGAAGGAATGCCGGCCAACAGCTCGACCGCTATGCCGATCGGGCGCCTGAGCGGGCGCGGGCAGAGCTCGGTGAGAAAGATTGCAATGCCGATGCCGATCGGAACCGCGATCAGGATGGCAATGGCCGCCGTCACCAGCGTGCCGTAGATCGGCGCCAGTGCGCCAAATTTTTCCGTAACAGGATTCCAGCTCTCAGTCGTCAGGAAAGAAAAACCGAACGACGACAGCGCCTGCCATGAGCCGGCAAACAGCGAGATCGCGACACCGCCGAGGATGACCAGCACAAGAATTGCGGAAGCGCGGGTGAGTCCGCGGAATATGGCATCTGTGAGCGCGAAGCGCCGCACCGTAGCTTCCCTGGCCCGGGCTGCTGCAGATGATGGCATGGCATCGGAAGCGATGGTCATTGGGTCCTCGCGATTAAAGGCAACAGGGAGGGCGCCATCGACGCCCTCCCTGGAGGAGATTACATAGCCGAGTAGAGCGGCTTGCCGTCGTCGCCGACGACTTCCTTGGCCCACATGGCCTTGACGCTCTCAACCACCTTGTCGGGCATCGGAACGTAGTCCAGCTCGCCGGCCATCTCGTCGCCCTTGTCGTATGCCCAGGCGAAGAATTTGAGCGCTTCGCCGGTGGTCGCGGCATCATCCGGCTTCTTGTAGAGCAGGATCCACGTTGCCGCCGTCATCGGCCAGGACTCGGCGCCCGGCTCGTTGGCGAGGATGACGCCATAGCCCGGCTGCGAGCTCCAGTCGGCATTGGCCGCTGCCGCCGAGAACGCCGCCGCGGCGGGCTCGACCTTCTTGCCGTCCTTGTTGATCATATCGGTGTGGGTGAGCTTGTTCTGCTTGGCGTAAGCATATTCGACATAACCGATCGCGCCGCCGGTCTGGGAGACGTTGTTGGCAACGCCCTCGTTGCCCTTAGCGCCGATGCCGACCGGCCATTCCACGGCCTTGTCGACGCCGACCTTTTCTTTCCAGTCCGCGCTGACGTCGCCGAGGTAATAGGTGAAGTTGAACGTCGTGCCCGAACCATCGGAACGGTGAACGACCGCGATCGCCTGCGAAGGCAGCTTGACGTCGGGATTAAGCTTCTTGATCGCTTCGTCATCCCAGCTCGTGATCTTGCCGAGGAAGATGTCGGCCAGCGTCGGGCCGTCGAGAACCAACTCGCCCGGCTTGATGCCTTCGAGATTGACGACGGGAACGATGCCGCCCATCACCATCGGGAACTGAGCCAGTCCGGACGCTTCAAGCTCGTCGCCCTTGAGCGGCGCATCCGAAGCGCCGAAGGTAACGGTCTTGGCTTTGATCTGCTTGATGCCGCCGCCGGAACCGATCGACTGGTAGTTAAGGCCAACGCCGGTGTCTTTCTTGTAGGTGTCGGCCCACTTCGCATAGATCGGGTAGGGGAAGGTGGCGCCGGCGCCGGAGATGTCCGCGGCGAGCGCGGCGGACAGGGTGAGGGTGGTCGTCGCCGCAGCCATTGCAATCGCAACGGCCGCCGAGCGGATGAAATGTCTCATGTGGCCTGCTCCTGTTCGGAATATGGTCTCTCGGCGCCATTCCTCGGGCGCCCGCTGAGGCCAATAGCCCCCGATTATTACAGTCGCATGACAGTTTCATGTCGCTCCGGTAACGTCGTCCAGCCGGGTTAAGAAGGAGCGGTCGCGGGCTTTGTCGGCATGGGCCGCGGTTTGCCGCTGGAATCAGCAGCTTGCGTGAATTCCGGCCGGCATCGTCTGCTCGGCGATCGTAGCCACCGGCTTTAAAAGAAAAAAGCCGGACGGGAGCGCGTTGCATGCAGCCAGAACGTGTCATGGCCGCGCCATCGCCGAAACAGGTCCGTTGGGGTAAATCTGACCCTGTTTCTTGCCGGCGGTCGCTGCTCCCGCCCGTAACTGGAGGAGCGGAACTTCGAATATCCCATTGTCGCCACTGAGCGCGGCTTTGGTATGGTGCGATCGCACCATGGCCTTACGCTGGAAGCGTTGACGAATCGCAAGGTTCTAACTCGCGCTGGACCTCCATCCGCGCCCGACCCGGCGCTCGATCTTCGAGCAACGCCTTCGACTGGAAGTGCGACGACTCTACTTCACGGTATCTACTCCCTTCGCCCTATTCCGCCGGTTGTCGGTTAGGCCGAAGCAGCGTTATAAGCTTGCAGGGGTATTGCTGATGTCTCGACGGATTCTGCCTGTCTTCCTGTGCCTGGCGCTGCCTCTGGGAAGCGGCTGCGCGCGCAGCTATGACGGCACCGTCATCATTCCCAAGCCGCTCGATGTTCGCCGTTTCTGGGACAGGCCTTCGCCGCAGGCGCAAGCCGAACAGTCGCAACTGGAGACCGACGTCTTTCCAGTGGCGCCGCAAACGCCGAAAAGGCCGGCGGTGCGCAGGAGCGCGGCTTCCGTTGCAGCGCCTCGGAGGAGGGTCACCAACAACCCGCCCATGCTGTCGCCGGAGCCGACGAAGCCGCTAACTTGCAAGAATGTCAGCGAGCCCGGCAAACGGGCCCGCATGGTCTGCGAATAACCATCCGACGTCGGTCGATGCGCACGGCTCCAGGCCTTGAAGAGGCTATCCGGCCAGCCGTCTCGGAACATCGCCCGCCTTGGTCAGTCCGCCGGGAAGAAGGCCGGCCCGACCACTCTCACCGGCCGCGCGCCGATCGCTCTTTCGATCGACTGATGCTGGGCAGCCCCCTGCACTTCGGCAGCCTGCGTTTTTGCCTCTGCCGGAGCGGCACCGGCGGTTTCGATCCCGGATTCAGGAATTTCCGCGACGATGCCAAAATCCGGCTTTGCCGTCGGCAACGGTATGATGGCGTTGGTCATGTTGGCCGGTGTCACGGTTCGTGCCCTGAGCTCGGCGACGCGCCGGTAATAGCGCTTGACGTCGCAGGCCTTGAAGTTCGCGTCGTCGCGGTACCGGAACGCGGCAGGTAGCTCCACATAGGGTTTTCCCGACTCGAGCGTGACCATCTCCTCGGTCTCGCGAGTGGCGTCGCTCAGCGTATAGAGGTCGACGCCGGCATCGTCGCAGATGTAGCGACACTGATCGACCGTTTCCTTCAGATCGTCGCCCTTGGCGAACTGCGATTTTGGCGCGGGGAAGAAATATCCGTCCGACAAGCGAACGCAAAACAGCATCCGATTGCCGCCAATTGTTGTGCCTGCGGACTGGGCCTTGGGTGCCGTGCGTTGCTGCGCCGGCTGTTTCTTGGCAGCGGGGGCGGCGCAGCCCAGCGCGACAAACCTGGCCTTCAATCCGGACGTGTCCCTGCTCGAATTCGACAGTCTGGCGATCTGCCGTTGCACCTCCGCCTTGATGCTGACCAGGTCGGCGCAGGGATTGAAGAAGAAGCCGGCCGTTTTCGCCGTGCATCTGCGTTGTCTTTCAAGCTTTTGAATCGCGGCGAGTTGCCGGCGCAGTTGGGCAAGCTCGGGGCTGGTCCCGCCGCTGCGCCCCGCCGAAAGCAATTGGCTCCTGATGGCACCGCAGCTATCCGCGTAGGAGAAGGATGTGCCGAGCGCAACGGCTATTGCCGACACCAGCATCAGAATCGTGAGGGGCCAGAAGCGTGTCATTGGAACGACCATTATCCTTGTTGCACCGAGAACAGGATTTCTTTGTCGACTATGGATAAGTACTAGCTAAGTCAGTCTTTCCTAATTGGAGTAGATCAAATCGCCACCAGAGACTTTAGCTCTAGTGTATTAGATCCACTCGTGTAAATTCAATATTACATTTTTATTTCAAGATTGAGACGAACCGGCAGCAACGCCGGCGGACGCCCGCCACGGCGAAGTTTTGATGCGCGCGGCGGGTTCGGCATCGCGATCAATCCGGCGTTACCGGCCGGCCGTTGCTGAAACCTTAGCCCTGGGATCGGCGTTGAGCGGCCAAAGGAGGAGACCGCAAATGTCGATCCACTTCACTGTCGCGGACCTGACCAGGAATCTGTTCCATTCACTTGGGTTGGACCATGAACGCGCACCGAGGCCACTCGACCACGAGCAGAGGCTTTTGCTGGAGTGCTATCTCGCCGGCCAGATACCGGAATCGGCCTGGAGCGACTATGTCTTCGAGATGCCGGAACTGGCGCGACATGTCGAGGCCAGACGAAGGCGCCACTAAAGCGCATCGCGGTCGACCGGGCCTCATGCGACGCGCTTAGGTTCTTGTCTAATGCATGTCGTTGTCGCAAAACCGCTGCACACTTTTGCGCGACATGCACTAGATCCCGAAAAGTGGAATCCGGTTTTTGGAAAAGATCAAGGCGAAGCCTTCACTCGCGGTGCAGCCTGTTCTTGTTTGGGCGAGTTGAATTGCAGAGTGAACACCTTGCCCGGGATGCCTTGAGCCAACGCCGGTGAAAAGCTCAACGGCAGGCAATGGTCCACGGCCGCGACCGCCGCGTCGACAAAAGCTTGGCGCGTCTTCTCCTCGCCGGCGACGCGGATGGCGGTCGGCTTGGGCCGGCCGATCAGCGTGCCATCGCGCCTGAAGCTGAAGCTCAGGGTGACGGTGGAATTCCCGGCATTCGCCGGCGGGGTCCAGCACGCCTGGATGGCAGCCCCGACCTCGGGCATGGTGTTGAGCGTCGCTGCATTCGATTGACCGGCTGCACCCGCCAGCATGGCGCCTGCAATCACCATCATTCCAGCAATGCTTTTCATGGCAGGGCCTCTGTCCTTGAACCGCCCTCGAGGAGGGTACTACTTCGATGGTAGGGCCGACATCGGCGATGGCAAGATGCCGGCAACGCGCTTCATCAGCCATGCAGGCGTCGTGAAACGCCGTCTGGCGCAACTTCGGCAGGGGCTGAAATAAGCAAAAGGCCGGCGAGCAGCCGACCTTTGCTTTCCATCCGCGCCAGTACATCCGTGGTCGCAAGCTGGAGGTGGATACCAGTAGAAAGGGTTTCGGTTAACGAAACCTTAAGCTCCCCACACCGTGCAAACAGGGGAGAGTAAGAAAGAATTACCCCAGATCATTACCGGCTCCCGCAGAACGTGCGGACGATCGCCGGCCTGCACGTGCCTCAGGCGTTGGCCTGCGACCGCACATAGGCGATATAGCCGCGCACGTCGCCGGCCGGCTCGGCATAGGCCTTGCCGAGCTTCTTCTCGATCGCCGCCATATAGTCTTTTGCCCATTGGGGCAGCGCATAGTCGATGACGGCGAGGAATTCGAGCGTCGCCGCCAGACGGATGTCGGCGATCGACGGGTTCTTGCCGCCGATGAACGGCTTGCCGTTCCTGAAGAAGCTGTGAAACACCTCCAGCGGCTCGGCTATCGCTTCTATAGCGGCCTTCTGGGCTTCCGACTTCTTGTCGGGATGAGCGTCGCTGTGGCCGACCTCGCCGGCATATTGCGGGAAATTCAGCACAGGATATGTGGCGCGCGCCACATAGGGGTAGAGCGTCCCGATCAGGTAGAACATGGCGCTGTCGATCATTGCCCGCTTGGCCGGCGCCTTGGGATATAATTTCTCCAGCCCGTGCTTGTTGGCGAGGTACTGCATGATGGCGCAGCTTTCCCACAAGACACCTCTCGGCAGGCCCTTGTCCTCGATCATCGGCGTAAGATGGGCCGGGTTTCGCGCCATATATTCGGGCGAGCGCGTGAGGCCCCAAACGTCGGTTTCGGAATGATCGAGCCCGGCGGCGCGTGCAAACACCCGAACGCTCATATTGTTGACGCTGGGCTTCAGCATGCTGAGCGTGAGCGCCGGCTTTTTCGCAGGCTTCGCCTTGGCCTTCGCGGGCTTTCTGCCGGAGACCTTCGTCGCCGGCCTTGCCACTTTCGCCGCTGACTTGGCGGCGGCTTTGGCCGCCGGCTTGGCTCCTGGTTTGGCTGCCTTGGCGGCGGGCTTTTTCGCACTCTTCGTTGCTGTCTTTGCCATTATGTCCTCCCTTTGTTTGGCGTGTCGTCAGTATGGATTTTTCGGTGCGCGATCCTCCGACAAGGTCGTGCGCGAGCGCTCGACAAGCGCTTGGATCGCATCGGCAAGGTGCACTTCGGCGATGTTGTAGTCGCCGCGCGCGACGCGGATCTTGTGCGCCTGCATCAGCACGTCGGCATGGGTGAAGCCCGCCGGCGGTTCGAAACGGTAGGAGGCGAGTTCGATCAGCAGGCCGAGCGGATCCTCGAAATAGATCGAGTCCATGAAGCCGCGATCCTTGACGCCGCTGTGCTTGATGGCGCGCTCGTCGAGCCGGGCAACCGCCTGCAGAAAGGTGACGCGCGACACCGCGAAAGCGATATGATGGACGCAGCCCGTGTCGGTCGGCGTGCGCCGCTTGACCGGCGTGCGGCTTTCGTCGGTGAAGACGGTGATCAGCCGGCCGTCGCCCGGATCGAAATAGAGATGGCTTTCGCTTGGCTTGTCGAGGTTGGGCTGCTCGAAGATGAAAGGCATGCCAAGCACGCCCTCCCAAAAATCGATCGAGGTCTGACGCCCGGCGCCGACCAGCGTGATGTGATGGACGCCTTGCGATTGTAGTTTTTGCATCTGACTCCTCCCGGCCACGCCGTCTTGCCGCCGAACGGAAGTTCGGATGCCCATTCGCGCTTGGATCGGCGCCCGGCATGTGACCGCGCCCGGCCTCGCTCGCCTGCGCTCCGCATTCCGCATCCTGCAGGAGTGCGGCCGGAGCTTTGATGAACGGATGCTAATTCAATCCGAGGCGTTGCGCCAGAAGCGCTGAGTTTCAAGAACTCCACGCAGGCGCCAATAGCGGCACCGGGATCGCGGACGCCTTCGCCGAGCTCGCTGAAACGATCCGTCGCCGGCAGCTGTAATGGTGCGGCGGCCCGCAGGCCGCTGGGTTTCCCGAGCGGCCGGTCTGGCGACGGCAGGTCAAAGGGGCCTCGCTGACGCATGCCGCGCCTGGTTCGGATTACGGGCATCCGCGGCCCTTAGATGAAAATCACATATTCTTCATCGGCACGTCGGGATCGACATGTCCCCCATCGGCAGTGATCTTCAGCCTTGAGAGGTAGTGCTCCCATCCCCTTCGGTGGCTGTCACGCTCCTTTGCGTTCGGCAGTCCGCTGTGCGTGAAGCGGATCAGTGTCCCCGCATCCCTCGCGATCAGGTCGATCTCGACATGACTGGAGCCGGGCGGCACGGTCTCGTTGTCTTCCCAGCCAAAACTGTAGGCAAGACGGTGGACCGGGATCACCTCGGTGAACTCACCGCGCGCCATATAGCGACCACCGACATTGACGAGGAACAGACCGCCCGGCGTTGCATCCAAATTCGCTTCGGTCCCGATCCATCGCACGATCTGGTCCGGATCCGTCAAAAGCGCGAACACGGTCGCTTGTGGCGCGGCGACCTCAATCTCTGTGTAAACCGATTCCGCCATCGCTCACTCCAGGTCACATCCGCATCGAATACCGTGCATGATTGAAGCGAATGTGGGGAGTTGCAAGAAGATGTTCGAGGCGTAAGCATAAGCCGGTGCCGAGTGACCTTCTACCGATGCTTCTCGCAAAGTCGCTTTCATTCCTTCTGGACGACGCCGCGCATATTGGCGACGGTGGGCGACTTCTATTGCAGCTCTCAACGCATTTGATGGAAGACGGCTTGCCGATCATCGCCGGCGCGCTGGCGCAGGATGCTCCCGACCCAATCATTTCACGCCGTATCTGGCTCTGGCGAGCGCCTGGGGGTGAAGTGGTCGAGGGTTTGGGGATAGGCGCCGACCGCCAGAATGCCGATCCCCGGCTCGTGCTGCGGGAGTGGCTTGGCACGACGCGGGCGATCGTGTTCGACGAGCGAGCGGGCGGTGTCGCACCGACCTTGGTGTGGGCGTTCGATCATACTCCGGATGAGGCGCAGTCAGAGCTGCTGCGGCAAATCTCCCGGTTTGCTGCGGCTCCGATGACCGCACTCGCAGAACGGTCCGCGAAACGCGCATTGCTCGAAGCATATTTGGGAAAGCGCAGTGCAGCACATGTGCTCAACGGTCATTCTCGTCGAGTAAAGGGAGAGACGATACGGGCTGCGCTTCTGTGCGCGGACCTTCGAGGTTTCACCGATCTATCCGAGGTTCATGATGCAGACGAGATCGTATTGGTACTTGATGCCTGGTTCGATTGCGTCGCCGGCGCGGTGCACGCATTTGGTGGTGAGGTTCTCAAGTTTATAGGTGATGGCGTCCTCGCGATTTTCCCGATTGGCGAGCGCGATGCAAATGCCGCATGTGACGCTGCGGTACGCGCCGTGAAGGCCACGCGCGCCGGGATAGATCATCTCAACCAAACTCGGCGCCGCAATGGCGGCCCTGAGCTCGGATATGGCATTGGCCTGCATGTCGGCGAGATACTCTGGGGGAATATCGGCACTGCCGGCAGGTTGGACTTCACCGCGATCGGCAAGGCTGTAAATCTTGTCAGCCGCATCGAAGGGCAGTGCAAGCCGTTGGGACGGACGGTGCTCGCGTCGACAGTGTTCGAGGCAGAAACTACCGAGCGGATGATCGCCATGGGCAGTCATCCGCTCGGAGGAATAGCAGGCGCGCAAACACTTTTCGGCTTGCCGGAATAGATCGAATGGTTGAGCCCGCCGTGGATGTGTCGTTCGCAGCATATCTTGGTATCGTGCGAAGCCATGACTGAGAGAAATTCGAACGGCAAAGAAGCTACGATACTGCAACTGGAGTATGGCGCGTTTAGAGCCCAGCCATGCGCGTCGCGCGCAGCTTCGCTGGCGGGTGCTAAGGGCCTTCCCGGCATCCACCCTTCGAGGGAGAGGCGCCTTCGCCGAGCTCGCCAAAACGATCCGCCGCCGGCAGCTGTAGCTCAGGTCGGCTCCAGGCAGTGCCGACCAGCGTGATGGACGCCTTGCGATTGTAGTTTCTGTATCTGGCTCCTCCCCGCGTGGCATCGACTCAGCGCGACGTTCTGCGCGCCGCTAACGCTGTGCCTCAAGACCCACGATGCAATGCTAATGCAATCGGCTCCGCTGCGCCGGAAGCGGCAATGAGCCAAACCCGCCGCGACCCAAGGCGATGGATCGGATTGATGGTTTGCCGAGAGTTTGGAGAGACTTGGTACGCCCAAGGGGAATCGAACCCCTGTTCCCGCCGTGAGAGGGCGGTGTCCTGACCGCTAGACGATGGGCGCGTTCAAGAACCGGCGATATAGGCTGACGGCTGGGAAAAAGCAACTAGGCTCAAGGCCACTGCTCGCACAGACGAAATATCCGCTACAAGCCTAGCGTTTTTGCTCGATCAGGTCCCAGAGATTTCCATAAAGGTCGGCGAAAACCGCGACCGTGCCATAAGCCTCGTGGCGTGGAGCTTCGCGGAACTCGACGCCTTTTTCGAGCATCAGCGCATGGTCGCGGGCAAAATCGTCGGTTTCGAGGAACAAAAAGACCCGCCCGCCGGTCTGGTTGCCGACGGCGTGCCTTTGCGCATCGCCGGATGCTTCGGCGAGAAGCAGCCGCGCGCCCTGCCCTTTGCGCGGCGTGATCGTGACCCAGCGTTTGCCGCCGCCGAGATCGACATCTTCGGTGAGGACAAAACCCAGTTGGTCGACATACCACGAGATCGCCTCGTCATAATTTGCGACGACAAGCGCGACCGTGGCAATGCTGCGGTGTTCGGCAAAACCGGTCATTTGTTCCTGATCGAAAAACGCCCGACGATGCGGCGCTCGGTGATGTCATAAACGAAGATGGCGCGGCTGCCGTCGGGCAGCTCGGCGTCGATCGACAGGTGATTGCCGGAGAGCGATTGGCTGATCACCCTGGCGCCGACCGGCAGCACGATGTCGCCGTTGACCGTTTCGCCGATCGGCACCTGGATGTCGCTGCTTAGCGGAGGGGCGGTAGGCGGCGCGTTGCGCGCTTTGTAGACAAGTGCTGCGATCACCACCATAAGGGCGAGGAACAGCAGGCCGAGATTGATGGCGACGAAGCGGACGAGCTTCCTCCGCACCTTTTCGACCTCGGGGTCGAGCGGCTTTTCCTCGTCTTCGTCGGCAAGCGGCCGGGCCATGGCAGCAGATTCCGGAACTGTTTTCGATGAGCGCTCATAACGAAGAGGTCAGACAATTAATAGGGGCCGGACCGATCGTCCTGGAGGCGGGCGCTGATGCGGCCGGCCAGCGGCTCGACCAATGGCTGGCGGCCAGGCTCGGCCCCGACATGTCGCGCAGCCGGGTACAGATGCTGATAAAGCAGGGCGCCGTCAGGATCGGCGGCAGGCAGGTCGACGAAACGAAGCGCAAGATGGCACAAGGTGACAGCGTGTCGGTCGACATGCCGGAGCCGGAACCGGCGGAGCCGCAAGGCGAAGATATTGCGCTGGACGTCCTCTACGAGGACAGCGAGCTGATCGTCATCAACAAGCCGGCCGGGCTGGTCGTGCATCCCGGCGCCGGCAACTGGACCGGCACGCTGGTCAACGCGCTGATCCATCATTGCGGTGATAGCCTGTCGGGCATCGGCGGGGTGAGACGGCCGGGCATCGTCCACCGCCTCGACAAGGAGACCAGTGGCGTCATGGTCGTCGCCAAGACCGATCGCGCCCACAAGGCGTTGTCGGAGGCCTTTGCCGACCACGGCCTGACCGGCGATCTCGAGCGCGCGTATCTGGCGTTGGTCTGGGGCATACCGGCAAGGCCGACCGGGACGGTCGACGCGCCGCTCGGCCGCGCCGCCGACCGGGTACGCCGCGCCGTGGTGCCGCAAGGCCGCGACGATGCCCGCCACGCCGTCACGCATTTCACCGTTGTCGAGCGCTTTGGCGAGCAGCAGCAGGAATTCGCCACGGCGAGCCTGGTCGAATGCCGGCTGGAAACCGGTCGCACTCACCAGATACGCGTCCACATGGCCCATATCGGCCATCCGGTGATTGGCGACCCCGAATACGGCCAGGCTTTCCGCACCAAGGCCAATCGGTTGCCCGAGCCGCTAAGAAGCAAGGTAAAAGCGTTTCCGCGACAAGCTTTGCACGCCCGCCTCCTTGCATTTCGGCATCCGGATACCCATCTAACGATGAGGTTCGAAGCACCGATACCGTGGGACATGGAGGAACTCGTCGACGGCTTCCGCAAGCTCTGAACCAACCACCTGAAAACCTGACCGGCGCTGTTCACTTCAACGTGACACACTGTTTCGTGTTGAACAAATGCCTGTCTTTCTGGTTTTGTTCCTATATATGTCGGTTGGCGCGAATGTGCCTTTGGCATTCGCGCCACATGCCCGCCGCGTTTCGGGGGCATCACTCCAATAGAGAGGGGGCGCTATCATGGCCCAGTCATTACCCAGTATCGTTTCCGGCGAAGGCGGTCTCAGCCGCTACCTGGAAGAAATCCGCCGCTTTCCGATGCTTCAGCCGCAGGAAGAGTACATGCTCGCCAAGCGCTATGCCGAGCATGAGGACACCACGGCTGCGCACAAGCTCGTCACCAGCCACCTTCGGCTCGTCGCCAAGATCGCCATGGGCTATCGCGGCTATGGCCTGCCGATCGGTGAGGTGATCTCGGAAGGCAATGTCGGCCTGATGCAGGCCGTCAAGAAATTCGAACCGGAGCGCGGTTTCCGTCTCGCCACCTATGCGATGTGGTGGATCAAGGCCTCTATCCAGGAATACATCCTGCGCTCGTGGAGCCTGGTCAAGATGGGCACCACCGCCAACCAGAAGCGCCTGTTCTTCAACCTGCGCAAGGTGAAGGGCAAGATCCAGGCGCTCGACGAAGGCGATTTGAAGCCCGACCAGATCACCGAGATTGCCACCCGGCTGAACGTCTCGGAAGCGGAAGTCGTGTCGATGAACCGCCGTCTGTCGGGCGACGCCTCGCTCAATGCGCCCATCCGGGCCAGTGAAGGCGAGTCCGGCGAATGGCAGGACTGGCTGGTCGACGACCACGAAAGCCAGGAAGAGATGCTGATCGAGCAGGACGAGCTGGAAAACCGGCGCGGCATGCTGTCGGGCGCTCTTGCCGTGCTCAACGACCGCGAACGCCGCATCTTCGAGGCGCGCCGCCTCGCCGATGAGCCGTTGACGCTTGAAGAGCTGTCGGCCGAGTTCGATATCAGCCGCGAGCGCGTGCGCCAGATCGAGGTGCGCGCCTTCGAGAAGGTGCAGGACGCGGTCAAGGCCGCGGCCAAGCGCCAGACGCAGGCGCTGCGCACCATCGAGGCGCAGCCGGCGGCGTAAGACCTTCCGGTAGAAACAAATAACGGCGGCGTCAGGTAACTGGCGCCGCCGTTTTTTCTAAAGCGCGTCGCGTTCGGCCGGCCTTGTGCGACGCGCTTTAGATTCTTGTTTTTATGCATGTCGTTATCGCAAAACCGCTGCACACTTTTGCGCGACATGCATTAGCGGGTTGCCGGTTCCGCGGCGCCTTCGCGGATGTCCGATCCGCCGCCATAACTGCTCAGTAGCCTTGCCATGGCGTCTCCAGACGATCGCATCGATAGCGGCATTACCGCAATTTTCCCCAAGCCCTGAAAACCGCAAGACTGCAAGCTGTGGCGGCAATGTTGCGGCGCCGACCGCGGCATTCCACAACCCGGCGCTCGCGGCAGGCGGCGCGACAACGAGCCGCCGGGGCTGCGCCGGGCAGTTGAGCTCGTCTATTGAAAACGAAAGGCAGTGTGACGATGACGATTTCTCCGTTTCTGGCCGCTCTCGGATCCGACGGTCCGCCAGCCGATCGAGCGAAAGACATGGCCCTGTATGGATGGCTAATTGGAAGCTGGGAAATGGACTCGGTCCACTACCTCGACGACGGCACAATCCAGAAATGGGATGGCGAATGCCATTTTGGCTGGGTGCTCGAAGGCCGCGCGATTCAGGACGTTTGGATCAGGCCCAAGCGCCCTGCTCCGTCCGCGATGTATGGCACAACCTTGCGCATCTTCGACCCTGGGATCGATGGCTGGCATATCATATGGAACGACCCGCTCAACCGGGATCACTCGCGCCAGATCGGGCGGGCCGAGGGTGAGGACATTGTCCAGCTCGGCAATGACTCGCGCGGTCTGCAAACTCGGTGGCGTTTCACCGAGATCACTGCCAACAGCTTCCATTGGATCGGCGAGGAAAGATCTTCCGAGAGCGATCCTTGGCAAATCACGTATGAACATTTAGCCCGCCGAACAAAACCCTGACGCTGGACTGGCTGGCGTCTGCGCTGCTCCTCATCGGGCTGCCGCCACCGTCTTCCCGCATGGACCTCTCGGATTCAAACATCGCAAAAATCGAATCAGGATCAATAGCTTGGATGACCCTCGCAGAACGATGAGGGCGGCGCCGAGTCTGAATGGCATTGTAGTGCCAGCGACCCATCTCCTCACAGGCAATCGAGCGGAAATTTCAGATAGCGCCGCCCGTTGGATTCCGGTTCCGGCAGGCGTCCGCCATTCATGTTCACCTGCAGCGCGTGCAGGATCAGCCGCGGCATCGGCAAGGTCCTGTCGCGGGCCTGGCGGAGCGCGACGAAGTCGGCTTCCGCCTTGCAGCCGGCAACATGGATGTTGCCGGCTTTCTGCTCCGCGACCGTGCTTTCCCAGCGCGCTTCGCGACCGCCCGGCTGGTAGTCGTGACCGACGAACAGACGTGTCTCGTCCGGCAGCGCCAGGATGTCCTCGATCGAGTGCCAGAGCCGCTCGGCACTGCCGCCGGGAAAGTCTGTCCTGGCGGTCCCGCTGTCCGGTATGAACAGCGTGTCGTGGATGAAGGCGGCGTCGCCGATGACGTAAGTGATCGAGGCCAGTGTGTGGCCCGGCGAGAACAGCACTCTTGCCGGAAGGCGGCCGACCGAAAAAGTTGCGCCGTCGGCGAACAGCCTGTCCCATTGCGAACCGTCGGCGGGGAATTCCGGCCAGTTGTAGATCACCTTCCACAATTTCTGGACGTCGATGACCTTTTCGCCGATTGCCGTCGGCGCTCCGGTTCTCCCCCTCAGATAATGGGCGGCGGAGAAATGATCGGCATGCGGATGCGTGTCGAGGATCCACTCGACCTCCAGCCCGCTTTCCCTGACGAAGTCGAGCAGGGCGTCGGCGTTTTTCGTTGCCGTTGTACCGGACCTTTCGTCGAAGTCGAGCACCGGATCGATGATGGCGCATTTGCGGGTCGCCATGTCGGCGACCACATACTGGACGGACCCGCTCGGCTTGTCATAGAAGCCGGTGACCTGCGACCTGGCCGATAATGCGTCCAATCCCAGCCCCCTTGATCCTCACCGTGGCAGGAATGACTTTCTCTGCCACGGCAAATGAAAGGCATGGTTGTCCGTCAACCAGGCGCCGTCAAGCACCCCATGCTCATACGGCCAAGAAAACCGAAAATTCTCCGTGCCGCCTCTGCCTGCTCAGGCGGAAGGCTGCTTGGTTTTCCTGAGATATGGCAGGATCGTCTCATAGGCGCCGAAACGCTTGATGGCATCCTCATTGGAGACGGCAGCGGTGATGATGACGTCCTCGCCCTGCTTCCAGTTCGCCGGCGTCGCCACCTGGTGCTTGGCGGTCAGCTGCATGGAATCGATCGCGCGCAGGATTTCGTCGAAGTTGCGGCCGGTCGTCATCGGGTAGGTGAGAACCAGCTTGATCTTCTTGTCGGGCCCGATGACGTAGACCGAGCGCACCGTGGCATTGTCCGCCGGCGTGCGGCCTTCCGAGCTCTCGCCGGCACCCGCCGGCAGCATCTCGTAAAGCTTGGCGACCTTGAGATCCTTGTCGCCGATCAGCGGGTAGTTCACCGAATGGCCGGTCGCGGTCTTGATGTCGTTCTGCCACTTTTCATGGCTTTGGACGGGATCGACCGAGATGCCGATGATCTTGACGTTGCGCTTCCTGAACTCGCCTTCGAGCCCGGCCATCGTGCCGAGTTCGGTCGTGCAAACCGGCGTAAAGTTCTTCGGATGGCTGAACAATACTGCCCAGCCGTCGCCGATCCATTCATGGAAGCTGATCGGTCCTTGCGTGGTCTCAGCGGTGAAGTCCGGTGCGATATCGTTGATACGAAGGCTCATGGCGTGTCCCTACCCTGTGAGTGCAGATCGCAGCCGGCGTTGACCGGCGCTGCTTTTGCCTTTCTATCACTCCGGCGTCATCCTTCAAATGCCTGTTGCGCCGGCATCAAGGCCGGCGGCGAAATATTTTCATTGCTTCTCGGCAAATGCCGCAGGAATTTTCGCTGCGCTGGCTCAGGCCTTGTTCACTGCCAGCGTCGTCGCCAGGTCTTCCATGCGCTGGGCCAGCGCGCCGAGCGCCCCGGTCAGCGCGGAATCGTTCTTGTCGGCCTTGGTCAGTGCGTCGTCGCGCGTCTTGCGCAGCGTCAGCACTTCGCTTTCCATGCCCTTGACCCGCTTTTGCAGTTCCGAAAGCTCGTCCATGACCATGATGCCGGCCATCACGGTCAGCCGCTGGTCGCCAATCTCGCCAAAAGAATCCTTCAGATGCGAAACATAGCGGTCGAAGCGCTCGGCAAGATCGATCAGATGCTCTTCCTGGCCCTCGTCGCAGGCCATCCGATACTGCTTGCCGTCGATGGAAACCGTGACTTGTGCCATTAGCCTACCTGTCCAGTACCGCGCGGATGGTTTCCATGGCTGTCACCAGCCTTCGCGACACTTCCTTGTTGGCATCTTCCAGCCGTTCGGCGCGGGCCTCGGAATTGTCGAGTTCCTGCGCCAGCCGCGAGCGGTCGGCGTTCATCCGCTGCACTTCGGCCTCGGCTTCCGAATAGTCCCGCTCGTGCTCGAGCTTGGCCGCGACGGCGTTTTCCAGCCCTTCGATGGCCTTACCCAGCCTGGCAATGACTTCTTTGAGGGTCGTTTCCCCGGTCATGGCTTTCGTCCTGCGCCCTGCCCATCACCGAATCATCCACGTTCAGAACGCGTTATCCCTGAAACATTACGCGTCGTGTGAACCGCACGTCAATAAAGCTGTCGCGACTGTCCCCTGCTAACGCTAATGTAAGTCGCGCATGGCCATCACAAGACCGGCAAAAGCACACCGATTTGTTGACTAAAAGGCCGCGCCTGCTATGTGTCGCGCACCTTTTCAACGGCTTTCCCAAGGCCCAAACCCCCATTTTGGAGGAAGCATGACTTCGCGCGAACAACATGACCGGATGGCCAACGCGATCCGTTTTCTCGCCATGGACGCTGTGGAGAAGGCAAACTCCGGCCATCCCGGATTGCCCATGGGCTGCGCCGACATCGCCACGGTGCTGTTCACCCGCTTTCTCAAATACGATCCGAAGAACCCGCATTGGCCGGACCGCGATCGCTTTATCCTGTCGGCCGGCCACGGCTCGATGCTGCTTTACTCGCTGCTCTATCTGACCGGCTACGAAGACATCACTATCGACCAGATCAAGCAGTTCCGCCAATTGGGGTCGAGGACCGCGGGCCACCCGGAATACGGCCATGCCGCCGGCATCGAGACGACGACAGGCCCACTCGGCCAGGGCCTTGCCAATTCGGTCGGCTTCGCACTCGGCGAGCGCATCATGAATGCCGCTTTCGGCAACGATCTCGTCGACCACTACACCTATGTGCTGGCCGGCGACGGCTGCCTGATGGAAGGCGTATCCCAGGAAGCCATCGCGCTTGCCGGACATCTGAAGCTGAACAAGCTGATCGTCTTCTGGGACAACAACAACATCTCGATCGATGGCCCGGTGTCGCTGGCCGACAACACCGACCAGGTCGCCCGCTTCCAGGCGTCCGGCTGGAATGCTAGCCATATCGACGGCCAGGACCCGGAAGCGATCGCCTATGCCATCGAAGCGGCCCGCCACTCCGACAAGCCGACGATGATTGCCTGCAAGACGACGATCGGTTTCGGCGCGCCGACCAAGGCCGGCACCAACAAGGCGCATGGCTCGCCGCTCGGTGCCGAGGAAATCGCCGGTGCCAGAAAATTCTTCGGCTGGGATTCGCCGCCCTTCGAGGTTCCGGCCGATATTCTCGACGCATGGCGTACCGCCGGGCGGAGCGGCGTCAAGGCGTGCACCGACTGGGAAAGCCGCCTTGCCAAGGCTGATGCCAAATTGCGCGCAGAGTTCGAACGCCGCATCAGTGGCACGCTGCCGGCCAGCTTCGACGCCGTCATTGGCGATTACAAGAAGAAGCTCGCCGCCGACAAGCCGAAGGTCGCCACCCGTAAGTCATCGGAAATGGCGCTGGAGGTCATCAACGGCGCCGTGCCCGAAACCATCGGCGGCTCGGCCGATTTGACCGGCTCCAACAACACCAAGACCAGCCAGACCAAGAACATCACCGCCGACGATTACGGCCAGCGCTACGTTCATTACGGCGTTCGCGAGCACGGCATGGCGGCCGCGCTCAACGGGCTGACATTGCATGGCGGCATTATCGCCTATGGCGGCACTTTCATGTGCTTTTCCGATTATGCCCGTCCGGCGATGCGGCTTGCTTCGCTGATGGGCATCCGCTCGATCTTCGTCATGACCCATGATTCCATCGGCCTTGGCGAAGACGGCCCGACCCATCAGCCGGTCGAGCATCTGGCAGCACTTCGCGCCATTCCGAACCACAATGTCTTCCGCCCGGCCGACGCGGTGGAAACCGCGGAATGCTGGCAGTTGGCCATTGAGTCGGAAAAGACGCCTTCGACATTGGCGCTGACCCGGCAGAACCTGCCGACGGTACGCAACGACTTCGTTGCGGAAAACCTCTCCAGCCGCGGCGCCTATGAACTTGCCGCCGCCAGTGGCGAGGCGGCGGTGACGATCTTCGCTTCGGGCTCCGAGGTCGAGATCGCGCTGGCCGCCCGCGAGGCCTTGGAAAAGCACGGCCACGCGACCCGCGTCGTCTCGGTGCCGTGCTTCGAATTGTTCGACAAGCAGAGCGCCGACTATCGCAGCAGGACGATCGGCAATGCGCCGCTCAAGATTGCCATCGAAGCCGGCATCCGTCAGGGCTGGGATCACTTCATCGGCACCGACGGCATCTTTGTCGGCATGACCGGCTTCGGCGCCTCCGGCACCATCGAACAGCTCTACCCGCATTTCGGCATCACAGCCGAGGCAACGGTGAAGGCGGCGGAAGCCCGTCTGCATGGCAAATGAAAGTGAGCCCCGCCCGGCAAAGGCTGGCATAGCGGTTTTGCCGGGCGGTGGAGCACTAATCGATTTAAATCCACGCCTCGGCGGCTGGATTCTTTGCCCGTCCGCCGTTATGAAGCTGCGGACTTGATCTTCGGCCTCCAACTCCCAGGGAGAGAACAATGACCGTCAGAGTTGCCATCAACGGATTCGGCCGCATCGGCCGCAACATCCTGCGCGCCATCCATGAATCCGGCCGCAAGGATATCGACGTCGTCGCGGTCAACGATCTCGGCCCGGTCGAGACCAACGCGCATCTGCTGCGCTTCGACAGCGTGCATGGCCGCTTTCCGCACGAGGTGACGGTTGACGGTGACCAGATCATCGTCGGCAAGGAAAAATTCAAGGTCACCGCGATCAAGGATCCGACGCAACTGCCCTGGAAGGAGCTTGGCATCGACATCGCGCTCGAATGCACCGGCATCTTCACCGCCCGCGACAAGGCCGTCGCCCATCTGACCGCCGGTGCCAAGCGCGTTCTCGTCTCCGCTCCGGCAGAGGGCGCCGATCTCACCGTCGTCTATGGCATCAATCACGACAAGCTGACCAAGGACCACATCGTCATCTCGAACGCCTCCTGCACCACCAACTGCCTGGCGCCGCTGGCGGCCGTGCTGAATGAGGCGGTCGGCATCGAAAAGGGCATGATGACGACGATCCATTCCTACACCGGCGACCAGCCGACGCTGGACACCATGCACAAGGACCTCTACCGCGCCCGCGCCGCCGCGCTGTCGCAGATTCCGACCTCGACCGGTGCTGCCAAGGCCATCGGCCTGGTACTGCCCGAGCTCAAGGGCAAGCTCGACGGCATATCCATCCGCGTGCCGACCCCGAACGTCTCGCTCGTCGATTTCAAGTTCATCGCCAAGCGGCCGACCACCGTCCAGGAGATCAATGACGCGGTGATCGCCGCCTCGAACGGCAAGCTGAAGGGCATCCTCGCCGTTACCCGTCACCCCAATGTTTCGATCGACTTCAACCATGATCCGCATTCCTCGATCGTGGCGCTCGACCAGACCAAGGTCATGGACGGCAACTTCGTTTCGGTGCTGTCGTGGTACGACAATGAGTGGGGCTTTTCCAACCGCATGGGCGATACCGCCGTCGCCTTCGGCAAGACCATCGCCTGATCGGAGAGCCAGCTTCTCGACCTGGAGACGCCCGGCTCAGTCCGGGCGTTTTTCATTGCAGCACGAACCGCCGAGGCACGCTCCGCTGCTCGGGGGTGCCAAAACTTTCGACGATCGGCAGCGTGGGGCAAAAAGCCACGCTGCTGCCTTGCAGCGGCCATGTCTTCGCCCCACTCTCCCGTGATGCCGGAGCATATCGACTAGGGGCGACCAACGAATGGAGCATGGTATCTATCTTGTGACGCTCGTTGGCGCAGCACTTGTCGTTGCCGCCGCGTTTTCAAGCCTGATCGCCTTCCGTTTCGGCGCCCCTCTCCTGCTGCTGTTTCTCTGCATCGGCCTCGCCACCGGAACCGACGGTCTCGGCATCCATTTCGACAATGCCCGAGTTGCTTATTTTGCCGGCTCATTGGCGCTGGCGGTCATCCTTTTCGATTCCGGCTTCGGCACGCCGCTCAACGCCTTGCGGCAGGCCGCCGGGCCGGCGCTGTCGCTGGCCACATTCGGCGTCCTTTTGACCACCGGGCTCTTCGGCGCCGCCGCCTATTATCTGCTAGACCTGACCTGGCTGGAATCCTTCCTGCTCGGTGCCGCCGTCGCCTCGACCGACGCCGCGGCGGTGTTCTTCCTGCTGCGCGCCGGCGAGATCAATTTGCGCGAGCGCGTGCGGTCCACGCTCGAGGTGGAATCCGGCACAAATGACCCGATCGCCATCTTCCTGACCATCACGCTGGTCGAGGTCATCGCCGCCAATACCCACCCCGAGGCCAAGGTGCTGGTCACCGATCTTGCCGTCGGCTTCCTCGTCAACATGGGGCTCGGCGCGGTCATCGGCATTCTCGGCGGCATGGCCATCGTGCGCCTTGTCGATCGCCTCAATCTCGATCACGGCCTACTGCCGATCTTCGTGCTGACGCTATCGCTTATGGTGTTCGCTGCCGCCGGTGCCGTCGGCGGCTCCGGCTTCCTGGCGGTCTATCTCGCAGGCCTGATTGCCGGCAATTCCGATATCCGGGCCGTCACCATCCTCAAGCGCTTCCAGGACGGCATGTCGTGGCTGGCGCAGATCATCATGTTCCTGATCCTCGGCCTGTTCGCGACGCCTTCGCAATTTCCGGCGATCCTGGTGCCGGCAGTGCTGCTCGGCCTGTTCCTGGTATTTGTGGCACGGCCAATCGCCGTCTGGCTCTGCCTGGTGCCGTTCCGTCTGCCACGCCCGGAAGTCGCCTTCGTCTCGTGGGTTGGCCTGCGTGGTGCCGTGTCGATCCTGCTTGCCATCACGCCGCTGCTCGGCGGTCTTGAGAACGGCCGCCTCATCTTCAACACTGCCTTCATCATCGTGCTGGTCTCGCTGATCATCCAGGGATGGACCGTCGGGCCGCTGGCGCGCCGTCTCGGCCTTATCGTGCCGGCCCGCCTGGGACCGCTCGACAAGGTCGAATTGGAACTGCCGGGCTCCGCCCATCATGAGCTTCTCGCCTACCGCGTGGCACCTGGCAGCCCGGTGGCGCGCGGCGAACGCATTCCGCGCTGGGCGCGGCCGTCGCTGGTGCTGCGCGACGGACGCTCGATGCGCTTCCAGGATATGGGTCGGCTCGCGGCCGGCGACCATGTCTACATCTTCGTGCCGGACCGCTATCCGCGCCTGCTCGACAAGCTGTTCGCCAGCCGTGCCGTGGTCGATCCCGAGGACGCGGATTTCTTCGGGGCCTTCGCCGTCGATCCGTCACGCCCCGCCGAGGAACTGGAGACCGCCTACGCGCCGGGCCTGACCGAAGCGGAACGCAAGCTCAGCATTGGCGACCTGGTCACTACCCGGCTCGGCGGCCACGCCGAATACGCCGACCGCGTGCTGCTCGGTCCGATCGAGCTGATCGTCCGCGACGTCGACGACAAGGGCAGGATCACCGGCCTTGGCCTGTCCTTTGAGCCGACCGCGCCGGTGGCGCGCGTTCCGGTGTTCCTCAGCGCCGGCGAAATCCGCGACCGCATCGCCGCCTTCATCCGCAACCGGCGCAAGCCGGCCGAGGCGCAGGCGGTCGAGGCGGCCGAGATGGAACCGGTTCCGCAGCCCGTGGTGGAAAAGACGACTGGCGAAGGCTGACCGCTGTCCACCCGAGCCGCGGAACCCTGCCGCGAGGCTGAAGAATGGCTCGGCAACTGGTGTGGCGGGTCCATGTGGTCCGACATCGCCGGAAATGATCCCGATCGGCCGGTTGCGAGGGCGTCCGGCCGATCAGTCGCCAATTCTCCGGCGCGCCATAGGGGCGCGCTTAATTGTTGCGGGCCGCTACGAACTGCGCCGCTTGTTTCAGAAGCGCAGCTTGCTCGCCAAAAGGTTCGAGCAACGCATGAGCCTGGTCAACGAGGCCATGGAGCTGGCCCCGCGCCCAGTCCGGTCCGTGCAGCGCGACCAGCGTCGCCTTGCCGGCCGCGGCATCCTTGCCGGTTGCCTTGCCCATCTGATGCGCGTCGGCGGTCAGGTCGAGCAGATCGTCGGCAAGCTGAAAGGCAAGCCCGATCGCCGAGCCGAACTCGGCCAGCCTTTCGCGGTCGCCCGACGGCGCGCCGGCAAGGATAGCGCCCGCTTCGCAGGCAAAGCGGATCAGCGCACCGGTTTTCATCGCCTGAAGCCGGATGATACCGGCCTCGTCCGGCCGGCTTTGTTCGGCTTCGAGATCGAGCATCTGGCCGCCGACCATGCTTCCCGCCCCGGCGGCGCGGGCCAGTGCCAGCACCAGCGTTGCCCTGCGCTCGGCCGGCAGCAGTGTCGCCTCGTCGGCAAGGATGTCGAAGGCAAGTGTCAGCAAGGCGTCGCCCGCAAGAATGGCGGTCGCCTCATCGAAAGCCCTGTGCACGGTCGGCTGGCCGCGGCGCAAATCGTCGTCGTCCATGGCCGGCAGATCGTCATGGATGAGCGAATAGCAGTGCACGCATTCGAGCGCCGCCGCGACGCGCAGCGCCGCCTCGCCGTCGGCTGAAAACAGTGCAGCACTTTCCATGACCAGGAAGGGACGCAGTCGTTTGCCGCCGTTCAGCACGCCATGTCGCATTGCCGCCATCAGGCGTTCGGGCCGCGCGACCTCGCCCGAAAGCGTCCGTCCGTCGAGCAACCGCCTCAGCAGCGCCTCGAGCGGAACTGCCCGGGCAATAAGTGCAGCTTCGAACGCCATTTGGTCGTCTTTCGTCATGGTCGGGAGCGGTAGCCGACACTCAGACGTTGCGCAAGAAGCCAAGCGCCATTATGCCGGGGGCAGGGAGTAGCGCGGACTGGGTGGCTTGGCGGAACCGATCGTCGATCACGAAACCGAAGGGTTGGACATGGCGAGACCGAGACGCGGCAGCCGCATCGGTCTTCAACGCTGGGTCCGGCGCGGCATCGCCGTCGCGGTCGTGCTGGCGCTGGTGCCGGTGGTGCTGACCTTCCTGTACCTGCCGACATTCGTGCATCCGGTGTCGACATTGATGCTGAAGGACCTGGCGACGTTTTCTGGCTACGATCGGCGCTGGGTTTCCATCGACGATGTCGCGCCGGTGCTGGCATATTCGGTCATCATGTCGGAGGACGGGCAGTTCTGTTTCCATCGCGGCGTCGATCTGGGCGAGTTGCGCGGCGTCGTCGACGATGCGCTCGCCGGCGAGATGACACGTGGCGCCTCGACCATCACCATGCAGACGGTAAAGAATCTTTATCTATGGTCGCGGCCGTTGGGCTCGGTCCGTAAGGTCGTGGAACTGCCGCTGGCCGTCTATTTCGATGCGGTGCTGTCGAAACGGCGGATCATGGAGATCTACCTCAACATCGCCGAATGGGGACCGGGCATCTACGGCATCGAGGCCGCCGCCCAGCATCATTTCGGCGTCTCGGCAAAACAGCTGTCGCGCCGGCAGGCAGCGCTGCTTGCCGTCACCTTGCCGAATCCGATCGTGCGCAATCCGGCGAAGCCCGGGCCGGGACTGAGGCGGCTTGCCGCGTTGATCGAACGGCGCGCCGGCCGCGCCGGCGCCTATGTCGGTTGCCTGCGATAGTGTCAAAAAAAAACACGGCGACGCTGGCCAAAACGCCGTCGGGCGTGTATAGGCACCCGACTTTCTCAGATTCCGGCCCCTGATGTGGCCCTTTCACGAGGGCCGCCGGGGCGTTTTGACCATGTAGTGGAGCATATCCATGGCCGTTCCGAAACGAAAAACCTCTCCGTCGAAGCGCGGCATGCGCCGTTCTGCCGACGCACTGAAGGCCCCGACCTATGTCGAGGACAAGAACTCCGGCGAGATGCGCCGTCCGCACCATATCGACCTGAAGACCGGCATGTATCGCGGTCGCCAGGTTCTGGAGCCGAAGGAAAGCTGAGAGAGCTTTCGACGGTTTATGGGTTGCGAAACGACCGGCCATTGGCCGGTCTTTTTGCGTTTGCGACAACTGATCATATCAGCCGGGCCTGACATTGTTGTTTCACGCCGTCTTTGTCCGTGTTTATCGGCCGCACGAAAATTCTTGACGGCGAACGCCGGGCGCACTCTACAAAGATCAGTCCAACCGGAGCCGCCACATGTTCGGTGCCATCCCGCTGCTGATCGTGCCTTTCATCCTCTACAATCTCGGGCTTCTGGGAATATTCGGCAGCGGCGACGATCCGTGGGCCACCGAAATGTTTTCGGTCCGGATGATGTCGGGTGGCGTGTTCTCGATGACCCTCGGCGACCTCATCGTGCTGATCGCACTGATCTTCTTGTTCGTCGAAGTGGTGAAGTCGACGCGCACGACAAATGCCTCGATCATGGACCATCTTTTGTCGACCTTCGTCTTTGTGGCCTATCTGGTCGAGTTCCTGCTGGTGAAGGGCGCCGCCCATTCCGTTTTCTTCACACTGATGGTCATAGCGCTGATCGACGTGCTGGCCGGCTTTTCGGTGTCGATGCGGTCGGCCACCCGCGACATCAATATGAGTTAAGGATCCCGACTCAGCCCGGGTCAGCGGTGAAGCCAGCCGCCTCGACGCCGGCGATGGCTGCCGTTTCATCATTGTCGGACGTGTCGCCGGAAATACCGATGGCGCCGATGATCGTGCCGGCGTTGTCGCGGATCAGCACGCCGCCGACGACCGGCAGGACGCGCCCGCCCGACACGTCGGAGACGCCGGCGATCAGATGCGGGCGCTCCTTGGCGAAAGCTTCCACCCGGCGCGAGCCCATGCCGATAGCGAGCGCGCCATAGGCCTTGCCGGCCGACATTTGCGGACGCAGGAAAGAGGCGCCGTCCTGACGCTGGAACGCGACCAGATGGGCGCCGGCGTCGAGCACCGAGACGCCAAGCGGCCTGAGCTTGAGCTCGGCACCCTTGGCAAAGGCGGCGGCGATGATTTCAAGGGCTTTGTCGAGCGTCAGTGCGGTCATGGCCGTCTCCTAAACGCGCCAGTTATCAACCGGCAGAACAGACTCCGAGTGAACTGTTTCGCGTGCGAAAGGAAGCATGCATTCTGGGAGCGCCGGCCTATTTCTTCTTGGCGCGAGGCTTCTTCACCGGGGCCGGAGGCGCATTGGCCAGGTCTTCCGCTTCCTTGGCGAGGCGCAGCGCCCGCAGCTTGTTGGTCTTGGCTTGGCGAGCGTCGCTCTCGGCGACATATTCCGCCATCGCCTTCTGGCGAACCGTGGCTGCCTCTTCCTGTTTCTTGAAACGCAAATCGGCCCGCGCACGGGCAGTGTCCTTAGAGTTCTCGACCAAGAGCGTTATCCAATCCGTAAATTATCTTCAGTCCCTTGATAGCAGAGCCAGCCCGCAATTGGGAAAATAAGTTGGTCATGGCGCCGGATCGCAGCCGACTCGCTCCGCCTTGCGGGCGACTACCGCATCGTATCCGGCCTGCAAAGTCGCGCGGACGGTGGGTCCAGATGGGGCGGGAGACGCACCCAGATGCTCGTGGCGCAACTCGTTCATGAACTTATCCCACATCGGCGGGCCGCCTTTTTCCAGAAGCTCGGCACGGATAGAGAGCTCTTCGCTGACCGGCAGCCAGACGCGGCCCCAGGCGCCGAGATGCGCCAGGATCGGCACCAGCGTAATCGCCATTTCGGTCAGGCTGTAGATCGCCTTTTGCTTGTGGGAGGGATCGTCCGCCTTGGTCAGCATGCCGAGCTCCATCAGCCGCTTCAGCCGGTCGGCGAGGATGTTGGAGGCGATGCCCTCCATCGAGCCGTTGAGCAGTTCGCGAAAGTGGCGTCTGCCGCCGAAGATGATGTCGCGAAGGATGATCAGGCTCCACCGGTCACCGAACACTTCGAGCGACAGGTTGATGGGGCATCCGGACCGACGATCGATGTTCATGCGAATCTCCAAAAACCGGTTGCACTATCGTATCGGTTTTAATATCGTGCAACTGATTGCAACTTGCAATCGGATTTGCAGCCCAAGGAGGAAAGTCATGAGAAACGCCGAACACCCCGAAATCGTATCCCAGACGTTCGGCGATCCGGCCCATCCGGCGGTGTTGTTGATCATGGGCGCGATGGCTTCCATGCTTTGGTGGCCCGAAGCGTTTTGCCGGAAGCTGGCCGGCGAGGGTCGCTTCGTGATCCGCTATGACAATCGCGATACCGGCCGTTCGACCAAATACGCGCCGGGCGAGCCGCCTTATACATTCGACGACATGGTGGACGATGCCGTCCGCGTCCTTGACGACCAGGGAATCCGAAAGGCGCACGTGGTCGGCATGTCGATGGGCGGTATGATTGCGCAGCTCGTTGCGTTGAAATACCCGCCGCGTGTCAATTCGCTGACGGTGATCAGCAGCTCGCCCCTGGGCATCGATACGTCGCATTTGCCCGGAACCACCGAGGCCTATAGGAAACATTCGGCCGAAGGCGCCAAGGTCGACTGGTCTGACCGTGGCCAAGCGGTCGATTTCATGGTCAAAAACGCGCGTGCGCTCGCCGGCACCGCGCATCCGTTCGATGAGGCGCGGACGAGAGCGTTCGTGGAACAGGACTACGACCGGTCCGGCGGCTTTCTCAGCGCGACCAATCACTTCATGCTCAAGGGCGGCGAAGATCGGAGCGGCGAGGACTGGACGGGGCGGCTGCACGAGATGAAGATTCCGCTCCTCGTTATCCACGGCACCGACGATCCGATCTTTCCAGCCGAGCATGGCGCCGCTCTTGCCGACGCGGTCGCCGGTGCAAGACTGGTCCGGATCGAGGGCGGCGGCCACGAGCTGCATCCCGACGATTGGGCCGCGATCATCGATGCGATCGTCGCCCACAGCCGGGCCACGTAGCAGCGGGCCGAACCTTGACACCGGATGCCCGCGAGACGAAGCACCAAAGATAGGAGCAAAAATGTCCCTGACGATGCATCTTCATCCGCTGGCCTCCTTCTGCTGGAAACCGCTGATCGCGCTCTATGAGAACGGCACGCCATTCACATCGGTCGTCGTCGATCTCGGCAACGAACAGTCGCGCGCGGCGTTCCTGAAATTGTGGCCGGCCGGCAAGATGCCGGTGCTGCGCGATGAGGCGCTGGACCGGACCGTGCCGGAATCGACGATCGTCATCGAATATCTCAACGCGTATTATCCCGGACCGGTCGAGCTGATCCCCGGCGATCTCGATCTCGCCCGTCAGACCCGGCTTGCCGACCGCTTCTATGACTTCTACGTCCAGGAACCGATGCAGAAGATCGTTGGCGACCGGCTGCGGCCGGAGGGCAAGACCGATCCGTTCGGCGTCGAGCAGGCCCGCGCCCAGCTGCGCAGCTCCTACGCCATCTTTGAACAGGACATGCAGTCGAGGACATGGGCGGTGGGTGCGAGCTTCACCATGGCCGACTGCGCTGCCGCCCCCGCGCTGTTCTACGCCAACAAGGTCGAGCCGTTCGGAGACGAATATCCTGCGGTCAGGCGCTATCACGACCGGTTGCTGCAACGCCCCTCGGTTGCCCGTGTGATCGAGGAAGCGCAGCCGTATTTCAAGCTCTTCCCCTACAACAATGGCTAGAGTGGTTCATCGTTTCACGGAAACGCCGAACCGCTCTATCTCTTTGTTTTTGCGCAATTCCGTACGGAAAACCGTTTCACACTTTTCCTGGAATTGCTCTAGGCCCGATGCTGCATAGTTGCTCGACGCGCTGACGATGCCCCTCAGCTTCCGGGTGAACCGAGCTGCTCCGCATCCCAGAACTGGTCAAGCCAGATGTTGAGCTTCAGGAAGCCGGCATTGCTGACCGTATAGACGCGCCTGGTGCCTTCCGGCTTGGCGTTGACCAACCCCGCATCAAGCAGCACCTTCAGGTGCTGCGAAACGGCCGGGCGGGACACCGGCAAGCCGGATGCCAATTCGTTGACGGTCTTCGGTCCGCGCCGGAGCTCTTCCAAGAGATGGCGCCGGTTGGGATCGGCAATCGCCATGAAGGCGTCGGAAAGCATCATGCCTTATTTGTGGGGCAAAGCGCCTCGAATCTCAACTGTCGGCTTCAGCTTTTCTGCGCGGGTCGAGCCGCAACGCTTCCGGCGTCACCGAGCGATCGGCGGGCTGGGTCTTGAAGGCATCGCGGCCTTCGATCGGCACCGGCGCGCGACGGCTGATGCGCAGCAGCGTATAGCCAGCCAGGCTGAGATGCGCGAGCGCAGTGGCCAGGAACAGCCCCTCAGGGCGCATCCAGCCCATCAGGCCGGCGGCCACCAGCGGACCGATCATCGTGCCGAAGCCATAAAGCAGCAGCAGGCCGCCCGACACTTTGACGAAGTCCTCCGATCGCGCATGGTCATTGGCATGCGCCACCGCGATCGAATAGAGCGTGTAGGCGAAGGCGCCGTAGGCGGCGGTGCAGACGATGACGAAGACGCCGGAGCGCGGTTCGAACAGGAAGATGGCGATGGCAAACAGCGCAGCACCGAAGGCCGCGCCCGCCAGCACGAAACGACGGTCCGTCGTGTCGGAGAGCCGCCCGGCCGGAAGCTGCATGGCGGCACCAGCGATGACCACGAGGCTCATCATCAGCGCGATCTCGGCTGTCGAGATGCCGATGCGCGCTCCATAGACGGCACCAAGTGTACCCCAGGCGCCGTTGGCGATGCCGATCAGCACGCAAGCGATCGCCGACACCGGCGAATTGACGTAGAGCCCCTTGACGTCAAGCGACACGTCCTGCAGCGGCTTGGGGTGAGACGCCGTCGAGACCGCCGTCGGGATCAGCGACAGGCAGAACAGAATGCCGGTGATCATGAACAGCGACGCCGATCTCACATCGCCGCCGGCAACGATCATCTGACCGCCCATGATCGAGGCATAGGTGACCATCATGTAGAGGCCGAAGACGGTGCCGCGGTTTTCGTTGGTGGCCTTCTCGTTGAGCCAGCTTTCGATGACCATGAAGGCGCCGGCCATGGTGAAGCCGGTGAAGGCGCGCAGCAGGATCCAGGTATATTCGTCGATGATCAGGCCGGTGAGCAGTGCGACGATCGCTCCCGATGCGGCAAAGGCGCCGAAAGCCCTGACATGACCGGCGCGGCGCACGATGCGTGGCGCAAAGAAGCAGCCGGTGACGAAGCCGCCGGCCCAAGCCGTGCCCATCAGGCCGAGCGATGCCGTCGAGAAGCCCTCCACCTGGCCGCGCAGCGGCAACAGCAGACCGTGCAGTCCGGATGCCGCCAACAGGAACGCGGTGCCGCGCAGCAGCGAGAGGATCGGTCTGTAGCTTGCGAACATTTTTCAATCCGGCTGGGGTTTAGGGCACAAGTCTGGAGACAGCGGCATTCGGGCTTTTCGGCGGCGTGCCCGAGCTTTTGGAATTACCCGCAGTAACTACCCGCGGCGAAACAGCGCCTCTGCCGCCGACTTGGTCGAGCCCTTGGTCTTGAGCTCGGCTTCCAGCCGGGCGATCTCGTCGCGCAGGATGCCGATCCGTTCGGACAATTCATCGACGGAAAGCAGCGACAGATCCTGCCCGATCTCGTGCGGGCGCGCTTTCTTCTTGGGTTCGTCGTCGAAGATCGCCATCGTCGCTCCTCCGTGATTGCCCATTTGCCTGATTTGCCAATGAGCATACATAGGGCAAGGGTATGGATGCAAATGGCGGGCAAGAGCTGGCACGAGAAACCGGCGGAGCACGACGGGAAAATTCATGGCGAACGCACAGAAAATTCCGGCGAAGATGATGGCGATCGCCATATCGGAACCGGGCGGGCCGCGGGTGCTGAAACCGGAAACCCGCGACGTACCGGTTCCCGGTCCCGGCGAGATCCTGATCCGGGTGCGGGCCGCCGGCGTCAACCGGCCGGACGTGCAACAGCGCAAGGGCGCCTATCCGCCACCGCCGGGAGCGTCGGATCTGCCGGGCCTGGAAGCAGCAGGCGAAGTCGCTGCCCTTGGTGACGAGATATCGCGCTGGCGCGTCGGCGACCGGGTCTGTGCGCTGACGGCGGGCGGCGGCTATGCCGAATATGTCAGAGTGCACGCCGGCAGCGTGCTACCGCTGCCCGCCGGCTTTACCTACACCGAAGCGGCGGCGCTGCCGGAAAACTACTTCACTGTTTGGCACAATGTCTTCGAGCGCGGCGGCCTGAAGAGCGGCGAGACCCTGCTCGTGCATGGCGGCTCGTCGGGTATCGGCACCACCGCGATCCAGCTTGCTGCCGCTTTCGGCGCCTATGTCGTCACCACCGCCGGCAACAAGGAGAAATGCGACGCCTGCCTCAAGCTCGGCGCCGACCGGGCGATCAACTACCGCGAGGAGGACTTCGTCGCCGCAGTCAAGGAGGCAACCGGCGGCAAGGGTGCCAATGTCATCCTCGACATGGTCGGCGGCGACTATGTGGCGCGAAACTATGAGGCTGCAGCCATGGAAGGCCGCATCGTCCAGATCGCGACGCAGGGCGGGACGGTGGCGAGCGCCGATTTCTTCAAGATCATGGCCAAGCGGCTCGTGCACACAGGATCGCTGCTCAGGCCACGCACCGTGGAGTTCAAGGCGGCAGTTGCGGCTGCGCTGGAGGCGCAGGTTTGGCCGCTGCTCGGCACGCGCAAGGTTGCGCCGGTGATGGATACGATCTTCCCGCTCAAGGAAGCGTGGCGGGCGCATGAGCGGATGGAGGAGGGTGAGCACATCGGCAAGATTGTGCTCGATGTCGCCTGACGGCCCGCAAACAGGCTGAACGAAAGCTTAATGGTGCAATGCAACAAACGCATTGCGGCCATGCAAAAGCGTCTGTTCAATTTTTCATCGCCGATGCCTATTTACGCGGCATCAAAACGATGGAGGACTATCATGAACCCGATCCGCGCTTTCCGTAACTGGCGCATGTACAACGAAACCGTGCGCGAACTGAACCGGCTGAATGCTCGTCAGCTCAACGACCTCGGCATCAACCGCGGCGACATCGAGAGAGTCGCCCGCAAAGGGCTTTGATCTCGAGCACGATCCCGCTCGAAGACCGGGCGCTGCTTTTCGGCAACGCCGAGCCGCGGTTCGGGATCAAGCTTTAGAAGCCAGAGCCGCAGCAGACGGATTTCCGTCGCCGGTTCCGAGCCCGCCCGACCTTGGTCTGGCGGGCTTTGTCTTTTTGAAGCTTTCGACTGCATGGCGTCATCTGCCGACCCTTCGCGGTCTGCTGGTCGCGCTGCCGTGCCGTCCTTGACGCGCGCCTGCCAAAAACATTGCGAAACGGCGAGCGAGCGGTTATATAGACCGCGATTTTCCCATTTTGGTGGCTCTAAACCACCGCCCGCGCGGGAACGCGGGCGAACGAGAAGGATTTTTGTAATGGCCAATACGCTGCTGATGCCAAAGGCGACCGCCGTCTGGCTGGTTGACAACACAGCGCTTTCCTTCGAGCAGATCGCGCAGTTCTGCGGACTGCATCCGCTTGAGGTCAAGGCGATCGCCGACGGCGAGTCGGCGCAAGGTATCAAGGGCATGGACCCGATCATGACCGGCCAGCTCACTCGCGACGAGATCGCGCGCGCAGAGAAGGACCCGAACCACCGGCTGAAGCTCTCCGATCCCAAGGTGCGGGTGCCGGAATCCAAACGCAAGGGTCCGCGCTACACGCCGCTGTCGAAGCGCCAGGACCGGCCCAACGCCATCCTCTGGCTGGTGCGCAACCATCCCGAGCTCAAGGATGCGCAGATTGCCCGCCTTGTCGGCACAACGAAGTCGACGATCGACCAGATCCGCGACAGAAAGCACTGGAACTCCGCGAATCTCCAGCCGATGGATCCGGTGACGCTCGGCCTGACGTCGCAGATCGACCTCGATATGGAAATCAACCGCGCCTCGCGCGGCCGCGAGCAGGCGCAGCCGGTCGGCGATACGCTGCTGCCGGCCGCCTTGACCGAACGGCTGGTGCCGGCGCCCGAAAAGCCGAAGGACGAGGACCGCGAACTTGACGCCAACGCCGTCTTCGCCAAGCTTTCGGCGCTGAAGTCGAAGGACAAGGACGCCGACGAAGAGGAATAGGTCTGGCATCCAAAACAAAAAGCCCGCTTACAAGCGGGCTTTTTTTTGTGATCTTCCGTGTCAGCTTCGCGCTGCCCGGTCCGGCGCCATGCCGTAATCCTCGCTGCGCTCCACCGCGCGATAGAAATCGGCGAGCTGCTTGCCGCGCTCCGGCTTGAAGGTGCGGCCGGCGATGACCACCGAGGCGATGCGGTCGATGCGGAAGGCGCGGAAATCGCCGCGCATCTCACACCAGGCGACCAAGGTCCACACCTTGCCCCAGAACCACAGGCCGAGCGGGCGGATGTCGCGCGCGGTGCTGCGGCCGGCCTCATCCGAATAGTCGATGGTCAGCACCTGACGTTTCTCGATGGACCGCTCGATCAGGTCGATGGCTTCGCGGGCGGCATCGCTTACCACCCACATCGGCGTGTGGATCTCGGTACGGGCGATGCGGTCCTTTTCGGCGTCGGGCAACACGGCGCCTATCTTGACCAGCGCCTCGTCGGCGGCTCGCGCCATGGCCGCGCCACCAAAGGCGCGCACCATGCGGGCGCCGGCGACCAGCGCGACGATCTCGTCACGCGTGAACATCAGCGGCGGAAGGTCGAAACCCTCCCTCATCATGTAGCCGACACCGGCCTCGCCGTCGATCGGCACGCCGGTCGACTGCAGGTCTGCGATGTCGCGATAGATCGTCCGCTCGGAAACCTCGAGCCACGTGCCCAGCTTCTGGGCGGTGACCAGACGACCACCACGCAGATGCTGCACGATCTGGAAGAGCCTGTCGGCGCGGCGCATCGTATGGTCCCTCGGCGTCTATCGTTCCAGCCCTTCGCGCTTGCGCTGCGCGGCGACGAAGGCCGCGCCGAAGGACAGTTTCCTCGTTGTCGGCGTGCTTGCGTCGACCACCCGCCAGAACGGCGCAACGTCGCCCAGCGCCATACCACGCTCAAGATCCTCGTTGGCGGCCTCGGCGACGGTGCGCAGATGATAGCCGATTGTGACCGGACATGTCATCTCGGCACCGTGCTCGATGGCGAGAGCGGTGCGCAAAGCGCGGATATTCATGTCCATGCCTTCGGGGATGGAGCGGATGAATGCATGAACCTGGCGAGCTGTAGGAACCAGCATCGGCTGGCCTTCGACGACGTCGCCGATGGTGCGTGGCGACGGTCTTATGCCGTTGATGCCAGGCGTGCTCAGCCTGTCGTTCCAGCTTTTCATCGATCGTCCTCTCGGCCATCCGGCTCCGGCGGCCATCGCACTATGGCACGAGCCTCCTGACACCATACTGTCAGGAGGCTTCAGCATGCCCATTTCAGCTCGTCGCCAGGTCGCATCCAAACGCCACGCAGAAAGCTTGCCTCAATTGCCGCCATTGCGGCGGTCGCCATACATGTCCGGCCAACCAATATCCTTGCGGATGTCCGCCGGCAGGGTGTTCATGAATCGCTGGGTGCGGATCTCATTGCGGATCGTCCGGATCTTGCCGACATAGTGCTGCACGCTACGCAGAATGGTAATACCGTTCATGGCTGGTCTCCTCTCTTTCGATGCAGGCACTATCGCACACCCCTGCTGACAGCAGTCTGTCAGGAGGGTGCGGCTCTCATGACCGGCGTTCCGATTTATCCATCGAAGTGACAAGGCAGTGCTGAAAAGAGGCCTGCCGCAGTGGAAGCCGGCGATCCCGGAGCCGCTTTGACAGCCAGCCGCGATGCTGATCAAAGGCTGCATGTCGAAACTTCTCGCGCTCGTCATCATCCTCATGATGGTCATCCAGCTCATCAAGCCGCTCGGCTGGCCCGGGCTGAAGCGGCGCAGCGATTTCTGGAAGCTGGCGCTGCTGGCGATGGCGGCGATTTCGATTACGGCGGTGCTCGGGCACTGGACGTAATGCATGTCGCGCAAAAATGTGCAGCGGTTTTGCGACAACGACATGCATAAAAACAAGAACCTGAAGCGCGTCGGATGAGGCCAATCGAACGCGACGCGCTTTAGTGCGGGCGGCCCGCTACGCGACGCCCGGTTCGTTGGCGAGCACCAGGCTGACCAGATGTTCCGCCCAGGCTCGGTAGCCGGCTTCCGAAGCGTGAAATCCATCCGATGCGAAGCCGGCATCGGCATCCGTGATCGGCAGCCGGGGCGCCGGTATGGCGCCGCGTTCGAGGCAAAGGCGCTCGCCCATCCGGTTCACCTCGACGGCGCGGATTTCGAGGATCTTGCCGAGCAACGGCGGCATTGCCGGAGCCCGGGTGAACTCCAGCACCGGCGACCACACCACGCGAGCCTCAGGCCATTTGGCGCGCAGCGCGTAGAGCAGGCCGCCAAACTCGCGCTTGAAGCGCGGTACCGAATGAAAATTCTTGGTGTCGTTGGTACCGATGGCCAGCACGATATGCGTCCACGGATCGGCCGATAGATTGGGCAGCACATGATCGCGGATCTGGCCAGAGGTTGCCGAGTTGAAGCCGGCCGCCCGCCAGCGCACGGTGCGGCCGGTGCGTTGCGCAATCAGAACTGCCAGTTGCGCGGCCAATCCGTTTTCGGAATTGCCGATCCCTACCGAGGCGGCGGAGGAATCGCCAAGCACCAGAACCGAGATTGCTGGCGCCAGGCCAGATATCTCGTGCATGACCGGACCTTGTGCCGGCAGCATGCGGGCGGTGCGGCGACGCACGCCAAGTCCTTGCCAGACATAGACCGGAAAGGCGAGCCAGGTGAGAAGGGTCGGAAAGCGCCGCATGACAAGTCCCTTTTAGGGCAAAGCGAACAGCACTTAGCGCATGTCGGGCCGAAGGCGAAAGACCTTGGGTGACCGCCCGTCGTCAATGGCAGCAGCTGTCCTGCATCTCGGGCGTATCCGCATATTCGTCGTGCAGCCGCACCCAGTCCACCAGGCTATGGTGGGGACCGGTTTCGTTGCGACCCTTCGGCGTCAGGTCGAGATAGTGATAGGCGCCGATCAGCGGATCGCCGCCTCGGGAGCGCGAGACGAAGGTCAGGAAGATGTCGCCTTTCTCGTCGCGATAGAACACGCTGGTGCCGGGAAGATCCTTCGATTGCCGCGCGCGCCGCTCGAAATTGTAGGTCGTGTCGCCGGCCGCGATCTGCTTGTCGGTGAATGACACCTGCATGTCGAAGTTGAAGTCCGAAGCGTACGACGACACCCAGTCGAATTTCCAGCCCATGCGCTGCTTGTAGGGCAGAAGCTCGGCCAGCGGCGCCCGCGCCACCACCACGAGCGAGACGTCGTGGTGCCTGAGATGCTGGTTGGCACCGTCGATGTGGTCGGCAAGGAACGAGCAGCCCTCGCAACGATAATCGGCGCCCGGCCCGAACATGAAATGGTAGACGATCAGCTGGCTGTTGCCGCCGAACAGGTCGGGCAGTTTCTTTGGCCCTTGCTCGGTCTCGAAGACATAGTCCTTGCGGATCTTCAGCCACGGCAATTCGCGGCGTTCGGCAGCGATGCGGTCGCGAAAACGCGTCAATTCCTTTTCGCGCGCCAGATGCGCCTTGTGCGCCTGAAACCAGTCTTCCTGCGACACGGTCTTGTTGTTTGGCATAGGTCTGCTCCTCTTTTCACGGAGGACGATCGGCAGCGAGGAATGCCGACACAGAGCTGCATTTTCAGTAGCAGGAAATTGCAGACCTTGCTGCTTTCAAACAAACCCGGGCACATGGCCCGGGTCGGAGGGAACGCAACCTGAATTCCGTCAGGCGGCTTGCTCAAGCGTCGGCTGCCATTGTCCAAGCGCTGCCAGATGGTTCATGTGGGCGCGATGGGCGAAGGCGGCCTGCGCGGCGGCGACGTTCGCCGCCTTGCCGCCCCAGGCCTTCTGCGGAGCGGCCTGCAAGGCGCGGCCGTAGGAGAAGGTCAGCTTCCACGGATGCGGCCCGATGGCGTTGATGGCATTGAGGTTGGCGGTCGCCTCCTCGTCAGATTGTCCGCCCGACAGGAAGGCAATGCCTCCAATAGCGGCCGGCACCGTCTCGCGGAACAGTTTTATCGTCTTTTCGGCAACTTCGTCGGGGCTGCTGACCTTGCCTGATTTCTTGCCGGCCAGCACCATGTTCGGCTTCAGGATGGTGCCTTCGAGGACGACGCGAGCCGCATAGAGCTCGGTGTACAACTTTGTCAGCGTCGCCTTGCTGATCTCGTAGCAGGTGTCGATGTCGTGGGCGCCGTCCATCAGCACCTCCGGCTCGACGATCGGCACGATGCCGGCCTCCTGGCAAAGCGCGGCGTAACGGGCGAGCGCATGGGCATTCGAGCCGATCGACGTGGCGGAAGGCACGCCCTTGGCAACATCGATGTCGATCACCGCGCGCCATTTGGCGAAGCGGGCGCCGAGCTTGTAATAGTCGGCAAGGCGTTCGCGCAGGCCGTCCAGGCCTTCGGTGATGGTGTCGCCGGGAAAGCCGGCCAGCGGCTTGGCGCCGGCATCGACCTTGATACCGGGGATAGCGCCTGATGCCTTGATGATGTCGACCAGCCGTGTGCCGTCGGCGGCCTTCTGGTGAATGGTCTCGTCGTAGAGGATGACGCCGGAAATGTACTTGGTCATTGCATCGCTGGCGCGGAACATCATCTCGCGATAGTCGCGGCGGCTGTCGGCGGTCGACTCGACGCCGATGACGTCGAAGCGCTTCTTGATGGTGCCGGAGCTCTCGTCGGCAGCCAGCAGGCCCTTGCCATTGGCCACCATCGCGGCGGCAATGTCCTCGAGACGTTCGCTCATCGTGCTTCTCCTGAAAGAATTGATCCGCGCCCAGCAGACCACCAGAGCAACGCAGGTTCAAGTCGAACCATTTCGCCGGGTAAGCGCGAATCGATTGAAAGTCGCGGGCGCACTCCTTCGCGCTGCTCTTGCGGCCGATCTCAGCGCTTCAAGACGTCGACGCCGGGCAACGGCTTGCCTTCCATCCATTCGAGGAAAGCGCCGCCGGCCGTCGAGACATAGGTGAAATCATCGCTGACGCCGGCATGATTGAGCGCCGCCACCGTATCGCCGCCGCCGGCGACCGAGACCAGTCTGCCGGCCCTGGTGCGCGCTGCCGCGTGCCTGGCCGTCGCCACCGTTGCATGGTCGAACGGCTCGATCTCGAAGGCGCCGAGCGGCCCGTTCCAGACCAACGTCGCGGCGCGGTCGATCCATTCGGCAATGGTTTTCACGGTTTTCGCGCCGACATCGAGGATCATGCCGTCGGCCGGCACGTCTGCTATGGCGACGGTCTCGTTGGCGGCGCCGGCCCTGAACTCCCTGGCGACAACGCCGTCGGCGGGCAGGATGATGGCGCAGCCGGCCTCGGCTGCCTCGATCATGATCTGCTTGGCGGTGGTCGCGAGATCATGCTCGCACAAGGATTTCCCGACGTCGGTGCCGCGCGCCGCTAGAAACGTATTGGCCATGCCGCCGCCGATGACCAGCGCGTCGACCTTCTTCACCAGGTTCATCAACAGGTCGATCTTGGTCGAGACCTTGGCCCCGCCGACGATGGCGACAACCGGACGGACAGGATTGCCGAGACCCTTTTCCAGCGCATCGAGCTCGGCCTGCATGGTGCGCCCGGCGAACGCCGGCAGCACATTCGCCAGGCCTTCCGTGGACGAATGGGCGCGGTGCGCAGCGGAGAAGGCGTCGTTGACGAAAATGTCGCCGTTGGCGGCGAGCTTTTCGGTGAAGGTCGGGTCGTTCTTCTCCTCAGCTTTGTAGAAGCGGGTGTTCTCGAGCAGCAGCACGTCGCCGTTATTCATGGCAGCAACGGCATTTGCCGCCTTGTCACCGATGCAGTCGGAGGCAAAGCCAACCGGACGGCCGAGCACGTCCGCCGTCGCCTTGGCGATCGGCTCGAGCGAGAATTCCGCCGCCGGTCCATCCTTGGGGCGGCCGAAATGGGCAAGCAGGATGACCTTGGCGCCCTTGCCGGAGAGCTCGGCGATGGTCGGCGCAATGCGCTCGATGCGGGTGGCGTCGGTGACCTTGCCCTCGGTGACGGGAACGTTGAGGTCGACACGGACCAGCACACGCTTGCCGCTGATATTGCCGATGTCGTCCAGTGTCTTGAAGCCGGCCATGCTGATCCCTTTCGCGAAAAATCGCGGGGACCTTACCCCGCATCGACGACGATGCAAGACCTGGCTAACGGTTCGCCGAAAATATGATTCACGTGTCGAGGACGAAGTGCCCACGGGGAGCAAGATGGCAGCAATGGCGCGAAACGCACCGACATATGGCTTACCGATTGCGCACCACGATGCATGCGCCGCCCACGCTGTGCAGTTTCTGGCAAATATCGTCGGCCTTGGCTTTGGTGTCGGCGCCGATCCGCACCGCATAGATGCCGCGCCTGCCGATCGGTGTGCGCACCCGGCTGACCACCGGATCGCGACCGCTGAGCAAGGCTGGAAACCGGCGCTTCACGTTGCTCCACTGGTTGAGCGCCGCGGCGCGACGGAAATTCCCGGCCACCTGCACCCCCCACGGCTTGATGTTGATCGACGACATCGGCACGGTTCTGGACATGATCACCGGCAGCTCGCGGCAAGCGGCAGCGAAACTCGCCTTCTTGTCGAGCGGCCGGATGACGCCGGCGTAGGCGGTATTGGTGAAGTTGTCGGCCGGCTCGCCCATGACGTCCAGAACGTAGCTTTCGGTCTCCATCGGCAAGAAGCCGCCGGAATTCAGCCAGCGCGTCACCCGGCTCTCGCCGGCATTGTAGGCTGCGGCGGCGAGGCCGAGATTGCCGAAACCGGATTTCATTTCGGCGAGGTATTTTGCCGAGGCCGGGATCGCCTGTTCGATGTCGAAGGAATTGGCGAGCCCGCGCATCCTGGCGGTGCCCGGCATGAACTGGGCAATGCCCTCAGCGCCGACGGGGCTGACCGCATTGGGATCGAAACGGCTTTCCTTCCAGATCAGCCGGGCAAAGAAATCCCGGGGCAGGCCGTTCTGGTCGGCATGCGTCTCGATCAGGTTGCAAACCTGGTCGATCAGCTTCTTTTTGGCGGGCCGTGGTGGATCGGCCTGAACGGCTGTCGCCCAGATCAGCCCGCAAATGACAACCAGCGCCGCGCCGAGCAAACGCCGCATCGAACTACTCCGCCGCGGCTTTGCCGTGTTGCCCGAACCGCCGTTCGATATAGTCGGCGACCATCTTCTCGAAATCCGCGGCAATCGATGGGCCGCGCAGGGTCGCCGCCTTCTTGCCGTCGACGAACACCGGGGCGGTCGGCATCTCGCCGGTGCCGGGCAGCGAAATGCCGATATCGGCATGTTTGGATTCGCCCGGACCGTTGACGATGCAACCCATCACCGCGACTTTGAGGTTCTCGACGCCGGGATATTGTTCACGCCACACCGGCATGTTCTTGCGCAGGTCGGCCTGGATATTCTGGGCAAGCTCCTGGAACACGGTCGAGGTCGTGCGGCCGCAGCCCGGGCAGGCGGCGACGATCGGCACGAACTGCCGGAAGCCCATGGTTTGCAGCAGTTCTTGCGACACCTGCACTTCGCGTGTGCGGTCGCCGTTCGGCTCCGGCGTCAGCGAGATGCGGATGGTGTCGCCGATGCCTTGCTGGAGCAGGATGCCCATGGCAGCGGACGAGGCGACGATGCCTTTCGAGCCCATGCCGGCCTCCGTCAGGCCGAGGTGCAGCGCATGGTCGGATCGGGTGGCAAGCTCGGTGTAGACGGCGATCAGATCCTGCACGCCGCTGACCTTGGCCGACAGGATGATTTTCTCGCGCGCAAGGCCGATCTCTTCGGCCATTTCGGCCGACAGGATCGCCGATTGCACGATTGCCTCGCGCGTCACTTCCTGCGCGGTCAGCGGAAAGCCTTGGGCCTGGTTGTCATCCATCAGCCGGGTCAGCAGCTCCTGGTCGAGCGAACCCCAGTTGACGCCGATGCGCACCGGCTTGTCGTATCGGATCGCCATCTCGACGATTGCCGCGAACTGCCGGTCCTTCTTGTCCTTGAAACCGACATTGCCGGGGTTGATGCGGTACTTGGCCAAGGCCGCGGCGCAGGCCGGATGATCGGCCAGGAGCTTGTGGCCGATATAATGGAAATCGCCGACCAGCGGCACGTCGATGCCGAGCCGCTCCAGTCGCTCGCGGATGGCCGGTACGGCGGCAGCGCTTTCGTCGCGATCGACCGTTATGCGCACGATCTCGGAGCCGGCGCGATGCAGCGCCGCCACTTGCGCGACCGTCTGGTCGACATCGGCCGTGTCGGTGTTGGTCATCGACTGGACGACGACTGGGGCGCCGCCGCCGACCATCACGCCGCCGACGTCGACACCGACCGACCTGCGGCGCGGGAAGGGTGAGGAAAAATATCCGGTCATGCCGGCTGCCTTTAATCTTGAAGGTCCGGGCATGAGGTGGAGGAGCAAAGATGGCTTGTCAATGGCGACTGGCGCGCAGGCCCAGCAAATCGGAAATAACAAGACGGCAGCTTGCCGCAAATCCGCGAGCGTTTCCGGCAGCATAGCGATGCCACCGGAAAGATCGCGCGCCGGGCGGCGCTTCTAGTCCTGGAAGGGCTTCAGTGGGTCGTCGGTTTCGCCTTCAGTTTTTCAATCTCGTCCTTGAGCGCCAGCTTGCGCCGCTTGAGATTCACGATTTCGAGGTCGTCTACCGACGGATGGGTCATCGCATCGTCGATTTCCCGTTCGATGTCGCCGTGTTTCCGCTGCAGCTCATCAAGATGGGATGCAAGAGACATGATTGGTTCTCCCTTTCATGATTTCCTCGGATTGCAGCCGTCATGGCACGTCCACCGCAGGCTCGCTTCTGTGACGGCATAATGACAGTGTGCCACCATCGCGCACCGATGTCGAATGCTGCGTGGTAGCATTCCACGCCAATATGAAATGTGATATGGGCTGCGCGCCGGTGCAAGAAGACCCGGTCCCGCCCAATCAGGCCCATAGTTTGGGCGCCGCAGACGTGCAGACGGTAAAAATGTCCGATCAGGAACAGGCAGATATCCGCCTCGAATATTCCCGGCTGAAGCAGGAACACGCCGATTTCGACGCGGCAATCAATGCGATGATTGCCATGAATTGCGACCCGCTGCAGATCCAGCGCATGAAGAAAAAGAAGCTCTTCCTGAAGGACAGGCTGATGGCGCTGGAAGACAAGATCATTCCAGACATTATCGCTTGAACGGACGCCGGCGCTGGCCTGCTGGAAAGGCGGCCTATGCCGCGATCGAAAGCCGCGCGGCGCGCTCGAGCAACAGCTCTATCAGGTCATCGGTCTTTTCGGTCGAGGTATCGATGGGAACCACCAGGCACATCGTCGCCTCGACCCTGCCCGGCGCTGAAAAGACCGGCGCGGCCAGACATTTCGTGTAGGCATCGACAAGGCCGGAGGTGACGCAGTAGCCGGCCGACTTGGCGACGGCGATGTCGTCTATGAAATCGTCGAGCTGCAATCTGCGGCCGTCCGGCAGCACGAGATCGTCCTCGGAGACCATATCCTCAATCGCTGCCCTGTCGAAGCCGGCGAGCAGCAGTCGCCCGGAAGCTGTCCAGGGGAGCGGTATTTGCAGACCGGTCGCCGAGCTGATCCGGAATGGCCTCGTTCCCGGGCTTGAATGGACGATGGTGTAGCGGCCGCTTTGCAGCATGCACAACTCCGAGGTCTCGCCGGTCTCGCGTGACAGATGGTCGACTTCCTGGCGCCCTCGCCTGAGCAGGTCGTTGCCCCGCACATAGTCCATTCCGTAGAGGTAGAGCTTCTTTCCGAAATAGACCCGATTGCCGTCCCCGGCCATTTCCAGCAGGCCTGCGTCGACCAGCGAGCGCACCAGCGTATAGGTCGTCGATCGCGGTGCATTCACCCCTCTGGCAAGGTCGCCAATGCCGATCGCACGCTGGGTCGTGTGGAGAAACTCCAGAATCTGGAGGACCCGGTTGAGGCCCTTCTCCCGAGAACCCGAGTTCTTGTCTTCGTCCAGACCGGCGTCCGGTCGAGCGGCCAAGGCATTGCCATCTTGCATTATCGATTCCTGATGTTAATCTGTCTTGTACAGAGTACAGGCGTCTCTTGTAAGGGACAATGACGTCAGTTGCAACCGATGCCTGTACTGCTGATCCAAAGGGGAACACAACACGAAAGGAGGTCGCCGTGAACGACACATCCAAAAGGCGTGAATTTCTGAAACTGGGAATGGCCGGGCTTGCAACGGCCGGAGTGATGAGCGCCGCTACCGCGGTCGACGTTCAGAAAGCGGCGGCCCAGGCAGCGCCGGACAGCCTGCTGCGCACCGTCCTCGAGCGCGGCAAGGTAATCGTCGGCACCGGCAGTACCAATGCGCCCTGGCATTTCGAGAACGACGCCGGCGAACTGGTGGGCATGGACATCACCATGGGTCGCATTCTCGCCAAGGGGCTTTTCGACGATCCGACCAAAGTGGAATTCGTCATGCAGGATCCGGCTCAGCGCATTCCAAACGTGACCACCAACAAGGTCGACATCACCATCCAGTTCATGACCATGACCGCCCAGCGCTCGCAGCTGATCCACTTCTCCCGACCCTACTACGTCGAAGGCATCGCCTTGCTGACCCTTCCGAACGCCGAAAACAAGACCTTCGACAAGCTGCTTGCCGGCGGTTCGGCGACGCGGATTTCCATCCTGCAAAATGTCGATGCCGAGGCTAACGTGCATATCGTCCTGCCGGAGTCGCAGGTGATGCAGATAGACACGCAGGCCAACGTGCTGCAGGCCTTGGAATCGAAGCGCGTCGACGCCGCCGCGGTCGATCTGTCAACGGTGCGCTGGCTCGCCTCGCGCAATCCGGATAAGTACTTCGATGCCGGCAAGAGCTGGTTCTCGATGCTTTATGGTGCCGCGCTGCGGCAGGGCGACCTCGACTGGCTGACCTTCGTCAACCAGACCTTCACCATCGCCATGTTCGGCCATGAAACGGCACTCTACGACGCTGCGTTCAAGGATTATTTCGGACAGGAGCCGCCGGCGCGCCATCCCGGTTTCCCGGTCATTTGATGCAAGCAGGCGGAAGGACAACGTCCTTCCGCCTTCTCTCATCACAGCCCTCCATGACGAGGACGCATGGGTTATACTCTCAACTTCAACCTTATCTGGCGGCATTTCGACAAGCTCTGGGGCGGACTGCTGCTAAGCCTCGAACTTGCCGTCATCTCGATCGCGATCGGCATCGTCATCGGGCTCGTTCTGGCGGTCTGGTACGTGTCGGCCGGACGTGCGGTGCGGACCATCATCGCGGGGTATGTCGAGTTCATCCGCAACGTGCCGCTGATCCTGCTCGTCTATCTGGTCTTCTACGGCTTGCCGACGGTGGTCGACATTGCCTACAGCGCGCAAACCTCATTCATTGCCACGCTGTCGCTCTACAGCGGCGCCTACCTGGTCGAGGTGTTTCGCTCGGGGCTCGAGGCGGTGCCGCGCGGTCAGCTCGACGCCGGCAAGGCAATCGGCCTGACGCCATGGCAAAGGCTGCTCGATGTGCGCCTGCCGACGATGCTGCGCATAACCCTGCCGGCGCTTTCCAACACATTCATATCGCTCTTCAAGGATACGTCCGTGGCGTCGGTCATCTCGGTACCCGAACTCACCTATGGCGCCCAGTGGATCAACTTCAACACGTTCCGCATTGTCGAAGTCTATCTGGTGGTGACGGCAATGTACCTGTTGACCGGCTACACGCTGCTTTTCGCGCTGCGGCTCGTCGAGCGCCGGTTCAAGGCGGCGCGCTGACATGCTGAGCCAGATCATCTACGCCTTGCCGTTCCTCGCCGAAGGCTTTGCCGTAACCTTGTGGGTGTCGCTGCTGGTCGTGGTGTTATCGCTCATCGCCGGCGTGCTGATGGGCGTCGGCCTTGTCTATGGTCCTTTTCCGCTGCGCTGGGCAGTGCGCATCTTCAGCGACACCATACGCGGCATTCCGATCCTGGTGCTAATCTTCTTCGTCTATTACGGCCTGCCCGCGGTGGGGCTGCATCTGGAATCCTTTTGGGCGGCCGTGTTCGCCCTCACCCTCTTCAAGACCGCACAAGTCGTCGAGTATCTCAGGGGCGCCGTCGGCTCGATTCCCAAGGGTCAGTCCGAGGCGGCGATGGCGATCGGACTGACCTTTCGCCAGCGGCTGGTCTACGTCATTTTTCCGCAGGCGTTCAGGCGCTTCCTGCCACCTTGGATCAATGGCGTCACCGACGCGGTGAAGGGCAGCGCGCTGGTCTCGCTGCTCGGCATCACCGACCTCATGCAGGCAATCAACCAGGTCATCGGCCGCACCTATGAGGCGATGCCACTCTACATTCTCGGTGCGCTCGTCTACTTCGCCGTCAACTACGCCCTCTCCTTGGCCAGCCGGCGCCTGGAGCGGCGTTTCTCCTTCATCCGGGAATAGCACGATGTTCAACGCCTCGCACCAGAATCCGGCACTTCTCGATGTCACCGAGGTTTCCAAAGCCTTTGCATCCGTCGAGGTCCTGCGCTCCGTCAGCCTGCAAGTAACACGCGGCGAGGTCGTGACTATCATCGGCCCCTCCGGCAGCGGCAAGACCACGCTACTGCGCTGCGTCAACTTCCTGGAGAGCTACGACAGCGGCTCGATCCGTATCGACGGCAAAGAAGTCGGCTATCGCGAGACGGGAACACGCCAGCGACGCAGCGAGCGCGACCTGGCGGCGATGCGAGCCGAGACCGGAATGGTGTTCCAGAGCTTCAATCTGTTTCCGCATTTGACTGCGGCCGGCAACATCATGCTTGGCCTGCGCAAGGTGCGCGGCAAGAGCAATGCCGAGGCCCGCACCATTGCCGAGCACTGGCTCGGCCGCGTAGGCCTCGCCCACAAAGCCGACAGTCTGCCGGCCGAGCTTTCCGGCGGCCAGCAGCAGCGCGTCGGCATCGCCCGCGCCGTGGCGATGGAGCCGAAGATATTGCTTCTCGACGAGATAACCTCGGCGCTCGACCCCGAACTGGTTGGCGAGGTGCTCGAGGTCGTGCGCAGCCTCGCCGAAGACGGCATGACGATGCTGATGGTCACGCATGAAATGGCTTTTGCGCGCGACGCATCGAGCCGCATCGTTTTCATGGCGGATGGCGGCGTCAGTGCCGTCGGACCACCCGCCGAGATTCTGGCGGCGGGGTTCGACAATGAACGCCTTCGCAGTTTCCTGGCGCGGTTTCGCGCCTCGCATTTTTGACATCGGACGGCGAAAGCTGTCGCAAGGAGCTTTTATGACGCCTTACATCCGGCTCGCGGAATTGGGCCTGACACTGCCCGAGCCGCCGAAGCCCATCGCCAACTTCGTCACCTATGCCGAGAGCGGACGGCTGATCTTCCTCTCCGGCCAGGGGCCGTTGCGCGCCGATGGCGCGCTCTGCACCGGCAAGGTCGGAGAGGATGTCAGCGTTGAAGAGGCCTACGGGCATGCGCGTCTGACCGGCCTGAACCTGCTCGCCGTCATGCATGCCGCGGCCGGCGACCTCGGCCGCATCGTGCGCGTCGTCAAGCTGCTTGGCTTTGTCAATGCGACGCCGACATTCAGCGAGCACCCCAAGGTGGTGAACGGCTGTTCCGATCTTTTCGCGGCCGTCTTTGATACGCTTGGCGGACATGCCCGTTCCGCGATCGGTGTCGGCTCGCTGCCGGGCAACATCACAGTTGAAATCGAGGCGGTCGTCGAGATCGCCGCCTGAAATCTTAAACAGGATCTACAGAGATGACGACCTATGCCGCTGACCGTTCCAACACGACAATCCGCGAACGGCTTGGCCTTCGCCCAATCATCAATGTCTCCGGCACGATGACGGCACTCGGTGCTTCGATCATCGTGCCAGAAGCGATTGCCGCAATGTCGGAAATGGCCTCGCAATGGGTCGAGATGGACGATCTGCAGCGCGCCGCAAGTAGGGTGATTGCACGCCTTACCGGCGGCGAGGCCGGCTTCATCACCGCATGCTGCGCCAGCGGCATAACAATGGCGATTGCCGGCGCGATGACCGGGACCAGCCTTCTTGCGATCGAGCGGCTGCCGGACGACACCGAGGGCCTCAAATCGGAGGTCATCGTTCAGCTTGGTCACATCGTCAATTATGGCGCGCCGATCGACCAGTCGATCCGGCTTGCCGGAGCCAAGGCAGTGCCTGCCGGCACGGTCAGCGTCACCCAGGATTATCATGTTGCCGAGGCGATCCGGGACCGGACGGCGGCAGCCCTCTACGTCGTTGCGCACCACACCGTGCAATACGGCATGCTCTCGCTTGAGGAGTTCTGCGAGATTTGCCACGCCAAGGGCGTGCCGGTGATCGTCGACGCCGCCTCGGAATACGATTTGCGTGGCTTTCTGGCGCGCGGCGCCGACATTGTTGTCTACAGCGGGCACAAATTTCTCTCAGGGCCGACAAGCGGCATCGTTGCCGGCCGCAAGGATCTGGTACGGGCCGCCTATCTTCAGAACCGGGGCGTTGCGCGCGCCATGAAGGTCGGCAAGGAGAGCATTGCCGGCACTATGGCGGCCCTGGAAGCCTGGGAGCGGCGCGACCATGCCGGCATTCGCCAGCGGGAAGACGCCGCACTGCATCTGTGGCAAACCGCATTGCAGGGCCTGCCTGGCATCGAGGCACGTATCATTCCAGATCCGACCGGAAATCCTCTCGACCGCCTGCAGGTGTTTGTTGCGCCGGAAAGCCGCTTCACCGCCGCCGGCCTCGCCTCGGCGCTTGCGGCGGGTTCGCCGCCCGTGATCGTGCGCAACCACGAGGTCGAGCGCGGTCACTTCTTCCTTGATCCGTGCAATCTCCATCCCGGCGAGGCGGAGATCGTTGCCGAACGCCTGCGAGCGGTGTTGAGTGCTGCCGATCGGCCCGCGGATGCGATGAAACCCGCTCGCAAGCAGTCCGCCGGAGCGCTGCGCTGGCCGGACTAGACATCGCCAGAGCGTGGTCGAGCCAGTGCCTTCCAGCGCCGGCTTCGCATCGGGCCAGTGCGCCATCACGGCAGTGTGAATGAACTTTTAGTCTTCGGGCGGAATAAACCACCCCGCCCATTGGTCTCCCAAACAGACGCCATTTCCGGCGTGCAGGAGACCGGTATGACCCACCACCACGACAATGAAGCTGACGGCATCAGCCGCCGTCATGCACTGGAATGCATGATCTGGGCCGGCACGGGAGTGCTGTGGACAATTTCGGCCGGCGTGCCGGTTTCGCTCAGCCTGCTCGGTGCGTCGCAAGCCGCCGAGGCCTTGGCCACCGGCTTCACTTTCCTCCAGATCTCCGACAGCCACATCGGCTTCGACAAGGCTGCCAACCCGCACGCCATCGACACGCTGAAGGAGGCCATCGGCAAGATCCAGGCGTTGCCGCAAAAGCCCGCCTTCATGATCCACACCGGCGACATCACCCATTTGTCGAAAGCCGCGCAGTTCGACAACGCTGCCCAGATCATCGGCGGCGCAGGCTTCGACGTGCATTATGTGCCCGGTGAGCACGACCTGATCGATGACGGCAATGGCCAGGCCTATCTCGACCGCTACGGCAAGGGCACCAAGGGCGCTGGCTGGTATTCGTTCGACCAGAACGGCGTCCATTTCATCGGCCTGGTCAACGTCGTCAACCTGAAGGCTGGCGGGCTGGGCAATCTCGGCGCCGACCAGTTGGCATGGTTGGCCGATGATCTGAAGGCGGTCACCGCCTCGACGCCAATCGTCGTCTTTGCCCACATCCCGCTATGGGCTGTTTATCCCGAATGGGGCTGGGGCACCGACGACGCGGCGCAGGCCTTGGCCCTGCTCAAGCGCTTCGGCTCTGTCACCGTACTCAACGGCCATATCCACCAGATCATGCAGAAGGTCGAAGGCAACGTTACCTTTCATACCGCGCGCTCGACCGCTTTCCCGCAACCGGCGCCGGGCACCGCAGCCTCACCCGGGCCGATGACGGTACCTGCCGGCCAGTTGCGCAGCCTGCTCGGCACAAGCAGCGTGACAGTCAAGCAAGGCGGGCAGGACCTCGCCATCATCGACAGCACGCTGGCCTGAGGGGAAATGCGATGATCCGCTTCCCATCCCGCGTCTTGGTCGTATCCCCTGTCACGTTCGGTTTGGCGGCGATCCTGATAATGGTTGCCATGCCACTGAACGCAGCAGACCAGCCAATGGTCAAGATCGAGAACTTTGCCTTCACACCGGCGGTGCTGACGGTAAAGCAGGGCACTACCGTGACCTTCGAGAATGACGACGACATCCCGCATCTGGTGGTCGCCAACGATGCCTCGTTTCGCTCCAAGGCGCTTGACACCGGTGACACATATGCCTTCACCTTCACCAAAGTGGGCGACTATGCCTATTTCTGCGGGCTTCACCCGCACATGCAGGGCAGGATCACCGTCGCTCCGTGAGGATTTTCGGAAGGTTCTGCCCGGGATGCCGGGCGATGCGACGGTGTTGAACCAAGAGGCCGCGACCGAGCGCTTTCGCGAGGTGGTTCTGCCCCATCTCGCGGATGCGCTTGCGCTTGCCCGCTGGCTGACCGGCAACGCCGCCGACGCGGAGGATGTGGTGCAGGAGGCCTGTTTGAAGGCGCATGCGGGCATCGCCGGCTATGCCGGCGGCAATGCGCGCGCCTGGCTGCTGGCGATCGTGCGCAACGCCTCTTACTCCTGGCTGGCGCGCAACCGGCCGCGCAGTATCGTCGCCGTCGGCGACCTGAGCGACCTCGATGACATGACGGCTGCATATGGCGCCGGGCTGCCGGATACGGATAGTCCTGAGGCAAGCCTGATCGCCAAGGCCGACACGGCCGCACTCGAGGCGGCGATCGCCGCGCTGCCGCACCAATTTCGCGAGACTGTGGTGCTGCGCGACATCAACGGCCTCAGCTATCGCGAGATCGCGACGCTGCTTGGCGTGCCGCTAGGAACGGTGATGTCGCGGCTGGCGAGGGCGCGCGGTCTGCTGATATCCCAACTTGGGAGGGCGCCATGAGCGCGCACAACGATGGACTGCCCGATGACCCGGCGGGCGTGGAGCTGATGATCCATGCCTTGGTCGATGGCGAGCTCGACGCAGCAGCAGCATTGGCTGTCGAGCGACGCATCGCGGCCGATCCGGCGCTCGCCGCCGAGCATGCCCGCATCGTTGCGCTGCAGACGGTCGTCAGCGGGCTGCCGAGGCTCGATGTCCGTGAGGATTTCAAGGCTCGCATCGCTGCAATCGGGACAGCCGGTACGGAGAAAGTGCTGCCGGCGCCGGCGCCCGCCGCTCGAGTGCCGCCGGCACACAGAGCGGTGCACCGATTTGGCGCGTTCGACTGGCGCGCGCTGGCGGCGTCGATCATCGTTACCGCCGTGCTGGCCAGCGGCGCGACGCAATGGATGATGCTGAGCAGGGCGCCCGACAGCTTTGCCGCCGCGGTCGCCAGCGGCCATCGCCGCAGCCTGCTGGCAGCCAGCCCCGTGGACGTCGTCTCGTCGGACCGGCACACGGTCAAACCTTGGCTGGATGGCAGGGTCGGCCTGTCGCCGCCGGCACCTGACCTTGCCAGTGACGGCTTCGCGTTGCTCGGCGGCCGGGTCGAGGTGATCGCCGACCAGCCAGTGCCGGCACTGGTCTACAGGCACCGCGAGCACCTGATCACTCTCGTCGCCGCGCCCGAGGAAACCGGCTCGACAGCCGGACCGGTCGATCTTTCTGCTGGTGGCTTCTCGCTGGTCCACTGGAGCGACAGCGCCTTTTCCTATTGGGCGATTTCCGATACCGAACGGCCTGAACTTGACGACTTCGTCAACCGCTTCCGAGCAGCGGCCGCCCGATGACAGACCGCCCCTGTCCATGTGCGTAGCCACGGAGACGGCACAAGCGGCTTTGCCGTTTCCGGCCATCCTTGCGGCTCCCCTCGATTTCAGCTAATGCGCGCTTTTGCCGCCGGAGAGCAGAAGCTTGGACGATCACCGCGCCGACGTCGCCATCATCATGGGCAGCCAGTCCGATTGGGCGACGATGCGCCACGCCGCCGAAACGCTTGAGGCGCTTGGAATTCCGCACAAGCGCCTGATCGTCTCGGCCCACCGCACGCCCGACCGGCTCTATGACTTCGCCAAGGGCGCCAAGGCGGCCGGCTACAAGGTGATCATCGCCGGTGCCGGCGGTGCGGCGCATCTGCCCGGCATGACGGCGGCGATGACGCCGCTGCCGGTGTTCGGCGTGCCGGTGGAATCAAAGACGCTGTCGGGCCAGGACTCGCTGCTATCAATCGTGCAGATGCCGGCCGGCATTCCGGTCGGCACTTTGGCCATCGGCAAGGCCGGCGCTGCCAACGCTGCACTTCTGGCCGCCGCGGTGCTGGCGCTGAGCGACGAAAAGCTCGCCGCCCGGCTGGATAGCTGGCGCGCCGCGCAGACCGCCAAGGTGGCCGCCGAGCCCACGGACGCGCCGTGAGCCTGCCGGCGGGATCGAGCATCGGCATCATCGGCGGCGGCCAGCTTGGCCGCATGCTGGCGATGGCCGCGGCCCGCCTCGGCTACCGCATCGTCGTGCTGGAGCCGCAGCCGGATTGCCCGGCGGCACAGGTCGCCAACCGGCAGATCGTCGCCGCCTATGACGACGCGGCCGCGCTTAGCGAGCTGGCTGCGGCCAGTGCCGTCGTTACTTATGAATTCGAGAACGTACCGGTCGCGGCCGCCGCGGCACTTGCCTCTACGGTGCCGGTCTATCCGCCGGCACGCGCACTGGAAGTGGCGCAGGACCGGCTGGCGGAAAAGAAATTCCTCAACGGCATCGGCATACCGACCGCGGATTTCAGCCCCGTCGACAATGACGAGGAACTGACGGCTGCGCTGAAACAGTTCAACGGCAGCGGCATATTGAAGACGCGCCGCATGGGCTATGACGGCAAGGGCCAGCGTGTCTTCCGCAACATGGAAACAGGCGGCTTTGCCGGCACTTGCGAGGCGATGGGCAACGTGCCGTTGATCCTGGAATCCTTCGTCACCTTCGAGCGCGAGATTTCGGTGATCGCCGCGCGCGGCAGCGACGGCTCGCTCGCCGCCTACGATCCAGCGTGGAATGTCCATCGCAACGGTATTCTTCACAGCTCGACGCTGCCGGCCGGAGTAAAATCCGAGACGGCGGCTGCGGCTCAAACGGCGGCGGCAGAGATCCTTGCAGCGCTCGACTATGTCGGCGTCATCGGCGTCGAATTCTTTGTCCTTGCCGACGGTTCGCTGTTGGCCAACGAGATAGCGCCGCGCGTCCACAATTCCGGCCACTGGACGGAGGCCGCCTGCACCATCTCGCAATTCGAGCAGCACATCCGCGCCGTCGCCGGCCTGCCGCTGGGAAATCCCGCCCGGCAGTTCGACTGCGTCATGGAAAACCTGATCGGCGACGATGTCAGGCGCGTTCCTGATCTGCTCGCCGAGCCCGATCTGATGCTGCACCTCTATGGCAAGGCCGAGGCGCGGCCCGGCCGCAAGATGGGCCATTTTACGCGCGTGAGCCGCCGCAGCTAGAGCATGATCCCGAACCGAAGGTCCGCGCTAGCGAAAAGTGGAATCCGGATTTCGGAAAAGATCATGCTCAAACACAAAGTTAGAACCTACGCTTACTGGATTTCGCCGCTCTCGTCCTCGTCGGGGCTGGCGCAGCTCACATCGCCTTCCGCGCAGGTCGAATCGGCGGTGAGCTGCTTGGTGCGATCGTCGGTCAGCCGCGTCAGGCATTCCGATATCAGCATCGGATAGATCGAGCCGCCTTCGCTGTCCGCGGCGGAATAGCTGCATTCCGCGTCGCGAAAAGCGATCCAGGCGCGCTGCGCCGTCTGCAACAGCTTCCTGGCTTTTGCGTCACTTTCGCCGATGAGATCCTGGTAGGCCTTGTTGAGCTTGGCGTCGGCGGATTTGTAGTCCGCGTCGGCGCAGATGTTCATCATCTGCTGGCTGTCGTCGTTGCGGTCGCATTCCTGCGCATAGGCAACAGAACCTGCCGCGAGGACGACAAGACAGGCGGACACAAGAATTCGGCGCATGACGATCTCCAATTCGCAACCGCATCATTCCAGCCGTCTCAAGCCTGCGCAACGCCGCAAGACGCCAGTGGCGGATATTTGATGATACGAAACGGTCCGTATCGTTTAGGCAACGCGCTTGACACGGGCAACGCTCCTCGTCTATGAGCCACGCACAGTTCAAAGGCGCGTCTGTGGGCGCGCCTTAATAATTCGGCCCGTGACCGGGCCCAGACCGACGGGCAAGACCATGAAAATCAAGAATTCGCTCAAGGCGTTGAAGGCGCGTCACCGCGACAACCAGCTGGTTCGTCGCAAGGGCCGCATCTACATCATCAACAAGACCGCGCCGCGCTACAAAGCGCGCCAAGGTTGAGTTTTCGACGGAGGCTGCGCGCCTCCGTTCGCATGATACGCCTCTCACGCTAAATTCAGTTTGACGATCCGGCGTCGGGGGCTAGATTCCCGCGATGCGGATTCTTTTTGCATTTTTCACGGCTTTCCTTGTTTCCGGCGCTGTCTCGCTGCCGGCGTGGGCTGAAGATCCGACCACAACTCCGCCGACAGCACCTCCGGTCGTCAAGACGAAACAGGCGCGGCTCGATCAGCTGTTTGCCGATCTCAAGCGCGAACGCAATGAAAAGGCGGCCGAGCGCATCGCCGGACGCATCGGCAGCGAGTGGTCCCAGTCGGGCAGCGCCTCTATCGACCTGATGATGCAATGGTCGCAGAAGGCGATCGAAAACCAGAAATTCGATGTTGCACTCGATTTCCTCGATCAGGTGGTGACTTTGCAGCCGACCTATGCGGAAGGCTGGAACCGGCGCGCCACTGTTCATTTCATGATGAAGAACTACGGGAAGTCGATGGCGGACATCGACCGCACCCTGCAGCTCGAACCACGCCATTTCGGCGCGCTTTCGGGCCTGGCTCAGATCATGGCCGAAACCGGCCACAAGCAGTCGGCACTTGAGGCCTGGCAGCGCGTGCTCGGCATCTACCCAATGATGCGCAGCGCCCAGGACCAGGTCGCCGCACTTTCCGAGGAGCTTGCCGGCGAAGGCATTTGAGACCAGTAAGGGAGTAGGGGAATAGGGGAATAGGGGAGTAAGGTAGTATGTGAGAGGTGCAGATTGCACTGTGGCACACATGCGCCCTACTCCCCTACTCCTGAACCGGTCACAGGCTGATGCAAGCTGGCGGAGTTCGGCGTCTATCCTAACCCGACTGCCGTCGATGCGCCCGGCTGGCGCCGCGTTTACGACGCGCCATGCAGCCGGCCTATCCGGCAGCCGCGGCCGACATTAGCGGCCGACTTCCGATCCGACATAGGCGATGCGCAACATGTTGGTCGAGCCCGGCGTCCTCAGCGGCACGCCGGCCGTGATGATGACGCGGTCGCCCGGCTTGCCGAAACCTTCATCGAAGGCGATGCGGCAGGCGCGGTCGACCATGTCGTCGAGGTCGCTGGCGTCGGGGGAAACGACGCAATGCGTGCCCCACAACAGCGACAGCCGCCGCGCCGTGTTGAGGATCGGCGACAGCGCCACGATCGGCACTTGCGGCCGCTCGCGCGCGGCGCGCAAGCCGGTCGTGCCGGACGCGGTATAGGTGATGATCGCCGACAGCTTCAGCGTCTCGGCTATTTCGCGGGCGGCGAGCGAGATCGCGTCGGCTCCGGTGGCTTCCGGTTCCGAGCGCTGCGCGTTGATAATTCCGGCATAGGTCGGGTCGGTTTCGACCTTGGTGGCGATCCGGTTCATCATCGCCACCGCCTCGACCGGATAGGCGCCGGCGGCGGACTCCGCCGAAAGCATGATCGCGTCGGCGCCTTCAAACACGGCGATCGACACGTCCGACACCTCGGCCCGCGTCGGCACCGGCGCGGTGATCATCGATTCCAGCATCTGCGTGGCGACCACCACCGGCTTGCCGGCACGGCGCGCGGCGCGGGTGATCTGCTTCTGAATGCCAGGCACGGCTTCGAGAGGCATCTCGACGCCGAGATCGCCGCGGGCGACCATCAGCGCATCCGAAAGCTCGATGATCTCGGCCAGCCGGGCGACGGCCTGCGGCTTTTCGATCTTGGCCATGATCAGCGCCCGGCCGCGTGCGATCTTGCGCGCTTCGGCCAGGTCCTCGGGCCGCTGCACGAAGGACAGCGCCACCCAGTCGACGCCGGTCGCCAGAACCGCGTCGAGATCCCGGCGGTCCTTTTCCGTCAGCGCGCCGACCGGCAGGTCGGTGTCGGGCAGGCTGACGCCCTTCTTGTCGGAAATGGTGGTGCCGGCGACGACGGTGCAGACGATCGCCTTGCCGTTGCTGCTGACCGCCTTGAGCTCGAGCTTGCCGTCGTCGATCAGCAGGCGATGACCAGCCTCGACCGAACGCAGGATTTCGGGATGCGGCAGGTAGACCCTCGTCGAATTGCCGGGCTCGGGATTGTCGTCAAGCGTGAAGGTCTGACCGACGGTCAGCACCTCTTTGCCGTTGGCGAACTTGCCGACGCGCAGCTTTGGCCCTTGCAGGTCGGCGAGAACGCCGATCGGCCGGCCGACCGCCTCCTCGACGGCACGAATGCGGCCGACAAGCGTACGCATCAATTCATGGTCGGTGTGGCTCATATTGATGCGGAACACGTCGGCGCCGGCTTCGAACAGCTTCTTCAGCATCTCCTCGGACGAGGAGGCCGGACCGATGGTGGCGAGGATCTTGACCTTGCGGCTGCGTCTCATTGACTGTTTGTTCCCGGGGCGGCTGGAGCGCCATCCGTTGCGGGCTCGTCAGTCAGCTGGACCATCCAGCTTGCCTGCTCGCCCGTGTCATATTCCTGGAATCCGGCGCGCTGAAAGCCCCGGGCGACGCAATCGGTAACGCCGGCGATCTTGAACTCTTTTTCGGCCACGCACATGTTGATCGGACCATCCCAGCGTCCGCCGCGCTCGGCGTCTTCTGCATAAAGATAGTAAAACCTTGATGACAACGGTCCCTCGATCAGCGTCTTGCAGCTCGATCCTTCGATGTGCCACCAGCCTTCGGTGATCCAGCCGGCTTTGGCGCGATAGCCGATGCCGACACCGACCAGGTTCTGCGTGGCGTTGCAGACCCGGAAATCGGCCCGTGCCGGCGAGGCCGAAATCACCGCGAAAAGACCCATGGCCGGTACCAGGAGCGGCATGGCCAAGGCGTGGCGCACACGCAGCCTGCCGGCGAAACCCATCCTGAAACCCCTCAAGAACCACATTTGCATCTCTCAACGCCCCTTTTCGGAAAAGTCCGTACGCATGTCAACGCGCCGATCTGTCCAATTCCAATCGATTTAGAAGGCTCTGGCGCGCTTGCGGTCGCCCCTGCTCAGTTTTTTGGCAGAAACCGTGGCCAAACAACGGCATTGCGCAAGCGTTCTCTTCGTGGAATGACGATACCACCTCCCCGAAAGCCAGCGAACAGACCTTTCCCGCCAATGACCCGATCCACAGTTTTCGCGCCTTTCGATATCGTCGAAGGCGATCGCAAGCGCGGCATGGTGCTTCTGGCCGATCACGCCCGCCGCGACCTGCCGGAGGAGTATGGCAGTCTCGGCCTGCCGGCGGCGGAGTTCGACCGCCACATCGCCTACGACATCGGCGTCGAGACTGTAACCCGCGAACTCGCAAGTCTGCTCGGCGTTCCGGCGGTGCTTGCCAATTTTTCGCGACTGCTGATCGACCCCAATCGCGGCGAAGACGATCCAACGCTGATTCGCCAGCTCTATGACGGCACCGTCATCCCGGGAAATTATCCCATGGCCCCGGAGGAGCGCGAAAGGCGGCTGGACCGCTTTTACCGCCCCTATCATGATGCCGTCGGCGCCATGATCGCCTCTGTGGCGCGAGCATCCGCGCGGGCACCCTTCATCTTTTCGGTGCATTCCTTCACACCGACCATGCAGGGATTCGTGCGGCCGTGGCACGCCGGCATATTGTGGGACCTGGACGACCGCGTTGCGCGGCCGCTGATCGACATGCTCGCCGAGGACAAGAGCCTCATCGTCGGCGACAACGAACCCTATGACGGCGCACTGCGCGGCGATACCATGTTCAGGCATGCCATCGTCAACGGCTTTGCCCATGCGCTGCTCGAGGTCCGCCAGGACCTGATCGCCGACCGCAAGGGTGCCCTCGCCTGGGCCGAACGGCTGGCGCCGATCGTTGACGCGATAGATCGACGTGCCGATATACATGCGGTGAAAATATTCGGCTCGCGCACCGGGCCGGTATGATGAGGCCCAAGGGAGGCCAACATGACATGACCGAACTCAGCGAAGAACAAAAGCGCGATTTCGAAGCCGCTGCCTTCCGCCGGCTGGTCGCGCATCTGCACGAGCGTTCCGACGTACAGAACATCGACCTGATGAACCTCGCCGGCTTCTGCCGCAACTGCCTGTCCAACTGGTACCGCGATGCGGCGCAAGCCGAAGGTGTCGAACTCAGCAAGGAACAGTCGCGCGAGATCATCTACGGCATGCCCTATGCCGAGTGGCAGGCACTGAACCAGATCGAAGCCTCCGACGCCAAGAAGGCCGAGTTCGAGGCAAGACGCCCTAGGGATCACTAGGGGAGGACGCCGTGCCTAAGATCGACGTTGCCGAGGTGCCCGTACGCAAGGGCTCATCCTATCCACCGCCGTTCGATGCACCCTGTGCCGAACGCGTGCGGCAGCGGCTAGGCAACGCAGGCGGGCTCACCGACTTCGGCATCAATCTCATGCGCCTGCCGCCGGGCAACTGGTCGAGCCAGCGCCACTGGCATTCGCACGAAGACGAATTCGTCTACGTGCTTGAAGGCGAGCTGACGCTCGTCGAAGATGCCGGCGAGACGGTGCTGCGCGCCGGTGATTGCGCGGCCTTTCCGAAAGGATCAGGCAACGGCCATCACATGATCAATAAATCGGGCGCGATGGCGATCTATCTCGAAGTCGGTTCGCGCTGGCCCGACGACGTCGCCACCTGCTCCGACATCGACATGATGAGCACCAACGCTGACGGCCGGTTTGTGCACAAAGATGGCGCGCCTTATCCCGAGTCGTAGGGATTTCGGAGTGGACCGCCGAGGTGGTTGGCCGACGCGAGAGGACGTAGCGTCTGGTCCAAGCACTTTCGGCGAAGAGCGCTTGACTGTGAATTGAATCGATCTAATTTGCCGCGCAACGCCATTTCCGGACCGGATTCTACCCGATGGACGCGCAGAAAATCACGCAGATCGCGATTCGTGGACGCTGGGCAGTGGCCGGCATCTTCCTCTCCAACGGCTTCCTGACCGGCAGTTGGGCGCCGCAGATCCCGGTGTTCCTGACGCGACTCGACATTTCGAAGTTCACGCTCGGCTTGCTGATTCTGTTGTTCGGTGCCGGCGCCGTCACTGCCATGACCTGGTGCGGCCATCTGATCTCGAAGCATGGCTCGCGCACGGTGCTGCGCTGGTTCGGACTTGCCGGCAGCTTCGGCCTTTTGGTTGTGGCTCTGGCCCCCAACGTGCCCCTTGCGGCCGTCGCCATGTTCATCTTCGGCGGTTCGATCGGCGGCATGGACGTCGCCATGAATGCCAACGCAGTGGCAGTCGAACGGCGGCTGTCCCGTGCCATCATGTCGTCCTCGCACGGCTTCTGGAGTCTTGGCGGTTTCGCTGGCGGCGCTTTGGGCGGTTTCGCCATCCAGAACTACGGTCACCTCGCCCATGCGACAGTGGTGACGGCTCTTGCCTTTGCCGTCATCGCCGTCGCGATCCGCTACCTGATCGCCGAGGACAAGCACCCAGTCGCCGAGCATCACAAATTCGCGCTGCCAGCAAACCCGCTGGTCTATCTGGTTGGGCTGATGGCGCTGCTGACGATGATCTCCGAAGGTGCGGTACTCGACTGGGCGGCGCTGTATCTCAGGCAGGAGCTCGGCGCCGATCTTGCCATCGCAGGCCTGGCCTATGCCGCCTTTTCCGGAGTCATGGCCATCATGCGCTTTCTCGGCGATGGCGTCCGCAACCGTTTCGGTGCCGTTACGACATTGCGCGCCTCGGCCCTTGCCGCTGCTGCCGGCATGCTGGTGGCCGGGCTGGCTCCCTCGCCTTGGCTGGCCATTGCCGCCTTCGCCTTTTGCGGCCTCGGCATTGCCAACATGGTGCCGATCATTTTTTCGGCCGGCGGCAACCAGGAGGGCATGGCGTCCGGCACAGGCATGAGCGTCGTCACAACAATGGGTTACTCAGGCATTCTGGTGGCGCCGTCGGCGATCGGCTTCGTCGCCGAGCACTCGAGCTTCGGCCCGATCTTCGTCGCACTCTCCGGGCTGCTGGTCGTCGTGCTGTTGATGGCCGGCCTCGCTCACCGCGCCGAATTCGCTGCCGAGCCTGCACCGGCTGAATAGCGCTTGAACTCTTCGTAGAGGAAATCCGCGACGCGGCGGATGCGCACGCTGGTACGCACGTCGCGGTGCATGGCCAGCCACACCGGCAGCGTCGGCAGCGGGAGACCCGGCAGCACTGTCTCGACCAGCGGATCACGGTCGGCGAGCGGCTCCTGGCCAAAGCCGATGCCGTTTCCCGCCCGCACCGCTTCCCACAGCACGATCTGATTATCGGTCCTGAAGCGGAAGGCATTGCGGGCGAGCGGGACGCCGAACTGGGCAAAGCCGCGAATGATCTCATCGCTGCGGTCGAAGCCGACCAGATCATGGCCGGCAAGATCGCGGGCCTCGCGCGGACGGCCACGCCGGTCCAGATAGGATTTTGCCGCGCAGGCGCGGAGCGGAATGTCGGTCACCTTGCGCGCGACCAGCTCATTCTGCGCCGGCTTGACCATGCGAATGGCGATATCGGCGTCGCGACGCAGCAGATTCTCGACCTGGTTCGAGGCGACGATCTCGACCTCGATGCCCGGCTCCTCGAACCCAAGCCTCGCTGTGATTTCCGGCAGCACATAGGCCGCCACCACTTCGCTGGCGGCAATGCGCACCGTACCCTCGATCGCCTCGACCGATCCCAGCGCCAGCAGCGAAAAGGCGCTCGCCTGCTCGCTCACCGCGCGGCCCCGTTCAAAGAGCGTGCTGCCCGCTTCCGTGAGCGCGTAGCCACGCCGCCCGCGCCGGAAGAGCGTGACACCGAGCGCCTGTTCCAGCTCGGTGATGTGGCGGCCGAGCGTCGGCTGGCTCGCGGCAAGTTTTCGCGCGGCGGCCGACAGGCTGCCGGTCTCCGCCACGGTGACGAAACTCTTGATCAGGTTCCAGTCAATATCCATTCAAAATTGAATATCATATCGCCAATCATAGTCAATTTTCATTCGTTTGCGAAGATACAATATTGGGGTCGTAACGCAACACGGAGACGAACAATGACCACGATCGCAATTCTCGGCGCCAATGGCCGCCTCGGCCGCACGGTCGCCATGGCCTTCCTCGATGCCGGCTACGATGTCCGCGCTGTCACCCGCAGCGGCAAGGTGCCGGCCGAGCTCAAAGGCGCTACGGCGATCGCCGGCGACGCGCTCGACCGTGCTGCGCTGATCCGCGCGACCGAAGGCGTCGATATCATTTTCAACGGCCTCAACCCGCTCTACACCGACTGGAGCAAATGCCTGCCGATGGCCGAGAATGTGATGGCTGCCTGCCGGGCGAACGGCGCGCTGCATCTCTTCCCGGGCACCGTCTACAATTACGGCTCGCCGATGCCGGCGGTGATCGCCGAAGACACGCCGTTTCGCCCGACAACGGAAAAGGGCCGCATCCGCGTCGCCATGGAAGATCTGTTTCGCCGCGAGGCCGATGCGGGTCGGGTGCGCACGATCCTGCTGCGCGCTGGTGATTTCTTCGGCGGCAGCGGCAGCGGATCGTGGTTCGATCTGGTTGTTGCCGCCAAGATAACCAAGGGTGTCTATACCGCCCCAGGGCCGGTCGATCTCGTGCATGAATGGGCCTATCTGCCCGACCTGGCCAAGGCCTTCGTCGGGCTGGCTGACAATCTCGACAAGCTCGGCTCCTACGAGGCGCTGAACTTTCCTGGCCATGCGGTGACCGATCTGGACATCAAGGCGGCCGCGGAGAAGGCGCTCGGACGCACGCTGAAACTGACGTCGATGCCGTGGTGGGTGCTGCGTGCCGGCGGCCCGTTCGTGGCGATGTGGCGCGAGATCGTTTCGATGTCCTATCTCCGCTTCGAGCCGCACCGGCTGGTTTCAGGCAGGCTGGAAAGCGTTATCGGTACGATCCCGCACACGCCGCTGGAAAATGCAGTGTCGGAAGCGCTCGAGGATATCGGCATCGCCACGCTCAAGACGACGCAAAAAGTTGCCTAACAACAAACCAAAAAAAGGCGGATGGCCAGATGGTCATCCGCCGCTTGTCACGACCAATGATTGCGGTCAGATCCGGCCCATCAACAGCAGCACCAGGACAACGATCAGAATGACGCCGACGATGCCGGATGGTCCGTAACCCCAGGACCGGGAATGCGGCCACGCCGGAACCGCGCCGATCAGAATAAGAATAAGGATAATGATGAGAATGGTGCTGATCGTCATCAGAAAATCCTCGCTTTGAGGTTGCAATGACGGAACAATGCAGAAGGCCGCCCATTGTTCCCGGGCGGCCTTTGCTTGATCAGGACGGCGATCCGGACTCTATTCGGCGGCCTTCGGGAAGGCGATCGCCGGTTCGGCGCCCAGATCGGCGTCCAGGCCTTTCGACGGGATTTCGGCCTTTCGACGCCCCAACAGGCGACTGAACCAGCCACGACGCGCACCGGGTTTGACCTTGGCGCGAGTGAACACCATCAGCATCGACGGCGTCACCACCAGCGTCAGCACGGTGGCGAAGGACAGCCCGAAGACGATCGCCGAAGACAGCGAAATCCACCATTGCGTCGACGGCGCGTTGATCGTCGTCTCGTGATGGAAGATTTCGAGGCCGAGGCCGAAGGCGATCGGCAGCACACCGAGGATCGCCGATACCGCCGTCAGCACCACCGGGCGGGCACGCTCGCGGCAGGTCTGCAGCACGGCTTCGTATTTGTCCCAGCCCTCTTCGCGCAACCGGTCATAGGTGTCGATCAGCACGATGTTGTTGTTCACCACCACCCCGGCCAGCGCGATGACACCGATGCCCGACATGACGATGCCGAATGCCTCTCCCGTCAGCAGCAGCCCGAGGAACACGCCGATCGTCGCCATGACCACGCAGGACAGCACCAGCCAGACGCTGGTGAACTTGTTGAACTGCGCCAGAAGCACGATGAAAATCAGGAAGATCGCCGCACCGAAGGCTTTGCTGAGGAAGGCGCCGGCCTCCGCGCTGTCCTCATTCGAGCCGGCAAGCTTCCAGCGAATGCCGCTGCCGAGGTTCATGTCGGCGACAGCTTTGGTGACCTCCTGCTGGACGGCTGCCACCTGGGCGCCGGCAGCGACGTTGGCCTGGACGACCACAGTTCGCGCGCCGTCGATGCGGTTGAGGATACCGACCGTCGGCTCCGGCTTGCGCACGACGAAGTTCGAGATCGGCACCGAGCCTTGCGCGGTCTGCACCCGCAGTTCGTCGAGCGTTGACAGCGTGCGCCGATCCTCGGGCAGGCGCAGCCTGATGTCGACTGCATCGTCGGCGCCGGCGGGCCGGTATTCGCTGAGCTTCAGCCCGTTGGTCACCAGTTGCACGACCGTCCCGACCGCGGTTGGGCTGATGCCGTACTGCGCCGCCTTGGCGCGATCGACCTCGAGCGCCCAGTCGACGCCGGGCGGCGCCAGACCGTCGGAAATATCGATGACGCCGGGCACCTTGGCAATGCGCGCGGCGACCGCGCGGGCCTTGTCGTCAAGGCCCTTCGGATCGACGGCCGAAAGCCTGATCTGGATCGGCTTGCCTGTAGGCGGGCCGGCTTCCGGCACGCGAACCTCGACGTCGACACCGGGAATGCCAGCCATCACGCCGCGCAGTTCGTCCAGGATTGAGTTCGCCGATTTACGCTCGCGCCAGTCGACGAATTCGTACTGGATCACGCCAACCACGTCTTCCGGAACATCCTGGCCGCCGCCCTGCGTCTTGCCGACACGGGTATAGACAGACTTCACGCCCGGCCAACCGAGCAGCCGATTTTCCGCGGTCTTGGTGGCCGCGTCCATTTCGGCAAGCGAAAGATTGCCGCGGGCGTGGACATAGAGCAGGCCGTAGTCAGGCTCGACATTCGGGAAGAATTCGACGCCGGCGCCGAATTTCGAATAGGCGTAGCCGACGCCGAACAACAGCGCCACAGTGAGGACAAGCACGGTGATGGGATAATGCACCGCCTGCTTGACCACGGCCATGTACCAGCCGTCGCGATTGTCGTCGGGGTGATGGGCCGGCGCCTTGGCAAATATCGCGCCCAGCGTCGGCGCGAAGACCAGCGCATAGAGCATCGAGGCCGAGAGCGTCACGATCAGCGTGATCGGCATGTATTTCATGAAGTCGCCGATAATGCCCGGCCAGAACAACAGCGGCGAGAAGGCGGCAATGCGCGTCATCGTCGCCGCGATGACCGGGCCGGCCATGCGCTTGGCGGCAAGCGCGAACGCTTGCTCCTTCGGCATGCCCTCGCTCATGCGTCGCTCGGCGAATTCGGTGACGATGATGGCGTCGTCGACCAGCATGCCGACCGCCAGGATGAGGCTGAACAGCACGATCATGTTGATCGTGTAGCCCATCATTGCCAGCAACAGGATGCCGATCAGGAAGGACGAGGGGATGGCCAATCCGATCAGCAGCGAGGCACGGCCAGACAGCGCGTAGAGAATGACGATGAACACCAGGATGACGGCGATCATCACGTGGTTCTGCAGGTCGCCGAGCAACTGGTTCACGAAGACGGACTTGTCTTGCGTGTAGGTGACGTGCATGCCCTCCGGCATCGTCTTGATGAAGGCGTCGGACACCTCCCTGACCTTGCCAATCGTATCGATCAGGTTGGAGCCGATGCGCTTCTTCACCTCGATGGCGATCGCCGGCTTGCCGTCGAGGCGGGTGACCGTCTCGGCGTCCTTGAATGTGGAGCGGATGGTGGCAATGTCCTTGGCCTGCACCACCGCATTGGGGCCGGCGACGACCGGAAGCGCCGCCACATCCTCCGGTGTCTCGATAAGCGAGGGCACCTTGACCGCGTATTTGCCCTCGGATCCTTCGATGTTGCCGGCGGCGACAAGACTGTTGGAAGCGCCGACCGCACCGATCAACTGGTCGAGCTGCAGCCCGTAGGAAGACAGCTTCATCGGATCGATGACCACTTCGACGAGGTCGTCGCGCGCACCCTGCAGCGAGCCCTCGAGCACGCCAGGCACTTCCTCGATGCGGTCGCGCAGCTCGCGCGCCGCCGCCGTCAGCACGCGCTCGGGCACCTCGCCCGACAGCGTCACGACCAGGACGGGGAACTCGGAGATATTGACCTCGGAGACCACGGGCTCCTCAGCCGCTTGCGGCAGGTCGGCCTTGCCGTCCTGCACCTTGCTGCGTGTGTCCTGCAGCGCGGTGGCGAGATCCGTCTGTGGCTGGAATTCGACCAGCACATAACCGCCGCCCTGGAAGGCGGCCGAGCGCATCTCCTTGAGGCCTTTCAGGCTCTTCAGCTTGGCTTCCATCGGCCGCAGCAGGAGGCGCTCGGAGTCTTCCGGCGAGATGCCCTGGTAGATCAGGCTGACATACATCATCGGAATCGGAACGTCCGGTTCCGCTTCCTTCGGCGTCGACTGGTAGGCGACCGCACCGGCAAGGATGAGAAAGACCAGGACCGCAATGGTCAGCCGGGCATTGCTGATAGCAAGTTTGACGATGTCCATGATTACTGCGTCCCGGCCGTCGCTTCGCCCAACAGCTTTTGGATGGTCGCCTGGTCGGCTGCGACCGGCTTGACCACCTCGCCTTCCTTCACCAGCTCCTGGCCGGCGACGATGATGCGGGCGTCGGCCGCAATGCCGCCGAGCACCAGGCCGGTTGGCGTGTCGTCGACCAGATCGATCGGGAAGAACACGACCTTGTCATCCTTGTCGACGGCGCGGATGCCGAGGTCGCCCTTGTCGCCGAGCGTCACCACCGAGCGCGGCAGCATCACGGCGTCGGTCGGCTGGGCGCTGAGCGCGATTTCTGCCGTCATGCCGGCCGGTACGGACCCATCGGCATTGGGGATAGCGACTTCAACCCGAAAGGTACGGGTTGCCGAAGATGCATCCCGGCTGATGTAGCGCACCGTACCCTTGACGGTCTGGCCACTGACCAGGCGCACATTGGCTTCGTCACCGATCTTCAGATAGCCGAGATCGCGTTCGCTGACTTCGCCGCGTGCGATCACCGGATCGAGCTTGAGAATGGTCGCCACCTCGCCGCCCTGCATCACGGAACTGCCAAGCTCCACCGGCACCCGGTCGATGACGCCGTCGAAGGGCGCCTTCACCTCGTTGCGGTCGAGCTCGGCTTGCGCTGCGTCCAGTTGCGACTTGGCCAGCGTCAGGTTGGAGCGGGTTGTATCGAGCTGCAACTTGGGCAGATTGCCGGTTTTCATCAGCCGCAGGGCAGCTGCCAGCTCTGCCTCACGTTGCACGACAAGCTGCTTGGCATTGTCGACCGCCGAGATTTTTTCCTCGGCGGCAAGCATCAGGATCAGGTCGCCGGTCTTGACGTGCTGGCCCTGCTTGACCGGCAGCTTGTCGATGACGCCGGCGACGCGTGTCGCCAGGACGGCGCGCTTGTCGGCTTCGGTCAGTCCGGAAATGCGGATAGCGCGTGCATAGGTGCGCCGCGGCGGGGTTATGACCGCGACCGTGCGCAACGGCGCCTTGGGCTGTTCCGCCTCGGCAGTCCCCGGTTTGGCAGCCCCCTGTTCGCCAGCTTGGGGCTTGCCTGCGTCGGCTGCCTTGGGCTGCTCGACCTCTCCTGCCTTGGGCTTGTTGTCGGCGGACGCGCTGCCGACGGACGAGAACTCGCCTGTCGCCATCCAGCCGGCGAACCCGATGAGCACAACAATGGCTGCAAGCTTGTGAAACCTGAATTTCGGCATCGTCATTTTTCCAGTGCGCGGGGTTCGGCCAGGCCGCATCTTCTACTTGGGGCGCGTCGCCGATATGGGTGCGCGCGAGGCCGTATTCAAATTGCCGTGATCGGCGAAGCGCGCTTCTACCTCAAAGTTGCAGCGCAATATAGTCAGAAAAGTTGATGGGTTGTTGCTTTGTCCGCAAAGATGCGGCTGCAGCATCGGCTGTTGATCGCCAAAACAGCGGTATGGCAGCAAGTGTCAGGATGATTGACGGATTGCGAATGCCATCTGCTTGCGAAGCAGCTAGGCCGGACGGCGGGCGGCCTCGGGCTGCTTGCGCGCCGCAAGAAATTCCTTGACCCGCCGGCCCGGCGCCGGCCCGGTCACCGGCTTCAAGCCGTCGTCGAGTTCGCCGGACAGATCGATCGTCGGCCGCTTGCCGACGGCGTCATAATTTTCTTCCAGCCAATCACTGGCTGCGGTGCGGCCGAGGTCGCGCAGATAGGCAAGGAACGCCCATTCGGCATTGACCTTGGACGATGCCGACAGATCCTTGAACGCTTCGTCGGCATCGATGCGGTGCATGCGGATGTCGCGATATTCGCCGTGCGGCAATCGGCCGGCGGCGATCAGTTCCTTGACGAAGGCGATCGAGCGGAATTCGCGCAACAGCCCGGCATTGAAGGTGATCTCGTCGATGCGGTTCTGGATCTCATTGGCGCTCTTCGGCGTTCCCTCGCGGACCACCGGATTGATCTGCACCAAAAGCACGTCCTCGGTGGCCGCCGTCTTGAAGAACGGGAACAGTGCCGGGTTGCCGCCATAACCGCCATCCCAATAGGGCACGCCCTTGATCTCGACGGCACGGAACAATTGCGGCAAGCAGGCCGACGCCATCACCGTGTCGAGGTCGATCTCGCCGTCCGAGAAGACCCGCAACTGGCCGGTCTCGACATTGGTAGCGGAAATGAACAGTTCCATCGACTTGCAGGCGCGCACATTGTCGAAATCGATTTCACGTTCGACCACGTCGCGCAGCGGATTGATGGCGAGCGGATTGGCGACATAGGGCGAAAATACCCGAGACATCGTATCGAACAGGAAATAGCCGGGCGTGTTCTCGATCGACCAATTGCCCCAGGCGACGTCCCAAGGCATGCGCTGTACCGGGCTGAAGCGGCCCTTTGCCGCCACCGCACGCCAGAAATCGTCGAGCTTCCGCCGCGCGCCCTCGACACCGCCGCGGACAAAGCCGTCGGCCAGCGCCACGGCATTCATGGCGCCGGCGCTGGTGCCCGAAACCGCCGTTATGTCGAGGCGCCCGTCCTCGAGCAGCCGATCGAGCACGCCCCAGGAAAACGCCCCGTGCGAACCGCCGCCTTGCAGCGCGACATTGATCTTCTTTGGCTCTTCCGCCTTGCCATTTTTCGGCATGGCGTGGCCCTTGACCGCTGGAAGCCTCACTGAGCGGTCCAGCCGCCATCGACAGAGATGTGCGCGCCGTTGATCTGCGCCGCCGCATCCGAGCATAGGAACACCGCGGCCGCCGCAACCTGCTCGACGGTGACGAACTCCTTGGTCGGTTGCTTTTCGAGCATTACCTCACGGACCACCGTCTCGCGGTCCATCTTGTTGGCCTTCATCTGGTCGGGGATCTGCGCCTCGACCAGCGGCGTCAACACATAGCCCGGACAAATGGCATTGCAGGTGATCTTGTCGCGCGCCAGTTCCAGGGCGACAGTCTTGGTCAAGCCCATAATGCCATGCTTGGCCGAGACATAGGCCGACTTGAACGGCGAGGCGACAAGGCCGTGGGCCGAGGCGACGTTGACGATCCGGCCGCCACCGGCCTGTTTCATCAACGGGATGGCGGCTGCGATGGTGTGGAAGGCCGATGACAGGTTAATGGCGATGATCGCATCCCACTTCTCGATCGGGAAGCTTTCCACCGGCGCGACATGCTGGATGCCGGCATTGTTGATCAGGATGTCGACCGAGCCGAATGCCTCGGCTGCCTTCGCCACCAAAGCCCGGCACTCGGCCGGCTTCGACATGTCGGCTTTGACATAGGCGGTCTTCACCTTGTGGTGCTTCGCGATCGCGTCTGCGATGGCGCGGTCGTCGGCGGTGTCGGAAAAGGAATTGACGACGACGTTGCAGCCTTCGGCCGCGAGCGCGTGGGCAATGGCCAGGCCGATGCCCGAGGTGGAACCGGTGACGATGGCGGTTTTTCTGGCGGTCAAGGCGGCTTTATTCCTTTCGAGGCGGGCTCCCGTGGAACCATGCTGCACTGCAGCATATAGGCTCTCTGTCACCCAAGAACAGCGGATGTGTGGAGCAATGACATGAAATTTTTGTCATGTAGACCTCTCTCGTCCCCTAAGAGAGGTCGTCGCCTCGTTTCGCAAAGCATGCGCTGAAAGCTCGTCAGGCGACGAGGTCCGGCACCGTCCCGATATAGCGCGACTGCGGCCGGATCAGCCGTCCGCTCGTTTGCTGCTCGCGCGCATGGGCAATCCAGCCGGCGACGCGCCCGGCAGCAAAGACATTGGTGAACGCCTCTTTCGGAAAGCCCGCCGCTTCCAGCAGGAGCGCTGTGAAGAACTCGACATTGGTCTGGAGCGAGCGCGACGGCTTGGCGATGAGAAGCACTTCGAGCGCCGCTTGCTCCACGCTTTCGGCAAACGCCAGCCGGTGGCCGGCTTCGCCCTTGGCGCCGAGCTGCCGCACCACCGCTTTCAGCACGTCGGCACGCGGATCGCGCACACGGTAGATGCGATGCCCGAAGCCCATGATGCGGCGGCCACGCGCGATCTCGCCACGCAGCCAGCCGGCGGCGTCGCCATGCGCCTCGATCGCATCCAGCATCTCGATCACCGGACCTGGCGCGCCGCCATGCAGCGGCCCCTTGAGCGCTCCGAGCCCGGCCAGCACCGCCGAAGTAAGCCCGGCCTGCGTCGAAGCGACCACGCGCGCGGCGAAGGTCGATGCGTTGAGGCCGTGGTCGCAAACCGTCACGAGATAGGCATCGAGCGCCTTCGCCAATTTAGGCGAGGCCACAATGCCGGTCAGCATCCGCAGCATGTCGGCTGCATGATCGGCCTTGCTATCGGGCGCAATCGGGCTTTCGCCGCGCTGCAAGCGCAGCAAGGCCGGCGTCAGCACGGCAGGTGCCGCAACCAGCCGCAGCGCGTCCGACAATTTGCCGCCATCCGGCAGCAGGGCAATACCGGCGCGCATCGCGCTGTAGATATCGACGGATGCGAGAAACGGCAGCAAGGGTTTGATCTGCTCGAACACTTCGCTGCGCGCCCGACCGATCGCGTTCGCCAGCTCGCTGCCGTCGGGAAGATCGTCGAAAAAGCCGTCGAACAGCAGATGAACCACCTCGGCGTATTTCCAGCGGCCTGCCAGTTCGGGCAACGAATGGCCCCGGATGGTCAGGCGGCCACCAAGACCGTCAACATCGGAGAGCACCGTTTCCGCCGCCACCACATCATCGAGCCCATTCGCCATTGGTTTTCTCCTTGACCCTTTCCGGGTGGAAGATAAGGGTTGGTGACTCGACCATCAATCTTGATCAACGGAATCAACATGACAAGGCTGACATGACGGAGTGGCTGACGCGGGACGAAGCCCTGGAGCGTCTCAAGGTGCGAGCCCAGACCCTCTATGCCTATGTCAGCCGCGGACGCATCGGCGTGCGGCCGGACCGGGCGGATCCACGCCGCAGCCAGTATCGCGCCGACGATATCGCGGCGCTGGCGAGCCGCCGGGCTCGTGGCCGAAATCCCCAGGCAATCGCCGAAAGTGCAATTGCCTGGGGTGAGCCGGCGATCGCCACCACGATCTCGACCGTTTTGCATGGCCGCCTTGTCTATCGCGGCCAGGATGCGGTTGCTCTCTGCGAGGCTGCCACGCTGGAGCAGACGGCAAACCTGCTTTGGGCATCTGGCGCACCAGTGTCGTTCGTCTCGGCGAGCCGCCATGACAACGGCGCAACTGGCCGGCCGGCTGCCTTCGCGGAATTGGCCGCGTTGGCGGCCAACGGCCGGCCTTCGCTCGGCCGAAGATCGGCTTCGCTCAACCACGATGCGGCCGGCGCCATCGCCGCTTTGGCCCAGGCGCTCGGCGCGAATCCCGGAACTGGTGCCGTGCACGAAAGGCTGGCGCGGGGATGGTCGCTCGATGCGGCCGGCGCAGACTTGATCCGTCGCTCACTGGTACTGTTGGCCGATCACGAATTGAACGCATCGACCTTCGCCGCGCGGGTCGCCGCGTCCACCGGTGCACCTGTTTCGGCCTGCCTGCTTGCCGGCCTCGCCACGCTCTCCGGTCCGCGTCATGGCGGCGCCGCGGAGGCGGTCATGATGCTGGCGGAAGATGCGCAGAGATTGGGGCCGGATGCGGCTGTCGGACGCTGGCTCGGTCACGACAGGCCGCTGCCCGGATTTGGCCATCCGCTTTATCCCGACGGCGATCCGCGTGCGGAACCGTTGCTGGCCGCGATAGATGTCGATGATGGGCTGTTACGGCTTTGCGATGCGGCCTTTGCGGCAACGGGCATGCGCCCGAACGTCGATTTCGCTTTGGCCGCGCTGACGCGCGGTCTCCGTTTGCCGTCCGATGCGCCGTTCCGCCTGTTCGCGCTCGGCCGCAGCGTCGGCTGGGCCGCGCATGCCGTGGAGCAGGTGACAAGCAACGGCCTGATCCGGCCACGCGCCCGCTACCAGGGGCCGCTGCCGGAGCAGCTCTAGCCGCGCTGTTTGCGAAGTCTCAGCGGCGCCTGAGCGAAGGTTCGACGCGGCGCCTCGCCCCGGCAATCACGACATGGTGTCGAGCTTGCGCTGCATCGCGGCGATCTGCTCCTTCAGCTCCTGAAGGTCGTCGGGTTTTTCCGGCGTTTCCTTCCTGGCCGGTTCGGCCGGCGCTGCTGCCGGCGCCGAGCCCGCGGACGGGAACGGCGTGAACAGCCGCATGGCGTTCTGGAACATTTCCATGTTGCGCCGCGTCTGCTCCTCCAGCACCTTGATCGGCGTAGCGATCTTCATCATGTCCATCGGCGACTTGCCGAGGGCATCTTTCATCTGCTCGCGAAAGCGCTCCTGCTCCTTCGAGAAGGCCAGCATCGACTGCTCGAGAAAGCTCGGCACGATCATCTGCATCTGGTCGCCATAATAGGCGATGAGCTGACGCAGGAACGGGATCGGCAGCATGTTCTGCCCGTCCTTGTTCTCCAGCTCGAAGATGATCTGGGTCAGTACCGGATGCGTGATGTCGTCACCGGTCTTGGCGTCCTGGACAGTAAAGTCCTCGCCTCTTTTGACCATTTCAGCGAGATCCTCGAGCGTCACATAGGTGCTGGTGCCCGTATTGTAGAGACGGCGATTGGCATATTTCTTGATAACAATAGGTTCGTCTTTTGCGGCCATCTGCATCCTCCCCGGACACCGGGCAGCTTAAGTAAGCCGCCGGTAACGATTGCGCCTTTTTAAAGGATATGCGCAAAAGCGTCATGAATCCAAGCAGTTTGTGCAGTGCGGGAACATTTTATGCTGCGCAGCACGGATGGGCCGCCGTTGCAGCGACGGGCGGCATGCTTGCGGCAGTGGGACGCCATGCCCATTTCGGGTTTGACTCGGGTTGTGGAAAGGGCAAGAAAAGTCCCCGACGGCACCCGAAATCGTTCCCCGAAAGCCTGGAGAAGAACATGTCCGCTTCCAACGCCATCGTTGTCGCCAGTGCAGCACGCACGCCCGTCGGCTCCTTCAACGGCGCTTTCGCCAACACCCCAGCCCATGAATTGGGTGCCGTCGCCGTCAGGGAAGCGCTGGTCCGTGCCGGCGTCGACGGCAAGGAGGTGGACGAGGTCATCCTCGGCCAGATCCTGACCGCGGCTCAAGGACAGAACCCGGCGCGGCAGGCGGCTATGGCCGCCGGCGTGCCGCAGGAGGCGACCTCCTGGGGCCTGAACCAGCTCTGCGGCTCCGGCTTGCGCGCCATCGCGCTCGGCATGCAGCAGATCGCCCAGGGCGATGCAAAAATCATCGTTGCCGGCGGCCAGGAATCGATGTCAATGGCTCCGCATGCGCAACATCTGCGCGGTGGCGTCAAGATGGGCGATTTCAAGCTGATCGACACCATGATCAAGGACGGCCTGACCGATGCCTTCTATGGCTATCATATGGGCAACACCGCTGAGAACGTCGCCCGCCAGTTCCAGATCACCCGCGACGACCAGGACCAGTTCGCACTGGCTTCCCAGAACAAGGCCGAGGCCGCGCAGAAAGCCGGGAAATTCAAGGACGAGATCGTTGCCTTTACAGTCAAGGGCAGGAAGGGCGACACCGTAGTCGACCAGGATGAATACATCCGCCACGGCGCGACAATCGATGCCATGACCAAGCTCAAGCCCGCCTTCGACAAGGAAGGCACGGTGACTGCTGCCAATGCTTCCGGCATCAACGACGGTGCCGCCGCCGTGGTGCTGATGACCGAAGCGGAAGCCGCAAGGCGCGGCATCACACCGCTGGTGCGTATCGTTTCCTGGGCGACCGCCGGTGTCGACCCGCAGATCATGGGGACGGGACCGATCCCCTCCTCGCGCAAGGCGCTGGCCAAGGCCGGCTGGTCGGTCGGCGACCTCGATCTGGTCGAAGCCAACGAGGCCTTTGCCGCGCAGGCCTGCGCCGTCAACAAGGACATGGGCTGGGATCCGGCCATCGTCAACGTCAATGGCGGCGCCATCGCCATCGGCCATCCGGTCGGCGCCTCGGGCGCCCGCATCTTCAACACGCTGGCCTACGAGATGCGCCGCAGAAGTGCCAAGAAAGGCCTTGCCACGCTGTGCATCGGCGGCGGCATGGGTGTTGCCATGTGCGTGGAAGCAATGGGATGAATGGCAAATTGTGAATGGTGAATGGTGAATGGTGAATGGAAGATCGGAGGGCTTACGCAATAACCATTCCCCATTCCCCATTCACCATTCACTCTGGGAGGGAAACGCATGACAAAGGTTGCAATCGTCACAGGCGGGTCGCGCGGCATCGGCGCGGCGATATCGGTCGCCTTGAAAAGCGCCGGCTATTCGGTCGCCGCAAACTACGCCGGCAATGAAGAAGCAGCGGCAAAGTTCAAGGCCGCGACCGGCATCCCGGTCTATAAATGGTCCGTCGCCGACTACGAGGCCTGCGCCGCCGGCATCAAACAGATCGAAGCCGATCTCGGTCCCGTCTCGGTGCTGGTCAACAATGCCGGCATCACTCGCGACGCGATGTTCCACAAGATGACGCGCGAGCAATGGAAAGAGGTACTCGACACCAACCTTTCCGGCGTCTTCAACATGACGCATCCATTGTGGGGCGGCATGCGCGACCGCAAGTTCGGTCGCATCATCACCATCTCCTCGATCAACGGCCAGAAAGGCCAGGTCGGCCAGGTCAATTATTCGGCCTCGAAGGCCGGCGATATCGGCTTCACCAAGGCACTGGCCCAGGAAGGCGCGCGCGCCGGCATCACCGTCAACGTCATTTGCCCCGGCTACATCGCCACCGAGATGGTCAAGGCAATGGACGAGAAGGTCCTCAACGAGCGCGTCATCCCGCACATCCCGGTCGGCCGTCTCGGCGAGCCGGAGGAGATCGCGCGCTGCGTCGTCTTCCTCGCTTCCGACGATGCCGGTTTCATCACCGGCTCGACCATATCAGCCAATGGCGGCCAGTACATCGCCTGATCGTTTATCTTTACGTTGAGACAGATACGCGCTTGGACGAACGGGCCTGCAAAACGGCTCGTTTCTATAGCGGTCTTCCCGTTGCAAGATCTCGATGCGGCACGCTGCCCCAATCCGGCACGCAAAGGTTAACGGCCGCTGCGCAGCCTATGCAAAAACCGCCCGGCAGCCTGTGGATTCTCGGTGGAAAAGCTGTTCACAACACAACATGCAGCGGTGAACAAACCAAGAAACTTCGGCTATCTCTGATTCGTCGCCGATTCGTTCCGGCTTTGAGCGGAACGTTAACGGCGAGAGCTGAAAACACCCTCGAAATGATTGAAGCGCGTTAGGAAACATCAATAATTTCATAATGTTGTGCGAAGCAGATTGGCCAGCCACGACCATTCACCGGCAAAGGTTAACCGCAGTGCTCGCTTGGATGCCACTTGCATAAATCGGGCCAGTTTCCGTGATTCAGCATGTGGTGAGGTACGCCGACAGAAAACCCAGATGTAGCCGTGAACAAACCCTGAATCAGCGCGAGTCAGTGATTCGTCGCTGATTCGTTCCAGACTCGTTCCAACTGTTAATCGGGAACAGATTTTCTGGCTTCGAACCAACCAATCGGCCTGCCCTCGGCATATTCCGCTTTCGCTTCGCGCCCGAAATCCCTATGTGTCGCCTGTCATACGCGGCCAATATGGGCGCGCTCCCGACAATGCGAGGCAGAGAGCCTTATTTCCAGGCCGATGAACATCTATCCGAAACACACTGAACCGCTGATCCTGTCGGGTCGAGACGTGACGGCCGTGCTCGGCCCGACCAATACCGGCAAGACCCATCTCGCGATCGAGCGCATGGTGGCGCACGAAAGCGGCGTCATCGGCCTGCCGCTCAGGCTGCTTGCCCGCGAGGTCTATACGCGCGTCTGCGAGAAGGTCGGCGCCCATAAGGTGGCGCTCATCACCGGCGAGGAAAAGATCCAGCCGGCGGGCGCGAAATACTCGGTCTGCACCGTGGAAGCGATGCCGCGCGAGACCGACGCCGCCTTCGTTGCCATCGACGAGGTCCAGCTCGCCGGCGATCTCGAACGCGGACACATCTTCACCGATCGCATCCTGCATCTGCGCGGCCGCCAGGAGACGCTGCTGCTCGGCGCCGCCACCATGCACGGCATTCTGCAGCGCCTGCTGCGGGGCGTGTCGGTAGTGACGCGACCACGCCTGTCGCATCTTGCCTATGTCGGCTCGAAGAAGCTGACCCGCCTGCCGCGGCGCACCGCGATCGTCGCCTTCTCGGCCGACGAGGTCTATGCCATCGCCGAGCTGATCCGCCGCCAGCAGGGCGGTGCCGCCGTCGTGCTCGGCGCACTCAGCCCGCGCACCCGCAACGCCCAGGTGGCGCTGTTCCAGTCGGGCGACGTCGACTACCTCGTCGCCACCGACGCCATCGGCATGGGCCTCAACCTCGACCTCGACCACGTTGCCTTCGCCCAGAATCGCAAATTCGACGGTTACCAGTACCGCAACCTGACGGCGGCCGAGCTCGGCCAGATTGCCGGCCGCGCCGGCCGGCATCTGCGCGACGGCACCTTCGGCGTCACCGGCCAGGTCGATCCGCTGGATGATGAACTGGTCAACAAGATCGAGGCGCATGATTTCGATCCGGTGAAAGTGCTGCAGTGGCGTACCGCGCATTTCGATTTCGCCAGCCTCGATGCGCTGAAGCGCTCGATTGAGACCAACGCCCCGGTCGAAGGCCTGACGCGCGCGCTGCCGGCAGTAGACGCGCAGGCGCTCGAGCATCTGTCGCGCGACGAGGACGTCCGGGCACTCACCACCGATGCCAGACGCGTGGCGCTGCTGTGGGAAGCCTGCGCGCTGCCCGACTACAGGAAGATCGCGCCGGCCCAGCACGCCGACTTGATCGCCTCCATCTACATGGACCTTGCCAGGCACGGCCATGTCGACGAGAACTACATGGCCGAGCAGGTGCGCCGTGCCGACACCACTGAAGGCGACATCGACACGCTGTCGCACAGGATTGCCCAGATCCGCACATGGACCTTCGTCTCCAACCGGCCCGGCTGGCTGGCCGATCGGGCACACTGGCAGGAAAAGACGCGCGAAATCGAAGACAGATTGTCGGATGCGCTGCATGAGCGGTTGACGAAACGTTTTGTAGACCGCAGGACTTCCGTCCTCATGCGGCGCCTTAGAGAAAACACGATGCCTGAAGCCGAAATCAGCCCAACCGGAACCGTCCTCGTCGAAGGCCATCACGTCGGCGAGTTGCAGGGTTTCCGCTTCACCGCCGACCAGAGCGCCGGCGGCGAGGATGCCAAGGCGGTGCGGGCGGCGGCGCAGAAGGCGCTTGCCGCCGAGTTCGAAGCGCGGGCCGAGCGTTTCGGCGCCTCTGCCAATGGCGACATTGCGCTGGGTTCGGATGGCACGCTGCGCTGGATCGGCGCCCCGATCGGCACGTTGGTTGCCGGCGAAGACGCTTTGAAGCCGCGTCTCGTTCTGCTCGCCGACGAGCAACTCACCGGCCCGGCACGCGACAAGGTTGCGGCGCGCGCCGAGCGCTTCGTCAATTTCCAGATCGAATCCCTGCTGAAGCCGCTGGTCGATCTCAAGAATGCGGAGCAGATCACCGGTATCGGCCGCGGCATTGCTTTCCAGCTCGTCGAGCATTTCGGCCTCATCAACCGTCGCGACATCGCCGACGAGATGAAATCCCTCGACCAGGAAGGCCGCGCGGCGCTTCGCCGTCTCGGCGTGCGCTTCGGCGCCTACCATGTCTTCGTCCCGGCGCTGATCAAGCCGGCGCCGGCCGGGCTGATAACGCTGCTGTGGGCGCTGAGGAACGACGGCAAGGACAAGCCCGGCTTCGGCGATGTCGTTCACGCACTGGCCTCCGGCCGCACCTCGGTGGTCATCGATCCGACCTTCGACAAGACCTTCTACAAGCTTGCCGGCTACCGCAATCTTGGCCGGCGTGCTGTACGCGTCGATATTCTCGAACGGCTGGCCGACCTGATCCGGCCGGCGACCAACTGGAAGCCGGGCCTCGGCCCTCGCCCCGACGGCGCCTATGACGGCCAGTCCTTCATGGTGACGCCGCCGATGATGTCGATTCTCGGCGCCACCGCCGACGACATGGAAGAAATCCTGAAGGGACTCGGCTATCGCGCCGATGCCAAACCGGCGGCCGAGGTCAAGGCGCGGCTCGAAGCACAGGACAATGCCGCGCGTGAAGCTGCCGCTGCAAAGCAGGCGGCGGAAGAGGCTGCGCGAGTCGAGCAGGCGAGGATGGCGGAAGCATCTGCCGCGCCAGAGCCGCCGGCGGAGGCTTCGGAACCTGTGTCGGATGCGGCTCCTGTTGCGGAGGCGGCGGCCGAAGCTGTGACCGAAGCGACGGCAGAGCCTGTCGCGGAAGCTCCAGCCCCTGAAGCTGCGGCAGAAGTCACGCAAGAGACCCGGCCCGCCGCGGAGGCGACTGCTGAAGCGCCTGCGGAACCAGCGGCCGAGCCAACGGCGGAACTTGGGGCGGAAACTGAGGCTGCGGCATCGGCAGAACCGCCGGTTTCCGACACTACGGAAGCATCGCCGGCCGAACCTGCAGCGACGGCGGAAGCCGTCTCCGGCGAAGCTGCTCCAGAAGCGGAGGAGCCAAAACCTGTCCTGTTATGGCGGCAGGGTCGTTTCGACCAGCGCCCGCGTCATCGCCAGCATGACAACCGCCCCCGGGACAATCATCGGGACAATCGCGCGCGCAATGGTCAAGCTGCGCCGGACAGCCGCAGCGATGCGCCGGCAGATGCCGGCGGGCAACCGACGCCGGGCGACCGGCCCGCCCGTCAGGGGCGCCACGACCAGCGCGACGGCGCCGGCAAGCCGCGCTTCGATCGCAGCAAGTTCAAGCCCAGGCCGCAAGGCGAGGCGGCAGAACAGCGCGCCGGCAAGCCGCAAGGTGAACGCCCGGACCGGCGCGAAAACCGGCCCGACTGGAAGGCTGGCCGACAGGACGGCAAAGGCGGCGCCCAAGGCGCAAAGCCCGCCTTCCAGCCAAAGCCGCGTGAGGAACGCCCGGTCCGCTTCGATCCGGACTCGCCCTTCGCCAAGCTCGCCGCGTTGCGCGACCAGCTGAAGAAGTAGGCTGCTCGTCCAATGGTCACTGATGCCCGCCAGCGCATCGACAAGTGGCTGTTCTTCTCGCGCGCGGTAAAATCGCGCACGCTGGCAGCCAAGCTGGTCGTCGCCGGACGCGTCCGCATCAATCGCGACAAAGCAGCGCAGGCCTCCGATACGGTCCGGCCGGGCGACGTTTTGACCATCACGCTGGAGCGGCGGATCTCCGTCTGGAAAGTCCTTGGCACCGGCGTACGGCGTGGCCCGGCCGAAGAGGCCCGCCTGCTCTACGAGGACATGTCGCCGCCCCCCGCGCCCAAGGACGAGGCGCTTCCGGATGCGGTGCCGCCGTTGCGCGAGGCCGGCAGCGGTCGCCCGACGAAGAAGGAACGCCGCCAGACCGACCACCTGCTCGGCGACGATTGAGCAAGGTCGAACGCCCGCTTTGCCGGCCTTCCGGAATTCCATTCCGGAAACCGCGGCACCGCTGGCAGGGGCCGCCCTTGCCACCAGCGGACAAAGGCGTTACCTCACCAAAAAAGCCCAATAAAATGGGACGTCCCGGAGCCGACCAATGACCTATGTCGTGACCGACAATTGCATAAAATGCAAATACATGGACTGCATCGAGGTCTGTCCGGTCGACTGCTTCTACGAAGGTGAGAACATGCTCGTCATCCACCCGGACGAGTGCATCGATTGCGGTGTCTGCGAACCGGAATGCCCGGCCGACGCGATCAAGCCCGACACCGAGTCGGGTCTCGACAAATGGCTGCAGATCAACACCGAATATGCCGAGAAATGGCCCAACATCACCGCCAAGAAGGAGCCGCCGGCCGACGCTAAAAATTTCGATGGCGAAACTGGCAAGTTCGAGAAATATTTCTCCGCCGAGCCCGGCGAAGGCGACTGACGAGCCTGCCGGCTGCGGCGGCCTGACGCCGCGTAACAGACGTGATACATTAACTGCCTTGACAGGCGGCGACGGCGCGTGGCCTTCGCGCGTGCAGCAAAACCTTGATTCTTCCGACTTTTTGTGTTATATCAACCAAACATGCCGGTGACACAACGTCGATTTATGGCGCAAACGCCCCAAATCACTGAAAGGTGAATTTCTCAATCCGGACCAGAGCGATCTGGGGCAGGCGGTCGCAATGTTGCGATTTGCCGGTCCTGGCCTTTCCGGTGAGTTCATCGTTGTGTGGCTAAGGACCGGTCACCCCGGTCGCACGAGTTCGGGCCGGCACGATGCCGGTACCACAACAAGGAGTTCAGGGCGTAATGGCAACGATCACCCCGCAGAAGAAGTCCACCGCAGCGCGCCACGGTTTCAAGACCGGCGAGTACATCGTCTATCCGGCGCATGGTGTCGGCCAGATCGTCTCGATCGATGAGCAGGAAGTCGCGGGCCACAAGCTGGAGTTGTTCGTCATCGACTTCCAGAAGGACAAGATGCGCCTCAAGGTGCCGGTCGCCAAGGCGACCTCGATCGGCATGCGCAAGCTGTCGGAAGAGGATTATGTCGAGCGCGCGCTGAAGGTCGTGCAGGGCCGCGCCCGCGTCAAGCGCACCATGTGGTCACGCCGCGCCCAGGAATATGATGCCAAGATCAACTCCGGCGATCTGATCTCGATCTCGGAAGTGGTGCGCGACCTTTACCGCGCCGATAACCAGCCGGAGCAGTCCTATTCCGAGCGCCAGCTCTACGAGGCGGCGCTTGACCGCATGGCCCGCGAGATCGCGGCCGTCAACCGCATGTCGGAGACCGAAGCGGTGCGCCTCATCGAGGTGAACCTCAACAAGGGCCCGAAGCGCGGCGCTAAGGCCGACAACGAGGAAGCCGAGCAGGAAGAAGCTGCTTGAGCTTTTCTCGTCTTCGAATTCAGAAAAACCCGGCCTCGCGCCGGGTTTTTTTGTCTTAGCTGACCGGCGACGGGCATATCTAACCTTCGCCGCCCTCCCTTTCCGCCTCGTGCTTCAGCGTGGCAATGAACCGCTTGGTCCGCTGGCGTTCCGGGTTGCTGAACAGCACCGCGGCCGGGCCTTGTTCGACGATGTTGCCGGCATCGAGGAACACCACTTCCCGCGCGATCTTGGAGGCGAGCCGCAGGTCATGCGTCGCCATCACCATGGTCGTGCCCTCGCTGGCGAGCTTGCCGAGCACGTCGACCACCTCCTGCGCCAGTTCCGGATCGAGTGCCGAGGTCGGCTCGTCGCAGAGCAGGACCTTCGGCGAAGGCGCCAGCGCCCGGGCAATCGCCACGCGCTGCTGCTGGCCACCTGACAGGGTCGCCGGCCAGGCATCGGCCTTGTGCGCCATGCCGACTTTTTCGAGCAGGGCCAGCGCCCGTTCGCGCGCCCTCTCCTTGGGCCATTTCAGCACCGTCACCAGCCCCTCCATGATGTTCTCGATCGCAGTGCGATGCGGAAACAACTGGAAATTCTGGAACACCATGCCGGTCTGCAGCCGCAGCCGCTGGATATCCCTGGTCGAGACCCTGCCGCCGGGGTGGAATTCGAGTGCATCGTCGCCGATCCGTACCGTGCCTGAAGTCGGCAGCTCGAGCAGGTTGATGCAGCGCAAAAGCGTGCTCTTCCCTCCGCCCGACGGCCCGACAAGCGCCGTAACGCTGCCTTCCTCGATGGTGACGGTGACGCCCTTCAGCACCAAATTGTCGCCGAAACGCTTTTCGATGTTGGTGAGGCCGATCATGCGCGCGCCTCCAGGAAGCCGCCATAACGGTTGAGCCGCGTTTCCAGCCGCGCCTGCAAGGCCGACAGCACGGAGCTCATGACCAGATAGAGGGCCGCTGCCTCGACATAGAGGATCAGCGGCTCATAGGTGGTGGCGACGATGCGCTGCGCTGCCTGGAACATCTCCGGCACGGTGATGGCGGCGGCGAGCGAAGTGTCCTTGACCAGCGAGATGAAGGTGTTGGACAGCGGCGGCACCGCGACGCGCCCCGCCTGTGGAAGAATGGTGCGCCGCATTGCCTGGGCCCAGGTCATGCCGATCGAATAGGCCGCTTCCCACTGGCCCTTCGGTACCGAACCGATGACGGCGCGGATGATTTCCGACGAATAGGCGCCGATGTTCAAGGTGAAGCCGATCAGTGCTGCCGGAAAGGCGTCGAGCAGGATGCCGACCGATGGCAGGCCGTAGAAGATAAGGAACAGTTGCACGAGAAGCGGCGTGCCGCGGAAGATCCAGACGTAGAAGCGGACCACGGCGACCAGCGGTTTGGGACCGAACAGCCGGACAAGCGCCACGACCAGGCCTAGGACAAGACCGAATGCAAACGACAGCAGCGTCAACGGCACGGTGAAGATCAGTGCAGCCCACAGCAGCGTAGGCAGGGATTCCAGCATCAATTGCAGCCAGTGCGGCACGAAGGCTCCTCCTTGCCAGATTGCCGTCGCTCATATCACGCGAAAGCGGCGGGCCGTCAAAGACAGCTCGCCGCGATATGAACGACGCGGGCCGGCATTCGGCCCACACGAGAAAAGCCGGTTACTTTGAAACGTCCTGGCCGAAATAGGTGTCGGCGATTTTCTGGTAGGTGCCGTCGGCCTTGATGTCGGCCAGCGCCTTATTGATGGCGGCCACCAGTTCCGGATCGCCCTTGCGTACGATGACGCCGGAATAGTCGGCGTTTTCTTCCTGCGCGGCAATCTTCACATTGGCGTCGGGCTTGTGCTTCTTGAAGTCGAGGAAGGACAGGCTGTCGTTGATGGTGGCGTCGGCGCGGCCGGTGAGAAGCAGCTGGATCGACTGGTCGAAGCCGTCGGTGCCGACGAGCTCGGCGCCGTTGGTTTCAGCCAGCTTGCCGAAATTCGAGGTCAACGACTGCGCCGCCTTCTTGCCCTTGAGATCGGCGAAACCCTTGATGTCGGTGTTGTCGCCGCGCACGATCAGCACCGCCTTGGAGGCGATGTAAGGATCGGAGAAATCATATTTGGCCTTGCGCGCCTCGGTGATGCCGACCTCGTTGATGACGGCATCGTAGCGGTTGGCATCGAGACCGGCGATCAGCCCGTCCCATTTGCCTTCGAGGAACTGGGCTTTGACGCCGAGGCGCTCGGCGATAGCCCGCGCGATCTCGACGTCGAAGCCGACCAGCGCGCCGGAAGCATCATGATAGGTGAAGGGCGCATAGGTTCCTTCCGTGCCGACCTTGAAGACGCCGGACTGCTTGATCTGGTCGAGATTGGCGCCGGCGTGACCGGCGGCGATGGCCAGAACCTGCAGCGTTCCGGCGATGATGAGCGATTTGAGCCATTTCATTTTTCTGTGATCCCGTCCTTGGCCGACGTCCGGCGTCATTGCGAGTGCCGGAAAATGACAGATGCGCGATGCCAGAATAAGAAACTAAATTTCAAAAATCTCGCGCCCTTGAAATCCAATTCTCAACCAGCATCTCCGGGCGCCATCCGGCTGAGCCAAGGCCGGTGGCGAATCGCCTGGAACAGCGCAATCGACATGACAGTCCGGGGGAACATTCCCCCGCATGGCACGTTCTTCGCTGTTGTAGGGCGCGGCGCCGCCATTTCAACCATCGGCGCCAACTCACGATTCGATCGCACCGCAACGCCTGGAGCAGGAGCGCGGCATGATGGAAGACAGTGCAGGACGGACCATGGTTCGCGCGGCGATGAAAGCCCCTTATCTGGAACGTGACGAAGAGCATCTCCTGGCGCTGCGCTGGAAGGAAAACAATGACCAGCACGCGCTGCACCGCATCACCGTCGCGCATATGCGGTTGGTCATTTCCATGGCGTCGCGGTTTCGCCACTACGGCCTTCCGCTGGGCGACCTGATCCAGGAAGGCCATGTCGGGCTGCTGGAGGCAGCGGCCCGTTTCGAGCCCGAGCGCGAGGTGCGGTTCTCGACCTACGCGACTTGGTGGATTCGCGCCTCGATGCAGGACTATATCCTGCGCAACTGGTCGATCGTGCGCGGCGGCACGAGCTCGGCGCAAAAGGCGCTGTTCTTCAACCTGCGGCGTCTGCGCGCCCGCCTGGCAAACGGCGCCGAGCAGATGTCGAATGCCACGCTCTACCGCGAAGTGTCGGCGGCTCTCGGGGTATCGGAGGCCGATGTGGCGATGATGGATTCCCGCCTTTCGGCGCCGGACAGCTCGCTCAACACGCCGCTAGCCGACGATGCGGGCGCAACCGAGCGGATGGAGTTCCTGGTTTCGGATGACCCGCTGCCCGATGAGGTCGTCGGCGATACGATCGACGTCGAACGCCGCTCGGTGTGGCTGAAGACGGCACTCGGCGCTCTCAATGCGCGCGAGCTCAGGATTATCGAGGAGCGCCGGCTGAGCGACGAGGGCGCGACGCTCGAAGCGCTCGGCGAGACGCTCGGCATCTCCAAGGAACGTGTCCGCCAGATCGAGGCGCGCGCCATGGAAAAGCTCAAGGCGGCGCTGGTAAAGCAGAACCCGGAATTTCTCGCAGCCTGAATTGCGTCGGCTGCTATTTGTCGGTGACGATCTTGACCTTGTCGCCGGCCGAAACCGCGGCACCCGGCGACAGCGCGTTGAGCACCCTGAACAAATCCAGCTTGCGGTCGACGCCGACCATCTGTGCGGCCAGGGAGCCCATTGTCTGGCCGGGCTGCACCGTGACGATGCGGATACGCAGTGGCTTCAACGCCGCCTTCTCGGCAGCACTCAGGATGCGGAACGAGCCGCTGACCGAGCGCGCCACCGTGCTCAGCGAGGTGCTGGCCGACGGTGCCGCGGTCAGCAAGCGGTAGACCTGGCCGCCGGCGCGGATCACCGCAATGTCGAATTGCCAGCCGTCGGCGCCGGCATGCGCGGTTGCCGCTTCGTTGCCGTTGATCGTCTCCTGGCGCACGCTGCTGTCGTCGAGGCCGGCAACCCAGCCGCTGCGGATGTAGTCGGTCAGCGAGCGGTTCTTGTCGATCGAAACGCCGTCGAAGCGGATCGCCATGTCGCCCGGGCCGGTCGCCGTCACCGCCGCCGCCGAATTGTCGATGACGAAGCCGTTGGGCACCGAGAACGACACGCCGAGGCCAGGGTGCAGGAAGGTTTCGCCGCGCACATAGCCTTCCTCCGGCGTGTCGCCGTAAAGTAGCCCGTCTACGCCGGCAAGAAATGAATCGCGGTCGCGCGACCCGACACCGGGCGCGCCGAACTGGCGGGCGTGGCGCTGCGCGAGGTCGATACGCTGCGGCGTGTTGGGGTGCGTCGCCAGGAAGTCGAGGCTGGCGTCGGTGGCGCCGCTGATCGAGCGGAAATCGGTATAGGCCGACATCGACTGCAGGAAGCGGCCGGCGGCGTAGGGATCGAAACCGGCTTCGCCGATCGACTTGATGCCGATGGCGTCGGCCTCCAGCTCCTGATTGCGCGAGAACTGGGCCAGCCTCAGCTTGCCGCGGATCAGCGCCGCCTTGGCCGTCGGGTTGTCGCCGAGCACATCCGAAACGACCTTGGTCGCCAACCCCTCCTCGGCTTCCAGCTGCTGGCGCTGCAGGCCGTGGTTGGCCGTAACGTGGCCCATCTCATGCGCGATGACGGCGGCAAGCTCGGCGGAATCGTTGGCCAGCGCCAGCAGCCCGCGGGTGATGTAGAGATAGCCGCCCGGCAGCGCGAAGGCATTGACGTTGGGCGAGTTGAGGATGGTGATGCGGTAGGTCTGGGTTGGGTTGGCCGACACCACGGTCAGTCTGCCGACGATCTTGGCCACCATGCGCTCGAGCTTGGGGTCGGAATACTCGCCGCCATAGGTGGCGAGGATGCGCGGGTGCTGCGCCTTCGCCAGTTGAGCGAGCTTGCCGTTGGCGGCGACATTGTCGACCGTGATCGGCTTGTCGGAGGGCTGGAAGCCCGATTCCTGCACGTCGGGAGGCGTGAACATCTGGCAGCTTGCCAGCGCCACGGCAAGACCGGCCAGCGCCAGAAAGCGCGCCAGCGGTTTCACCCTCCGATTGTCGATGCCGGTCGGCAGATCGGCGTCCTTTCAAGTCCTGGCACGTGACCGCGAAAATCGGGCGCGATTTCCGGAAAGCATCACGCGCAAAATCAAGTGCTACGGCGTCCTTCGTGCGTCCGACAGATACGAGGCAGCAAGGGCAAATCACGGTCTAGGCCGGACCAGCTCCTGGCGGACCTAGCCACACTACCTCGACCATGGCAAGCAAGCGCCGCTTCGCCTTCCGCCGGTTTGACCATAAATTATGTCCGCTTCCGGGCAACATCTCGTGATCCAGCCGCAAAGGGACCCGAGCCGATATAGCGTCGGAATGCCTCCGGTCCAGCCCCGACGAAAAAATCGGCCGCGGTGCCCGTCGCGGCAACCGTGCCACCATCCAGGAAAACCATGTTTTGGCCGATACGGCGCGCATCGTCCGGCTGGTGCGTGACGAATAGCACCGTCATGCGCTGCTCCGAATGGACGTCGGCCACCAGGTCGAGCATGTCGTCGCGCAGTGCCGGTCCGAGCGAAGCGAACGGCTCGTCGAGCAACAGCACCGGCCGGTCGCGCACCAGGACGCGGGCGAGCGCGACGCGCTGCCGCTCGCCGCCCGAGAGTTCGCGCGGCAGCCGGCTTTCCTTGCCGGCAAGGCCGACGCGCTTCAGCGCTGCGGCGATTGCGGCGCGGTCAGCCTCGCTCAGCCTGAGCGAAGGCGAGCGGCCGAGCCCGACATTCTGCTCGAGGGAAAGATGGGCAAACAGGTTGTTTTCCTGGAACACCATCGATACCGGCCGCGCTGATGGCGGCGCAGTGCTGACGTCGGCGCCGCCGATCAGCACGCGGCCCGACCGCGGCGTCTCGAAGCCGGCCACCAGATTGAGCAGCGTCGACTTTCCCGAACCGCTCGGCCCCATAATGGCGGTGATTTCCGACGCCGGGAAATCGACATCGAATATAAGCGGCGTTTCACCATAGCTGAACGAGACATTATCGAGTCGTACGGCCGCGCCTTTTTCCACCGAAATGGACCGTTCCGGGCTGGTCGGCATCATGATTTCTCGCCCCTTCCCAGCCAGTCCGCGGCCAACACCAGCGCCAGGCAGACAAGGCCGAGCAGCAGCGCCAGGCCGGCGGCATCCTCAGTGCGGTAACTGCCCATGCGCGCCAGCAGCAGATAGGGCAAGGTCTGCACGGAATCGCTGCCGAACAGCGCAATGACGCCGAGATCGCCGAGCGACAGCGCCATGGCGAAAGCGAAGCCGGTGGCGAGCGGCCGCCGCAGCGACGGCCAGTCGACCAGCCGCAACCGGTTCCAGCCCGAGATACCAAGCTGTGCGCAGAGCCGTTCGTGGCGTTCGCTCGACGCGTCATAGGCAGGGCGGATGGCGCGGATGGCGAACGGCATCGCCATCACCGCATTGACCGCAACGACCATGACAGGGGCGATCGCAAAGACATCGCTGACGGTGCGCAAGAGCAGGAACCAGCCGGCGCCGATGACGATGGGCGGCACCACCAGGACGAACCCCGCACCGGTGTCGGCCAGATGTTCGAGCAGTGTCCGCCGGCCTGTCCGCCGGGTGAGCGCCAGCGCCCGGCGCGCCATGACCAGCGACAGCGACAACGCCACAGAGAGCAGCGCCGATAGGAGGGAGAGCACGGCACTGGTCGCCGTCGCTTGCCGCACCGCGCTCTCGCCGGCCAGGCGGCCGAGATCGGCGCCAAGCCCGGCTGCCAACGTGGCCGCCATCGGCCCGGCGACAAACAGCAGTGCCAGCCCGATCGCCAATGCGTTCAGCACGGTCTCGGCCGCACCGGCTGAAAAATACCGGCGCGGCGCCACCGGCAGATTGGCATCCCCTACCATATTGGCGCCGAGCCGCGTCAAGGCCAGCACGACGACGAAGGTCAGGGCAATCTGCAGCAGGGTCAGCGTCACAGCCCGCGCCGGGTCGAAGTCGAAACGCAGCGCCTGGTAGATGGCAACCTCGAGCGTCGTCGCGCTGGGTCCGCCGCCGAGCGTAAGCACGATGGTGAAGGAGGTGATGCACAGCATGAAAACGAGCCCTGCAACGCCGGGCAAGGCCGCACGCAGCGGCGGCCATTCGATCAGCCGGAAGGCCGGCGCAGCGCCCATGCCAAGCTGGCTCGCCAGCCGCCATTGGTCGGCCGGCACGGTCTGCAACGCCTCCAGGAACAGCCGCGTCGCCAGCGGCAGGTTGAAGAAGACATGGGCGACGAGTATGCCCGACAGGCCATAGATGCCGGGCCAGCTCTGGCCGCCAATCGCGCCGAGCGTGCCGGCGAAATACCCGGCGCGGCCATAGAGTGCCAAGACACCGAGTGCGGCAACAATGGCCGGCAGCGCCAGCGGCACGGCGAAAAGCTGGAGGATGAAGCCTCGCCCGAAAAAACGCGGATGCCGCGACAGGGCACGCGCGACGAACAGCGCCGGTGCGACGGAGAGCAGGGTCGACAGCAGAGCCTGCCAGAGCGTGAAACGGACGACGCGCAAGAGATAGGAATCGAAAGCGGAGGCGGCGCCGGACAGGTCGCGTGTGGCTTCGACGACGAGCCCGGCGAATGCACCGCCGATCAGCAGCGCGATGGCGGCGAGCGCGACGATGCCGGCAGTGACGCGGGGATCGGCCGGATGACGCGTATGCATGTCGCGCTACCCGACACTACGACAGGTGTTGATCGAAGGAAATACCTGGCAATGGCCGAGCCCACCCCTCTCTGGCCTGCCGGCCATCTCCCCCTCAAGGGGGGAGATTGCGCACTCAGCCGCCTTCGCCAATCTCACAAGTGGCAGGACGAGGAGAGGCGACAAAGCTGCCGATCTCCCCCCTTGAGGGGGAGATGGCCGGCAGGCCAGAGGGGGGTGGCTTGGCGCAAACATCCGACGAGGCTTGAGCCCTACTTGCTCATCGCCGCAAGCCACTCATCGACCCAGGCCTTGCGGTTGGCCGCGACGTCTTCCGGGCTGAACAGCAAGGTCTTGGTCGGCTTGACCAGCTTGTCGAACGCCGGGTTGAGCGGCTTGTCGGTTTTGCCGGCCGGGAACATCCAGTTGGTTTCGGGAATGACATCCTGAAATTTCGGTCCGGTCATGAAGGCAATGAACTTTTCTGCCAGCGGGTTCTTCGCACCCTTGGTGGTGATCCCCGCAACCTCGATCTGCAGATATTCGCCCTCCTCGAAGGACGCCGCCTGGTAGCGCTCGGTGTTTTCGGCGACCATGTGGTAGGCCGGCGAGGTGGTGTAGGACAGCACCATCGGCGCCTCGCCCTTGGTGAACAGGCCGTAGGCCTCGCTCCAGCCCGGCGTTACCGTCAGCACCTTCGCCTTGAGTTTGGCCCAGGCTTCCGGCGCCTTGTCGCCATAGACCGACTTGACCCACAGCAGCAGGCCAAGGCCCGGCGTCGAGGTGCGCGGATCCTGGATGACGATCTTCTCTCCGGCATCGCCCTCGACCAATTCCCTGAGGCTCTTCGGCGGGCTCTTCAGTTTTTCGGTATCGTAGACGACGGCGAAATAGCCATAGTCGAACGGCACGAAAATATCGTCGCTCCAGCCGCCCGGCACACTGACGCCCGACACGGTGCCGTGCAGCGAAAACAGGCCGGTTGCCTTGGCGTCGGCGGTTAAGTTGGTATCGAGGCCAAGTACGATGTCGGCCTTGGTCGCGGCGCCTTCCAGCTTCACACGGTTGAGCAGCGCCACGCCGTCGGCGACCGAGACGAATTCGACGACGCAACTGCATTCGGCCTCGAAGGCCTTCTTCACCGCCGGTCCCGGACCCCAATCGGCGGTGAAGCTTTCATAGGTATAGACCGTCAGTCTATCCTGTGCCGATGCCTGCCCTGGCAGGGCGAGCGCGGATGCCGCAAGCAGGACAATTGAGACAAGAGAGTGGAAAAAACTGCGCATCGGCGCCTCCTTCGTTCGCGTTGAAAGGAATTGAGGCGTCGGGCTGTCCGAAACGTCTAATCCCTCCGCCGGTACAAACCGGATCAGGTTCAGCGGGTTGGCAGTCTTGCCTCTCAGCCGGTCCGCGAAAATCGCGTCCGGCACCCCGTTAGAGCGTTGCGACACATAGGCCCGGCCGAAGTGCTGCGCAAGCGGAAGTTTGCCGGGCATCCAAAGCCCAGCCTTCCGTTTCGTCTGCCGTTTCATCTTCCGTTTCCGGGGCAGGGCTGGTAAGGGCCACGAGATATGAGCACATTCACCATCCTGCTTGGCGGCGATCTCATCCGCACGCCGCTGCTCGACCGCCAGGTCGAAGGCTCGCGCGTCATCGCCGCCGATGCCGGCATCGGTCATGCCCGCATGCTGGGCCTGAGGCCGGAACTCTGGGTCGGCGATTTCGATTCGGTGCCTGCCGATTTGCCGGAGGATCTGGCCGCCGTGCCACGGCAGGTATTTCCCGCTGAAAAGGACAAGACCGACGGTGAACTCGCTATCGCCGCCGCGCTCGAACGCGGTGCGACCAGCCTTGTGCTCGCAGGCGCCTTCGGCGGCAAACGCACCGACCACATCTTCCTGCATCTGGCGCTAAGCGTCCGGCTGGCGGAAGGCGGAACGGAAGTGCTTTTGACCAGCGGCGCACAGGAAGGCATTCCTTTGCTGCCTGGAAAGACTGGCTTCGACTATGTCGACGGCACGCTGTTTTCGGTGCTCGGCTTTTCGGATCTCGCCGGCCTGACAGTCACCGGCGCCAAATGGCCGCTCGACCATGTCGAGGTTGCGTTCGGCTCGTCGCTGACCATTTCCAACGAGGTCAGGGGCCGGCTGGAAATCGCGCTGGCCAGCGGCCGCGCGCTGCTGCTCGCGCATCCCTACCCTTTTCCGGAAAGCTGAGCCCAGAAAGCTGACATGGCGCCGCCGCTTCTCAATCTCGACGGGATAAAGCTGACCTTTGGCGGCACGCCGCTGCTCGACGGTGCCGCCCTGACGGCCTCAGTTGGCGACAAGATCGCCCTGGTCGGCCGCAACGGCTCTGGCAAGTCGACGCTCCTCAAGATAGCCGCCGGGCTGATCGAACCGCAGGACGGCGAAGTCTTCCGCCAGCCTTCGGCGACCGTGCGCTACTTGCCGCAAATGCCCGACATGGACGGCTTTGCGACTGTCCGCGCCTATGTCGAGGCGGGGCTCGGGCCGGCCGACGATCCCTACCGCGCCACCTATCTGATGGAGCATCTCGGCCTGACCGGCGAGGAACGGCCGAACGACCTCTCCGGCGGCGAGGCGCGGCGCGCCGCCCTCGCCCGCGTCATGGCGCCGGAGCCCGACATTCTCCTCCTCGATGAGCCGACCAATCATCTTGACCTTTCGGTCATCGAATGGCTGGAGGAGGAGCTTGCCCGCACCTCCTCGGCACTGGTCGTCATCTCGCATGACCGCCGTTTTCTCGAGCGCGTGTCACGCGCCACAATCTGGCTCGACCGCGGCCAGACCCGCCGTCTCGACAAGGGCTTTGGCTATTTCGAGGAATGGCGCGACACGGTGCTGGAGGAGGAAGAGCGCGAGCAGCACAAGCTCGGTCGCCAGATCGTGCGCGAGGAGCACTGGCTGCGCTATGGCGTGACGGCAAGGCGCAAGCGCAACATGCGCCGGCTCGGTGAATTGCAGACCATGCGCCAGCGCTTTCGTGGTCATCGCGGCGCCGAGGGTGCGGCGACGATGACAGCCAGCGACGCCGCCGAATCCGGCAAACTGGTGATCGAAGCCAAGAACATCGAGAAGAGCTTTGGCGATCTGACCGTGGTCAAGGGATTCTCGACCCGCATCCAGCGCGGCGATCGCGTCGGCCTGGTCGGGCCGAACGGCGCCGGCAAGACGACGCTGTTGAAGATGCTGACCGGCGAATTGAAGCCGGACGCAGGCACGGTGCGGCTCGGCACCAATCTGGAGATCGCCACGCTCGACCAGAAGCGCGAAGCCGTCGACCCGCAGGAGACACTGGCGCAGTATCTGACCGACGGGCGCGGCGAGAACCTCGTCATCAATGGCGAGCAGCGCCACGTCGTCTCTTACATGAAAGACTTCCTGTTCAAGCCGGAACAGGCGCGCACGCCGGTGCGCGAGCTTTCGGGCGGCGAGCGGGCACGGCTGATTCTCGCACGCGTTTTGGCGCGGCCGGCAAACCTGCTTGTGCTCGACGAGCCGACCAACGATCTCGACATGGAGACGCTGGAGCTGCTGCAGGAACTGGTCGCCGGTTTTGCCGGCACGGTGATCCTGGTCAGCCACGATCGCGATTTCCTCGACCGCACCGTGACCAGCATCATCGCGCCGGATGGTGACGGCCGCTGGATCGAATATGCCGGCGGCTATTCCGACATGCTTGGGCAGCGCGGCGGCACCAGGCTGGACGACCGCAGGGCGCGGCCAAAAGCAGAAGCCGGTGAAGCGACGGCGGCAAGCAGGAACGAAGCGGCCGCACCGAAGGGCCCGGCCAAGAAACTGTCGTTCAAGCAGAAATTCGCGCTGGAAACCTTACCCAAGAAGATCGAGGCGGTGTCGGCCTCGATCTCGCGGCTGGAGAACAACATCGCCGATCCGGCCTATTACGAGCGCGACCCGGCCTCGTTCCAGAAGACGATTGCCGCGCTCGACAAGGAGCGCGTCACACTGGCAGCGCTCGAGGAGGAATGGCTGGAACTCGAGATGCTAAGGGAAGAGATGGAGGGATGAGAGGTTGCGTGCACGCTCATATGCGCCTACATTATGCGCATAAATGGGAGCGGCTGTATGCTTCAATCGAAGCCAAAAACCCAAAGAAAGTCGGTTAATACATCGATCGACTCCCGATTGATCGAGGATGCCAAGGCGTTGGGCATCAATATATCCCGCGCTGCGGAAGAGGGCATCGCCAAGGCGATTTCGGCCGAAAAAAACCGCCGGTGGCAGGAGGAAAACAAGGAAGCGATCGACAGTTCGAATGACTATGTCAGGCGCAACGGCTTGCCTCTGGCCAAGCACCGGCTGTTTTGATGGCACGTTATGATTTCTACCAGAGTGCCGAAGGCGACGGTTACCTTCTCGATGTCCAATCCGACCTTCTGGGACGGCTCGACACGAAGGTCGTCGTCCCGCTGATGCCAGCCAACAAGGCCCCAGTGCCGGGCCGCCGGCTAAACCCTATCTTCACCATCAACGGTAAGGACCATGTCATGGTCACTCAATTCATGTCAGCCTTGATGACCTCTGAATTGCCCGTTGCCGAAGGAAATCTTTCTCGCCATCACGACGACATCGTGAGCGCGCTCGACATGCTGTTCCAAGGCTTCTGAGCCAGAGAGGCGTTGGGCTGGTGAGCCGGCCTCACCCCGCCGTCTTTGTCTGCCAGGCCTTTAGCGCCTCGTCGAACACCTTCTCGCCTGGAATGCCCTTTTCCATGGTGAGCAGCGCCCGCCGCCCGGTCTTGTAGACGACCGGCACATCGATCCAGTCCTGACCTCTGAGCAAGGTCAGATTGGCGTCTTCATCCGCCTTGGTATCGTTGAGCGCAACCAGGAAGAAACCGTCGGCGATCTTGGCCGGGATGCCGATCAGCGGGCTTCCGGCATCCTGCTCGGAGCCCTTCATGGCGACACGCAGGATGTTGTCGACGCCGCCGCCCTCGAAGCCGTCAGGCGTCAGGAAGATCATCTCGATAATATGGCTGGCCGGCAGCGTCTGGTCGGTGTTGCGACGGATCGTCATGCGCAACTGGATATCCTTGCCTGGAATGGTCGCCTCGGCGCGGATCGCCGGCTCGGGCGGCAGGTCGCCGCCGGGCGATTCCTGCACCAGCGACCAGACGATGTTGCCGGGCTCGGCCGAGCCTTGAGCGGTGCTGGTGCGCTCCTCGTAGAAGATCGCCTTCTGGCCGACGGCCAACGTGGCTTGCGGCGGAACTGCCGTTGGTGCCGCTGCCGGTGCGGGCGGCGGGGCGGCCGCTGCAGGCGCTGCTGCCCCGTTGGCGGGCGGCGTTGCGGGAGTTGGTGCAGCGGACCCATCGACTGCTGGAGCATTGGCCGTGGCTTGCGTGTCGGCGGGTGCGGCCGGTGCCGGCGCGGCGGGTGCCGGGGTGGTCGGCGCTTGTGCGGCCGATGGCGGCGTGGTCAGTGCGGCGACGGATTCGCCTTCGCCGATGCCCGCCTGCCCGGCCGCGGGGCCGGGATCGACTTCGTGGCCCTCGGGCGTCAGGCGCTGCGTGAACTTCGCGCCCTCGCCGGCCTCCGTCGGAGGCGCGGCGGCCGGTACGGCCGCATCGGCCTCAGGCTTGGGCGGGGCTGGTTTTACCAGCGGTTCGGTGGCGACGGCTTTGGTCGAGTCGAGGCCGAGCATGCTGCCGAACGCATCCTTGTTCAGCCAGATGCCATAGCCACCACCGGCAATGACGAGCAAGGCAATGGCGGCGGCGATCACACCGCCATAGCTACGCCTGCGCTCGGCAGGATGGAGCCGCTGGAACCTGTCCTCCGCGGGCCCGCCGTCGTTGGAAAAGTCGTCGCCCCGAAAAACGCCGTCTTGGCCGTCAGCCGTCGGAAGATCCATATCGGACGGCGGCGGACCAGCGCGCTCCTGAGAAAGAGCGACGGGCTGCGGCTTTTGCCAGTTCGGCGCCGCCTTGGCGGGCGTGGGCTGCCAGGCCGGCCCGGTCTTTGCCGGCTCGGTCTTGGCCGGCTGCCATGCCGGCTCCGTCTTTGCTGGCTGTCGGATATGGCTGGACTGGTTCTTGTTGCGGTCGATGGAGGAGAAGATGTCCTCCAGTTCCGCCAGCGGGTCGGGAGGCGGCGCAGGCTTGGCATAGTCCCGCTCGACTTTGGCGATGGCGTCTTCCAGTGCACGCATCTGCCGGTCGACATCGGAAGGCGTCATCGTGGCCTTCTCTGCGAGTTGTTTCGCGATTGACGAACGGGCCCTGTCATAGACCCTGGCGCGCACTTCCGCCGACGGCTCACCGAGTTTATCGAGCGCCTTTTTCAGAATAGGAACAAAATCTACCATACGTCAGTCGACCTGCATTTGTTTCTGGGCCGGCCCCCGCAAATCAGCCGCAATGCCCGGAAGGCTGAGAAACTAGTCTTGAAACGGATCGGTCACAAGTATCGTGTCGTCCCGTTCAGGGCTGGTGGAAAGGAGTGCGACCGGCGCGCCGATCAGCTCTTCGATGTAGCGGACGTACTTCACCGCCTGGGCCGGCAGGTCGTTCCAGCTGCGCGCGCCGGCAGTGGTGCCTTTCCACCCCTCCAGCGTCTCGTAGACCGGTTCGACGCGGGCCTGCGCACCCTGGCTGGCCGGCAGGTAATCGATCGCCTCGCCGTCGAGTCGGTAGCCGGTACAGACCTTGATCTCGTCCAGCCCATCGAGCACATCGAGCTTGGTCAGCGCAATGCCCTTGATGCCGTTGACGGCGACGGCCTGGCGGACCAGCACGGCATCGAACCAGCCGCAGCGCCGCTTGCGGCCGGTGACGACGCCGAATTCATGGCCGCGCGTGCCCAGGAACTCGCCGATCTCGTTCTTCTGTTCGGTTGGAAACGGGCCTTCGCCGACGCGCGTCGTATAGGCCTTGGTGATGCCGAGCACATAGCCGATGGCGCCCGGCCCGACACCCGACCCGGCGGCGGCCTGACCGGCAACCGTATTGGACGAGGTGACGAACGGATAGGTGCCGTGGTCGATGTCGAGCAACGTGCCTTGCGCGCCCTCGAACAGGATGCGCTCGCCGGCGCGGCGCTTGTCGTCGAGGATTTTCCAGACGCGGTCCATATAGGGCAGGATCTCGTCGGCCACCGAGATCAGCTCGCTCATGATCGCCTCATGCGTGACCTCGGCATGGCCGAGCCCGCGCCGCAGCGCATTGTGGTGCGTCAGCAGCCTGTCGACCTTCAAGGGCAGCGTTTCCAAATCCGCCAAATCCATCACCCTGACCGCGCGCCGGCCCACCTTGTCTTCATAGGCGGGACCGATGCCGCGACGGGTCGTGCCGATCTTCGTTCCGGAATTGGAAGCGGCGTCCTCGCGAAATCCGTCCAGCTCCCGGTGCAAGGACAGGATAAGCGCGGTGTTTTCGGCTATTTTCAGGCGGTCTGGCGTCACCTCGACGCCCTGCGCCTTCAATTTCGCAACCTCCGCAACGAAAGCGTGCGGATCGAAGACGACGCCATTGCCGATGATGGAAAGCTTGCCTTGCCGCACCACGCCGGACGGCAGCAGCGACAGCTTGTAGACCTTGCCGTCGACGACCAGCGTGTGGCCGGCATTGTGGCCGCCCTGGAAGCGCACGACAACATCGGCGCGCTCCGACAGCCAGTCTACGATCTTGCCTTTGCCCTCATCGCCCCATTGCGAGCCGACGACCACCACATTGGCCATATTTCTTTTCCCTTAAGACGCCGCACGAGCAGCTTGAAACAATTCGAAACGATAGGCCTCTATCGCATCGGCCCCCAAAATCGGAATCGATTTTCGGAAAAGCACGACGCGAGATTAAAGCCTTCCGACGCGTACTTTGTAGCGTCCAATTGCACGCACGTCGCTCTATAGCGTCAAGACCCGGCGAGCGCGACCACTCTTTGCCGCCCAAAACGCTCCGAGGCACAACAATTTTCGCCTTTGACATCATTTACTTGGGCTGGCGGTCGCAATAGGCCCACACCGACCGTCAAATTCCCTCTGCCTGGCCGGGAGTTCACGATGCATCGAGCCGCCTATCTGTTCCTGCTGTTCACCACCTTGCTGTGGGGCGGCAACTCCGTGGCGGGAAAGCTGGCGGTCGGTCATATCTCGCCGATGACGCTGGTCTTCCTGCGTTGGCTGCTGGCGGTTCTGATCCTGCTGCCGATCGGCTGGGGAACGCTACGCCAAGACTGGCCGGTGGTGCGCAGGCACTGGTTGCTGCTTGGCGGGCTCGGCGGTTGCGGCTTCGCCTTTTTCAATGCGATCTTCTACACGGCGCTCAACTACACGACGGCGATCAACGTCTCGATCGAGCAGGCGGCGATACCGATCGTGATCATCATCGCCAATTTCGTGCTGTTTCGCCTGCGGGTGAACCGGGTGCAGATAGCTGGCGTCGTGCTGACCATCATTGGCGTCGCGGTGACGGCGAGCCATGGCGACCTGCGCCAGCTTCTCAAGCTGGATCTCAACTTCGGCGACGCGATCATGCTGGTCGCCGTGCTTTGCTACTCCTTCTATTCGGTGGGGTTGCGGCTGAAGCCGGTCATCCGCTGGCAGAGCCTGATGCTGGCGCTGTCGGTTGCCGCACTCGTCACATCGCTGCCTTTCTTCCTGTGGGAGATTGCCGCCGGCAAGGTCATCGTCCCCGATGCCCGCGGCTGGGCGGTCGCGTTCTATACCGCCATCGGTGCTTCGGTCATCTCGCAGATCTTCTATATCAGGGGCAACGAGCTGATCGGCGCCAACCGGGCCGGCCTGTTCATCAATCTGGTGCCGATCTTCGGTACGCTGCTATCGGTGCTGATTGTCGGTGAGACATTCCAGCTCTATCAGGCGCTGGCTCTCGCGCTGGTGCTCGGTGGCATCAGCCTCGCCGAATACAGCGGACGGAAGATGGCGGCATCCGCTGCTGAATGAAGTCGCTTGCCGCGACGTTCCACCGCCCCGCGTGCTGCTGCACACGGGGCGATCGAATTTCAGGCTATCCCCACATCGAAATGCAGCCGCTTGGCGGAGTCGATCGACTTGTGCGAGCGCACCTGCGCCAACACGTTTTCCGGGAACGGCGCATCGAGATAGAGCAATGCGATGGCATCGCCGCCCGGCCGGTTGCGGCCGAGCTGGAAGTTGGCGATGTTGACGCCGTTCTCGCCGCACACCGTGCCGAGCAGACCGATGATGCCGGGCGCGTCGGCATTGGTCGTGTAGAGCATGTGCTGGCCGACCTCTGCGTCGAGATTGATGCCCTTGATCTGGATGAAGCGCGGCTTGCCGTCCGAGAAACAGGTGCCGGCGATCGAGCGCGTCCTGTGCTCGGTCTTAACCGTCAGCTTGATATAGCCGTCGAACACGCCCGACTTGTCACGCTTGACCTCGGCGACGATGATGCCGCGCTCCTTCACCATGATCGGCGCCGACACCATGTTGACGTCGGAGACCTGCGGCCGGATCAGCCCGGCAAGGGTGGCACTGATCAGCGCGCGCGTGTTCATCGTCGCGGTCGAGCCGTCGAACAGTATCTCGACCTCCTTGATCGGATCCTCGGTGACCTGTCCGACAAAGGCGCCGAGCACTTCGGCAAGCTTGACGAAAGGTTTCAGCCGCGGCGCCTCTTCGGCGGTGATCGACGGCATGTTGATGGCGTTGGAAACGGCGCCCTTGATCAAATAGTCGGACATCTGCTCGGCGACATGCAGGGCGACATTCTCCTGCGCTTCGGTGGTCGACGCGCCGAGATGCGGCGTCGCCACGACATTCTCCATGCCGAACAGTGCGTTGTTGTCCGCCGGTTCGACCTCGAACACGTCGATGCCGGCGCCGGCCACCTTGCCGCTCTTCAGCGCCGCGATCAGGTCGGCCTCGACGATCAGCCCGCCACGGGCGCAGTTGATGATACGCACGCCGTTCTTCATCTTGGCGATCGCCGCGGCGTCGATGATGTTGCGCGTCTTGTCGGTAAGCGGCGTGTGCAGCGTGATGAAGTCGGCGCGGGCGAACAGCTCGTCGAGCTCGACCTTTTCGACGCCGAGCTCCTCGGCGCGGCTGTCCGACAGGAATGGATCGAAGGCGATGACATGCATCTTCAGGCCGACGCCGCGCGTAGCGACGATCGAACCGATATTGCCGCAGCCGATGATGCCCAGCGTCTTGCCGGTGATCTCGACACCCATGAAGCGGTTCTTTTCCCATTTGCCGGCGTGGGTCGAGGCGTTGGCCTCCGGTATCTGGCGGGCCAGCGCGAAGATCATGGCGACGGCATGCTCGGCGGTGGTGATCGAATTGCCGAAGGGCGTGTTCATCACGATGATGCCCTTGCGGCTCGCCGCCGGGATGTCGACATTGTCGACGCCGATGCCGGCGCGGCCCACGACCTTCAGCCTGGTCGCGGCGTTGATCAGCTTCTCCGTGACCTTTGTCGCCGAGCGGATGGCCAGCCCATCATACTGGCCGATCACTTCGAGCAGTTTTTCCTTGTCCTTGCCGAGATCCGGCAAATAGTCGACCTCGATGCCGCGATCCCTGAATATCTGCACGGCGGTGGTGGAAAGTTTGTCTGAGACGAGAACGCGGGGCATTGGCTTGGTCCTTTGCGATTGGCGTCCCTCCCCCTTGAGGGGAGGGTCGGCGCGAAGCGCCGGGGTGGGGTCGTTGCGGCCGGATGCGGCCAAATCTTTTTCTTTCTGGATGGCGGATCGTTGAGCGGGTGGAGGCGGCCCTTCGGGCCACCCTCCCCTCGAGGGGGAGGGAGTCAGGCGGCTGCCTTCAGCGACGCCTTTTGCGCGGCAAAGGCCCAGTCGAGCCAGGGCAGCAGCGCTTCGACATCGGAGGTCTCGACTGTCGCCCCGCACCAGATGCGCAGGCCGGGCGGTGCATCGCGGTAGGCACCGATGTCGTAGGCGACGCCTTCCTTGTCGAGCGCCGAGACAATTGCCTTGGCGAATGCAGCCTGTCCGTCGGCGTCGAGTGCAGCGACATCCGGATCGGTGAAGGAAAGGCAGACCGACGTGTTCGAACGCGTCGCCGGGTCTATGGCAAGATGGCCGAGCCAGGAAGATTTTCCGACAAAGCGATCGAGAACAGCGGCATTGGCATCCGCTCTGGTGACCAGCGCGTCGAGGCCGCCGATCGACTTCGCCCAGCGCAGCGCGTCGAGATAGTCCTCGACGCACAGCATCGACGGCGTGTTGATCGTCTCGCCCTTGAAGATGCCTTCGATCAGCTTGCCGCCCGAGGTGAGACGGAAGATCTTCGGCAGTGGCCAGGCCGGCTTGTAGCTTTCCAGGCGTTCCACGGCGCGCGGGCTGAGGATCAGCATTCCGTGCGCGCCCTCACCGCCCAGCACCTTCTGCCAGGAGAAGGTGACAACGTCGAGTTTCCTGAAATCGAGCTGTTGCGCAAAGGCCGCCGAAGTAGCGTCGCAGATGGTCAGGCCCTTGCGGGTGGCCGGGATGAAATCGCCGTTCGGCACGCGCACACCCGACGTCGTGCCATTCCAGGTGAAGACCACGTCGCGGTCGAAGTCGATTTTGGTCAGGTCCGGCAGTGCGCCGTAGTCCGCCTCTAACCTGCGAACATCGGCGAGCCTCAGCTGCTTGACCACATCGGTGACCCAGCCGGAGCCGAAGCTCTCCCAAGCGACCATGTCGACGCCGCGTTCGCCGAGCAGCGACCACAGCGCCATTTCGACCGCGCCGGTATCCGAGGCCGGCACGATGCCGATGCGGTAATCCGCCGGAACCTGGAGGATTTCCCGCGTCAGCTCGATCGCTTGTTCGAGCTTGGTCTTGCCGATCTTGGCACGGTGCGAGCGCCCGAGCGCGGCATTTTTGAGCGCCTCGACCGACCAGCCGGGGCGTTTTGCACAGGGACCTGAGGAAAAATTGGGATTTGCCGGAAGGAATCCGGGCTTCGTATGCGTCGTCATCGTGGTCTATCCTTCCAGATAGTGGCCCCTCGTTGGGGAGGGGTGGCCCACGGACGGCGATATGCGTTCAGGCTTTCGGCGTCAAGGGGAAAGTTTTTGTCGCTGCCGGGATATTGCCGGCGACGAAACGTAAACGGCGGGCCTACGACCCGCCATTGTCAACGCCTCGGCTTCGATCGAGCCTACCAGAGATCGTAGCGTAGTCCGACTTTGACTTGATGATTGTTGATTCCTTTGCGGATCGGAAAGGAAGTCAGGCTCTCGGCAGTCACATATTCGGCGTCTGGCGCGGAAAAATACTGATAGCCCAGATCGACTGAGACGTTCTTGGACACTTGGTAGGCAAGGCCGGCATTCAGCGTGTAGGCGAAGGAGTATTGGGTCTTGTCGTCACGCAGGACGAAATCGTCGGTGGGGTCGGCGTTGTCGGTGAAGTAGCTCGCCGACAGGCGACGCTTGCTCTGCAGGATACCGACACCAGCGCCGAGATAAGGTGTGATTCCGACATAGGTCCCAAGATCGACATAGCCATTGAGTATGCCTGAGAAGGCATAGTTCTTCAGGGTCGCCGATGCCACGGTCGTTCCGTCGTTATAGCCGACGTCGATCTTGTTGCCGGGAAGATAGCCCACATTGAGATCGGCGCGCAGATAGTCGTTGAAATGGTAGCCGAAGCCGATGCTGGCGAAGATGGGATCTTCCTTTTCGTCGAAGCTCGCGGGTGTAAAGGCGAAATGCTCATCCTTGAAGCTCTTCTGCACCAGATAGGAGACATCGCCACGCAGATACCATCCCGAGCCAACCTCGACCGGTACATAGTCGGGCGCCTGGTCGACATAGACCGGCGGTTCGTAATCGGCGCCAAGCGCCGGCGTCAGCGGCACCAGGACGACTGCTGCAAGCGCCAGTGCTACAGGCGATTTGAATGTCATGGTCCTCGGCTCCCGAACTTGGCGCATTCGCGATCGCGCGCCGTTTCAGACAGCATTGTTAACCATAGTGGTTAAGTGCGGGTTAAGGATAACAAGGCGTTAGCAATTGATTTGATCCGCCTTCGCTCCTCGAGCCGGACGGTGTTACAGAGCGCCGCAGCATGTTTAGGCAGCCAAACGAAACCGCCCGGCATCAGCCGGGCGGTCAACGAATTCCTCGATTTCGAAGCGACTACTTGGTGTAGACGGGCTCGGGTTCCGGAACATAAGGTTCCGGTTCAACGCAGTCCGATCTGCCGAACTGGTAGCGCAGGCCGCCGCGCACCTCATGAACATTGATGCCATTGTCATAGCCGGGGCCGACGCCGCTGCCGAAGTCGAACATCTTCCCACCGTTTATATGGCTGTAGCGGTAGCCGACGTCGAGTTTGACGCGATCGGTCAAACAGTAGGATGCGCCAACCATGGCAGCATAGGCAAAACGCCAGCCCTTGCCGCCGCGGTGGAAGAATTCACCGTCTTCATCGCTGTTGTGGAGTGTATCCCACTTAACCCAGGCGCCGCCGATGCCGGCGCCGACATAGGGCGTGATACCGTGCCATGTGCCGATATCGACATAGGCGTTGGCGAGCAGCAGCAGCGCGGTATAGGACGAGGTGTCGACCGAAGTACAAGGATCTCCATCAAGGCAGATGCCGCTGGTCGAGCCGCGGAAGGTGGATTTGCTCATCCAGTCCGCGGTCAAGTCGGTGCGGAAGTGCCGGTCGATTTGATAGCCAACGCCGGCACCGGCCGAGAAAGCACTCTTCAGCTTGCCGCTGTCAAAAGTGCCGGTTCCGGGAGGCGGTCCGTAGGTGATATAGTCGGCGCCGCGAAACTTCGACCAGTGATAGTCGATGTCGCCACGGATATACCAGCCGCCAAAGTCGGCCGGCTGCTCGTAGGCGATCGGTGGCGGCGCCTCCTCGACGACGGGCGGCTCGACGAAATCGGCGGCGAATGCCGGCCCGGCGCCGGCAAACACCGCGGCCAGGAGAGCCATTCTTGCTGTGTTGAACATGCTTATCACCCCTGAGAAACCCTCGAACGGCGAACGCGCCCGAAATGTGATTGACCTCAGTTGTGGATAATGAATCGGAAAGGTTAAAAGGCGTTTAACCGTATTGATTAACCACGAATCTCTAAAAGTCGAGCAATCTGGCGGCCGTTGCTGCAGGCGGAGCTGGCCGCGACCCAATAAAAAGCCCGCCGGCAAGGCGGGCTTTTGACCCATGTTGGAGGGAGATCAGGCGGCGCTGCGCGTTTCCGAAATGACCTCGACGATGTCGTTGACCACGGACTCGACAAGCTGCGGGTCGTCGCCCTCCGCCATGACGCGGATGAGCGGCTCCGTGCCGGATGGCCGGATGACCAGGCGCCCGGCCTTGCCGAGGCGATTGCGCGCATCTTCGATCGCCGCCTTGACCGGCGCCTCCTCCAGCGGCTTGCCGCCGGAAATATGCACATTCTTCAAAAGCTGCGGCACCGGCTCGAATTTCTTCGACAGTTCGCTGACCGGCCGGTTATGCCGCTTGATGCAGGCGAGCACCTGGAGCGCCGAGACGAGCCCGTCGCCGGTAGTCGAGAAATCGGACAGCACGATGTGGCCCGACTGTTCGCCGCCGACATTGAGCCCATGGGCACGCATGTGCTCGACGACATAGCGGTCACCGACCTTGGTGCGATGCAACTGCAGGTTCATGTCGCCGAGGAAGCGTTCGAGGCCGAGATTGGACATCACCGTCGAGACGACGCCGCCGCCGGCCAGCCGTCCGCTCTGGTGCCAGGACTCGGCGATCAGTGCCATGATCTGGTCGCCATCGACGATCGCGCCGTTTTCATCGACGATGACGACGCGGTCGGCATCGCCGTCGAGCGCAATGCCGATATCGGCGCGCACCTCGTGCACCTTCTTTTGCAGGCCGGCCGGATGAGTCGAGCCGCATTCCTTGTTGATGTTGAAGCCGTTGGGCTCGACATTGATGGCAACGACCTCGGCGCCGAGTTCCCACAGCGCGTCGGGCGCCACCTTGTAGGCGGCGCCATTGGCGCAATCGACGACGATGCGCAGGCCCGACAGCGACATCGAGCGCGGCAGCGTGCGCTTGGCGAATTCGATATAGCGGTCATGCACGCCGTCGACGCGTTTGGCGCGGCCGAGCCCATCGGAATCGGCGAGCGCCAGTTCGATATCCTTGTCGAGCATCCCCTCGATACGCTCCTCGATCTCATCGGACAGCTTATAGCCATCGGGGCCGAACAGCTTGATGCCGTTGTCGTAATAGGGGTTGTGCGAGGCAGAGATCATCACGCCGATATCGGCGCGCAGCGAGCGCACCAGCATGGCAACAGCCGGCGTCGGAATCGGGCCGAGCAGGAAGACATCCATGCCGGCGGCGCACAGGCCGGATACCATCGCGTTCTCGATCATGTAGCCGGAAAGCCTGGTATCCTTGCCGAGCACGACGCGGTGGCGGTGGCTGCCGCGCTGGAAGGAGAGGCCGGCGGCCATGCCGACCCGCATGGCGACCTCCGCCGTCATTGGAAACTTGTTGGCGCGCCCACGAATGCCGTCCGTACCGAAATAATGTCCTGCCATGTTCGCCAGCTTCCCGATGGTTCTTTCCGAGCATCTCATGCCATAAAATGGCCCAAGCCCCGTCATCACATTGTATGATTATGGACGACCAATCCTTAGAAAATTATTGTTTTGTGTGTTTTGCGTCACGCTAGTGTGTTGATTTTCAAGTTCCGAGCCCTTGTTGCGGCAGCAGCATCAGAAACGTCAACTCAAACCTCATCTGTATCCTTTGGTCTGTGGCAGTGTGGCCTTGAACCCGAATCCGCATCGTGCTGCTCCAGACAGCGGTAGGCTCAGGTCCGCCGCACGCGCCGATTTGACTGGCTGTCATGCGACGCAGTGTCCTCGCTGGGAACCAGCCATATGCGCGCTCTCCGTGCAATGCACCCGGACGAACTTGGCCGGGAGACAGTCCCGGCAACGAATTCATCACCTTAAAGAAAAGAATGCACTTCTAAATTTGTCTCTACGCTACTTAGCATCTGGCGCAACCAGCCGTTGAGCGCTATTGCTGCACTGGGACATATCATGAACCGCCGTAGGGAGAACAAGCATGCTCATCCACCGACTTGCCACTTTGACGGGTCTTGCCGTCGCGACCTTATTCCTGGCGGCGCCTGCCAATGCGCTGACCATGGCCGAGTGCAGCACCAAGTATAACGCGGCCAAGGATGCGGGAACGCTTGGCGGGCAGAACTGGAACCAGTTCCGCAAGGCCCAATGCGGCACCGATGCCACCGCCGCTACAACCGAACCCGCGCCAGCCAAAGCCACTGCCAAGGCCGCCGACACGACCAAGGCAGCCGCCGCCGACGATGCGGCGCCGGGCCTGACGGCGAAGGAGTGCAGCACCAAATACCAGGCCGCCAAGGCTGCCGGCACGCTCAACGGCATGAAGTGGAACGACTTCCGCAAGACCCAGTGCGCCGCCGGCGCGACGGCAGCCGCACAACCCGCCGCCACGACCAAAGCACCGGCGGCCAGCAGCGATGACGCGGCGCCTGGGCTGACGGCCAAGGAATGCAGCACCAAATACCAGGCCGCCAAGGCTGCCGGCACGCTCAACGGCATGAAATGGAACGACTTCCGCAAGAGTGAATGCGCCGCCGGCGCAACTGCAGCCGCACAGCCTGCCGCGGCACCTGCCAAGGCGACGACAGCCGCCGCGACCGATACCGGCAAAGGCCTCAGCATGGCGGATTGCAGCGCCAAATATCAGGCTGCCAAGGCCGGCAACACGCTGAATGGCATGAAGTGGAACGACTTCCGCAAGAGCCAATGCGGCGCCGGCGCAGCCGACGACGACACCCTGCCGGCTCCCGATGCCAAGTACACCGGCGATCCGCAACCGCCGACCATCACCGCCCCCCAGGGCGTGAAATTCCCGACGGCGATCTCCAAGAAGTATGCAACCGAGACCCCGGCCAAGGGCCGCATGCACACCTGCCTCGACCTCTACTACGCCAACAAGGACGCCAACACGCTGGGCGGCCTCAGGTGGATCCAGAAAGGCGGCGGCTTCTACAGCCTCTGCAACGCCAAGCTGAAGAGCTGACCGGCGCCACCATCCGACGACATGAGCCCGCGAGCCGCAAGGTTCGCGGGCTTTTTTTGCTGCCGAACACGTGCGAGGAGCGCCATCCGCGCGCAAGCGGCGCCGCTGCCAATCTGCCCCTCGTGGGGGAGATTGGCCGTCATCGTCACTTTCGCCAATTTCCAGCGATGCAGGAAGGGTCGCATTCCCCAAGAGAAAACGCCGCGTTAGAGCCGCGGCGTTTCGAAGTCGATCTCTCCTGGGCCGGAGCCTAGCTTGATGGCTGGGGTTCCATGCCGCCTTCGGGCTCGGGGCCCTTCTTGCGGCGGCCGGACTTCGGCACGGCCGAGCCGCGGCTCGGCGGCGTGTCGTCGCCAAGGTCGCGCGCGGGCTTATTGCCGGCGATCAGCTGCTTGATCTCCTCGCCGGACAGCGTCTCGTATTCGAGCAGGCCCTGCGCCAGCGCGATCCATTCCTTCTTTTTCTTGGTCAGGATGGACCTTGCCGTCGAATAGGCCTCGTCGATCAGCCGGCGCACTTCGGCGTCGATGATCTGCGCCGTCTCTTCCGAGATGTTCTGCGTGCGCGCCACCGAATGGCCGAGGAACACCTCCTCCTGGTTGTCGCCATAGGCGACATGGCCGAGCTTGTCGGAGAAGCCCCAGCGCGTCACCATGGCACGCGCCAGCTTGGTCGCCTGCTCGATATCGGAGGAGGCGCCGGAGGTGATGTTCTCCTTGCCGAACTTGAACTCCTCGGCGACACGGCCGCCCATCATGATGGCGAGGCGCGAGATCATGTATTTGTAGCTCATCGAATAGCGGTCGCCTTCCGGCAGCTGCATGACCATGCCGAGTGCCCGGCCGCGCGGGATGATGGTCGCCTTGTGCAGCGGATCGGCCGACGGCACGTTGAGCGCCAGGATGGCATGGCCGGCCTCGTGATAGGCGGTCAGCTCCTTCTCCGCCTGCGTCATCGCCGACGAGCGGCGCTCGGCGCCCATCATGATCTTGTCCTTGGCGTCCTCGAATTCGGCCATGGTGACGAGGCGCTTGTTGCGCCGCGCCGCCATCAGGGCGGATTCGTTGACCAGGTTCATCAGATCGGCGCCGGAAAAGCCCGGCGTGCCGCGCGCGATCACCTTGAGGTCGACATTGGGCGCCAGCGGCACGTTGCGCACATGCACTTTCAGGATCTTCTCGCGGCCGACGATGTCGGGGTTCGGCACCACCACCTGGCGGTCGAAGCGGCCCGGCCTCAGCAGCGCCGGATCGAGCACGTCTGGCCGATTGGTGGCGGCGATCAGGATGATGCTTTCGTTGGATTCGAAGCCATCCATCTCGACCAGCAGCTGGTTCAGCGTCTGCTCGCGTTCATCATTGCCGCCGCCGAGGCCGGCGCCGCGATGGCGGCCGACCGCGTCGATTTCGTCGATGAAGATGATGCAAGGCGCGTTCTTCTTGGCCTGGTCGAACATGTCGCGGACGCGGCTTGCGCCGACGCCGACGAACATCTCGACGAAGTCCGAGCCCGAAATGGTGAAGAACGGCACGTTGGCTTCACCCGCGACCGAGCGGGCGAGCAGCGTCTTGCCGGTTCCGGGAGGACCGACGAGCAGCACGCCGCGCGGGATCTTGCCGCCGAGCCGCTGGAATTTCTGCGGGTCGCGAAGGAACTCGACGATCTCTTCCAGATCTTCCTTGGCTTCGTCGACGCCGGCGACATCCTGGAAGGTGACGCGGCCATGTGCTTCGGTCAAAAGCTTGGCCTTCGACTTGCCGAAGCCCATGGCGCGGCCGGACCCGGACTGCATCTGGCGCATGAAGAATATCCAGACGCCGAGGATGAGGATCATCGGCAGCCAGGAGATCAGGGTGCCGAACAGCGAATTGGAGCCGTCGGACTCAGGACGCGCATTGATGGTGACGTTCTTGTCCTGCAGCCGCGAAACCAGCGACGGGTCCCCAGGCGAATAGGTCTGGAAGCCGTTGGAACTGTCCGTATAATTGCCGGAGATACGGGCGCCGGCAATGGTCACCGACTTGATCCGTCCCGCCGCGACTTCCTGCAGGAACTGCGAATAGGGAACATCGCTCGAGGCTCCACGCGTCTGCGGCGTCTGGAAAAGATTGAAGAGAGCGATGAGCAGGACCGCTATGATCGCCCAGAGCGCGAGGTTGCGATAATTCGGATTCATCAATTGTCCCGTTGGCGCCGCTGGGCGGACACGCGTCGTGAGAGGAAACTTGGCCCTAACATAGGGAGAGCGTTCCCCCTTGCCAAGCATAACAGCAGGTCTCGGTTAAGCATTCGCCCGTGGTAGGCCGGCACTGTGGCCACCGAATGGCGAGGCTGGAACCGGCGCCGCGCCAAGCAAGGCGGCGACGGCATCGGCCGGCGCCAGATCGAAGGACGGCAGGAAACGGGCGAAGGGCGCGACTGCCGGATATGCGGCGACAGCCGCCGGCATCGGGCCTTCCCCGGGCAAACCCGGGCCTTCCCCGAGCAAACCAAGGCATTCGCCATCCTGCCATAGCGCCGGCTCGGCGGCCAAGGCGGCACGTACAAGGCTTGCCGGCGTGCCATGCCCTTCAATTGCCCGCTTTGCGGCAAGAGCCGCCCCGAGCGGTGCTACCAACAGCGGCGCGATCAACAATGCACCTGAACTGTCGCCCAATGTGATCCGTCTGCGGCAGTCCCAAAGCGCATTGCCGGAAAGCGCAACAGCGGGCGGCAGATCCCGCAATTCGCGGTGCAGAAAGATGCCGGTACGCCGGGCATCGATCACGGTCCGCGACAATGTGGCACAAAGCGGCCCAGTGCGGAACCGGCCGAAAAGGGCTTCGCTGCGGGCCTGGTCGGGAAGGAAGGCGGTGCCGCCGGTCGCCGCCAGCAGGATGCGCAGCGCATAAATGGCCGCCCGGCTGTCGGCGGCTGTCGCAAAATCCCGATCGAGGCGGACGAGGCCGGCGGCCGGCCTGGAGGCCAAGCTGCGGATCAGCATGGCCGCGCGATGTCCTAACTGCTCACGCTCGGCCGCCGCCTTTCTGGCCAGCGCTATCGCTTCAGCCACGCGAGGCGTACCATCGCCTTCGGCAAGTGCTGCGCGGACGCGCGGCCGCTCGAAAGCGGTGTCGGCATTGGTCGGATCTTCGATCCAGGCAACCTGTTCACGCCGCAGGAATTCGCGCAGCTCAGCACGCCTTATGCCGAGCAGCGGCCGCACGATCCAGTGCCGCCACTCGTAGAGGGTTGCCGGCGCCATGCCGGCAAGGCCCCGCCCTTCGTCGCGCGGCCCGTCGTCGCTTTGCCCTTCATCACTTGCCCCTCCATCACTTGCCTGCTCGTCACGTGCCCACTCGTCACGCGCCCACTCGTCGCGCGCTTGCCGCATCAGCACGGTCTCGGCCTGGTCGTCGGCGGTGTGCCCGGTCAGGATCAGGCCGATGCCTGCCGCTTCGGCGGCCTCGGCGAGCAGCCGGTAGCGCGCCTCGCGCGCGGCGGCGGGCAGGCCGGTCGATGGTTTGTGCCCCGACCAGGCGAGGATGCGATGGGCAATGCCGCGCGCCGCGCACAGCCTGGCCACGGCTTGCGCTTCCGCTGCCGCTTGCGGCCGCAATTGGTGATCGATCGTCACCGCCAGCAATTTCGTTGCCGTGGCGTTACGGTCGAGATGGGCTTTGAGGAGGAGGAGGAGGGCGGTCGAGTCGCTGCCGCCGGACACGGCTGCAACAGCGCCGTTGGAAAAGTCGATCTGCGAAAAATCCGAAAGGTCAGGCTCGGTGTCGAGCGTCATGCATGTCGTCCAAAAGTGGACCCGGTTTTGGGGCAACGACATGCAACAGAAATACTAGCACGCCGCGAGCGCCCTTTCCTGCTTGACTCGCTCCTTGAGCGCGCCGGAAATATCGGGGTAGCGCTTGCCGATCTCGCTGAAGGTGGCACAGGCCACGTCGCGCTGCTTCAGCCCGACCAGTGAAACGCCGAGCTTCAGCAGCATGTCCGGCGCTTTCTTGGCCTTGGGATAGTCCTTGCTGGCAGCGAGGAAAGTCTCGGCCGCATCGCGGTATTTCTGCTGGCCGAGCAGCGATTCACCGAGCCAGTAATGCGCGTCCGCCGCCTTGGCGTCTCTGGGAAAACGGGCGATATGGTCGCGGAAACCCTGTTCGGCGGTGCTGTAGTCGCCCGACAGGATGAACTGGTAAGAGTTGCGGTAAAGCTCCTCCGGATCGTTGGTCGACGGGAGTGCCGCGACCACCGTATCGTCGGATTTACCGGCCTTGTTGCCGGCTGCGCTGGCGCCGTTGGCTGGGGCCGTATTCTGCTCCGGCGCATTCGCCTGCGCATTGCCGTCGGCTTCGACGACATTGCCGTTTTTGTCGACGGTGATGGTGCCGAACGTCTTGGGCGGCGCGCCGGGGATCAGCTTGCCGGGATCGCCGCTGGGCGATTCGACGATGACGTCCTCGACGCTCTTGTCGCCGTCTGCCGCCTTGCCCGCATCGGCCGGAGCCGGCGTCCCCGGCGCCTCCGCCACGTTACTGTCGCCGCTGGGGCTGTCGCTGCTAGGCGCCGCCTCGGACTTCTTCTGCTCGGCCGGCTGCTGCGCGCCTTGCGGACCGCCTTCCAACTGCTGGAAGCGGAATTCGTTGTCTTCCTGCTGCTTGCGGATCTGCTCCTGCATCTGCAGGACCTGGAAATTGAGTTCCTCGATCTTGCCATTCATCTGCCGGAGCTGTTCCTCCAGCGCCGGAGTGCCGGTGCCATCCTGTTGCGCGAATTGAACCTGATCCGGCTTTTTCTTTTCGCCGAAAATGCCGGGCAGTTTGATCGTCGGCAGGTGGAAGGAAAAACCGCTTTCCGATGACTGCCCGGTGCCGTTTGCCCCGTCAGCAAGTGCCGCGATACTTGATACGAGCAGCAGCGCAAGCGTGCCGCTCAAGACCGATCTGAAATGCATGTGCCTCTCGCCGTGAAACCATTGTTGCGCGCCTCTCATTCGAAGTAGACCAGTCAACCGGGGACTAGCCAGACGCTCTCGGCTCTTAACAGGACGTGAGACTTCGGCCAAATTTTGTTTGGAGCGAGCAGATATGAAAAAGGCGGCCTTTTGGCCGCCTTTCGCACCAAGTGTTGCATTTATGTCGATCAAGAACCGGCGCCGCCCAGTGTGGTTACGGCGCGGCGGTTCTGCGACCAGCAGGAGATGTCGTCGCAAACCGCGACCGGACGCTCCTTGCCGTAGGAAATGGTCTTCAGGCGCTGCGCCGAAACACCCTTGGCGACCAGGAAGTCGCGTGTGGCGGCAGCACGGCGGGCGCCGAGCGCCAGATTGTATTCGCGCGTGCCGCGCTCGTCGGCATGGCCTTCGATGACGATGGCATACTGCTTGTACTGGTTCAGCCACTGCGCCTGGCGCGACAGCGTCGTCTGCGCATCGGCGCGGATCGAGGACGAATCGGTATCGAAGAAGATGCGGTCGCCGATGTTGACGGTAAAGTCCTGGGCCGACCCGGGCGTTGCCGCGCCGGCGCCGTTGAGGCCGAGATCGGCGGCGCTGTTCGGCGTCTTCTTCGAGGCGCAACCGGTGATCGCGAGCATAGCGACCAGCGCGATCATGACCGGGTTTGTGGTAAGTGCTGCGATACGGCCCATGCCGCCTCTCCTTCGCAATTCGAGTGATTTCATTGATCGTCCAGTAACCACGTTTGGGTTAACCGGCGCTCAAGAAACACGGTTAAAATTTGGTTTCGGCTGCCGTCCGCAACCGTTCTGCCGAGGGGCGACAATGAGCGCGGACCGTAGGCGGAAATGCGGCCAAAACATGAAAAAGAGGGAATTGAGGAACTGAAGAACTGAGGAATTGAGGAAAGAGATCACCTCAGCTTCTCTCTGAGATTGACCAGCATTCCGTAGATGCGGGCATAGGATTGCAACCAATCGTCGCGTTGCGCCTGTGTGATGTACTCGAGGTCGAACGCATACGAAATCCAGGTCTCCACCTCACTGCATGATCCTATGGCCATCGAAATGAAGCGTGCGAATTCGGGCTTGGAGTGAGTCTGTTTGGCAAAGCCTTCGGCCAAATTGGCGCAGATCGCCTTGCTGGAACGACGTAGTTGATCGGCGAGCGCGTATTGCTCCATTTTCGGAAAAGCAAGCGTGGCTCTGTGTACCCCAAGGGAAACCGCATAGGCACGCTTATAGACTTCTAAATCCCTCGCGTGCTCGATGTAGACCCCTGCCTTCTCCATTCTTCAGTTCTTCAACTCTTCAGTTCTTCAACTCGTCAGTTCGTCAGTTCTTCAATTCCTCAGTTCTTCTTCCATCACTCCAGCAGCGGCGACCAGGCCGGATCCGAGGCGAAGTTCGCCGTCGGGATCGACTGTTCGTTGCGGCCGGTGAGATCGACCGAAACAAGTTTTGGTCCGCCATTGGAATCGCGGAAGAACATTAGCACCCGGCCGTTGGGCGCCCAGGTCGGCCCTTCCTGCTGAAAGCCGGTGGACAGGATGCGCTCACCCGAACCGTCGGTGCGCATGACGCCGATCTGGAATTCGCCGCCGGTCTGCTTGGTGAAGGCGATGAGATCGCCGCGCGGCGACCACACCGGCGTCGAATAGACGCCGTCGCCGAACGAGATGCGGGTCTGGCCCGAGCCGTCGGCGCCCATCACATAGATCTGCGCGCGGCCGCCGCGATCCGAGGTGAACACCACCTTGCTGCCGTCAGGCGAGTAGGACGGTGAGGTATCGATGGCGGTCGAGTTGGTGAGCCTGGTCGTCGAGCGGCTTCTCAGATCCATGGCGAAGATGTTGGAATTGCCGTCATCGCGCAGCAGGCTCATGATCACCTTCTGGCCGTCGGGCGAAAAGCGCGGCGCAAACGTCATGCCGGGGAAATTGCCGACCAGCTCGCGCTGCCCCGTCTCGATCTGCAGCAGGTACACCCGCGGCTGACCGCTTTCATAGGACATGTAGGTGATTTCCTGCCGGTTCGGCGAGAAGCGCGGCGTCAGCACGATCGATTTGCCGTTCGAGAGATAGCGGACGTTGGCGCCGTCCTGGTCCATGATGGCAAGCCGCTTCTTGCGCGCATTCTTGGCACCGGACTCATCGATGAAGACGACGCGCGTGTCGAAATAGCCCTTCTCGCCGGTCAGCCGCTCGTAGATCGCATCGGCGATGATATGGGCGACGCGCCTGGTATTGGCGTCGTTGGCGAAGAACTGCTCGCCCGACATCTGCTGGCCGGCAAACGTGTCCCACAACCGGTACTGGGCGCGAATGCGGCCGTCAGCCTCCTTGCCGACACTGCCGGTGACCAGCGCCTGCGCATTGATCACCTTCCAGTCTTCGAAGCGCGGCGTGGCATCCGGATTCGAGATCTTTTCAATGAAAGCGCTTTTGTCGATCGGCGCGAACAGGCCGGAGCGTTTCAGGTCGGCACTGACGATGCCGGAAATCTCGGCGCCGAGGGCATCGCCGCCCTGGAAGTCCGTGATGGCGATCGGCAACGGCTCGACATTGCCCTTATTGACGTTGAGCTCAACGAGCGCCCGCGCCGGCAGGGTGACAGCAACGGTCATACCCAGCGCCATCGCTGCGATCGTCAGGAGCGGCTTGAGGATGGATTTCATGTCTTCTCGCTTCTCTTCGCTGATTCTGTGGGAGCCGGGCCTAAAGACCGAGCATCTCCCTGGGGTCAAAAGTGACCCGAACGTCGGACCAGATGTCTTGCTTGCCCGCTGGAACCTGCAGGCCGGCCACATCGCATTTCTGAACCGCGCGCACTGCGCTTTCGTCAAACGGGCGGTTTCCGCTCGACTTTTCAACGCTCGGCCGGCCATCCAGCTTGCCGGAGGCGTCCAGATTAAACCGGACCACGACGACGAAATTCTCCGAACCCTCGAGCCCTGCCGGAAGCGTCCAGCAACCACCAAGCTGGGCCTCCAATGCCCCTTGCTCCGATTTCGAAAGCTTCTGGCCCTGATCCTTCTCGCCGCCGAGCGATGCCTGCTGGGTCGAGCGCTTGGCGCCGCCGCCCGACGGCTTGCGCTTGTCGAGCAAAGCCGAAATCTCGTCGGCGTTGAATTGCTTGTCGTCCGATTTCGGCTTGGATGAGGCTTCCTTGACCGGCTTGTCGGCGTCCTTGCGCTCCGGTGCCTTGGCGCTCTCGGCCTGGGCCGGCTGCGGCTTTGGCCGAGCCTCGGGTGCTGGCGCCGAGTCCGGAAGCTGCGCCTCCTCGGTTGGCGGTTGCTTGGCAATCGCCTCGGCGACGGCATCCGGCTTGACCTCGGGCTGCGGATCGATCGCGGCAGTCTTGTCCTGCGGCGGCGTGGGCGTCGGCTCCTTGGCCGGCGTCGGCTTGGGCTCGGTCTGCTTGACAGGTTCGGGCTTGACCTCTTCCTTCGGCTGCGGCACCGGCGCCACCTCCGTAGCGGGAATAGGCTTCGGCTCTTCCTTCGGCTTCGGCACGTCCTCGGGCTTGGGCTTTTCGACCGGCGTCGGCGCGGGTGGCGGAGCCGCCGTCATGTCGACTGGCTGGGGCTTGGGCTCAGGTGTCGGCGGCTTGTCGGTGTCGACGCTGTTATCGCCGACTTTCTGGGCATCGGGAACGATGTCGGGACGCTGCGTCGGTACCGGCGCCGGCTTGTCGTGCATTACAGCCTTCTTGTCGCCTTGCAGGACCTGTGCCGTCGCTTCCATCGGCACGATCTCGACCGACACCGATTCCGCATCGGACGCAGGCATCGCGGGCGGCGAGGACAACGTGAACAGCCCGAAGGCGATCGCCACCGTATGCAAGATCACCGATGTGGTGAGGCCGGTCCTCATCTTGCGTCTACTGATCCTGTTCCTGCAGTGAAACCAGGCCGATATTCTTGTAGCCAGCAGCCGAGATGCGGGCCATCACCTTCATGGCAGTGCCATAGTCGGTGGACTTGTCACCCCTGATGAAAATGCGCTCTTCATAGCCGGTCTTCGAGATCGCCTGCAGCTTTGCCACCAGCTCCTCGATCGGGATCTCGGTTTCCTGGAGGTAGATCTGACCGGCCGAGTTGATGGACACGGTTATAGGCTGCGTATCGGCGTTCATCGCTTTGGCCTGGGTATCCGGCAGGTCGATCGGCACGCCGACCGTCAGCAACGGCGCCGCGACCATGAAGATGATCAGCAGCACCAGCATCACGTCGACCATCGGCGTGACGTTGATCTCCGATATCAAGGCGTGATGGCGGCCGCGCCGCCTGTGGCCGCGCCCGCCGCGTCCTCCGCCACCTGCGCTTACGGACATTCCCATGATCGTTCCTCAGGCCTTCTGCGCGACTTTTTCATCGATTTGGCGCGAGAGTATGGCGGAGAACTCATCCGCGAACCCTTCCATGCGCACCGCGATCTTGCTCGCGTCGGACGACAGCTTGTTGTAGGCGATGACGGCTGGGATGGCGGCGAGCAGGCCGATGGCCGTCGCCAGCAGCGCCTCGGCGATGCCGGGCGCGACCACCGAGAGGCTGGTGTTCTTCGAGGCGGCGATCGCCTGGAACGAGGTCATGATGCCGATAACCGTGCCGAACAGGCCGATGAAGGGCGCCGCCGAGCCGGTGGTGGCGAGAAAGCCGAGCCGCCCTTCAAGCTTTTCCATTTCACGGGTCAGCGCCAGATCCATCGCCTTGTCGATGCGGGTCTGCAGGCCGAGCGGCGATTTCGCGCCCTTCTCGAAGCTTTTCTTCCATTCGCGCATGGCGGCGACGAAGATCGCGCTCATGCCGGTCGTCTTGCGGTCGGCGAGCGTGCGGTAAAGTTCTTCCAGCGACTGTCCCGACCAGAACACCTGTTCGAAGCGGTTGAGCGCCAGCCGCATGCGGGCATAGGCGACGAGCTTGTCGACGATGATCGCCCAGGTCCAGATCGAGGCACCAAGCAGCCCGATCATGACCAGCTTGACCACCCAACCGGCCTGCATGAACAAGGCCCAAATCGATAAATGCGCGCCCGGTTCGGCGAGAGCGATGTTTTCCATGTTACGTCCTTAAAGATTTTCCGGGCGTGGCTGGCGGCTGGCCCATGGGCATCCCTTGTGGTCCGTTCGCGTTAGGCTTGCGGAATAACCCCAAATGCACCGTTGGCGGCCTTTTCGGGGCAAATATTGGTGAAAGGAAGGCGCTTGGATTCTCCCAATCTTAACCAATCCCTTCATGGACCGTTATGGTTAAGGATGGGTTAGGACGTACAGCGCGGCGCATTGCCGCGCCCTGATAGGCCGCCTCGCGATTCTGGCCTGGACCGGGAGCTCCGGGATCGTCCGCCTCTGAACCTTTATTTGCGCGTTCTGGGCATGAAGGCTGCGATCCAGTCCTTGGGAAAGCGCCGCGGCCGCCCGTTCTCGCCGACGATCGCCGCTTCGACACGCGCCTCGACCAGCACTTCGCTGCCGCGCTTCAACTGTTGCGCCATGACGATGCGGGCGCCGGAAATCTCGTCGGTGCGCGTATCGATGGTCAGGATGTCGTCCATGCGGGCCGAACCGCGGAAGTCGATCTCCATGCGCCGCACCACCCAGACTATTTTCTCGCCATGCTTGCCGTCGGCAAGCTCGGTGTGGTGGACGCCGGCCAGCCGCAGATAGTCGGAACGGCCGCGCTCGAAGAATTCGAGATAGCGCGCGTGGTAGACGACGCCGGAAAAATCGGTGTCTGCATAATAGACCCGCGCCATCAGTCGATGGCCGAATTCCGTCAGCGCGCCGGAAAGTCCGGCGGACAATGCCGATTCACCGTGATCGTCCATTGCGCTGTCCTTTTGGCCCGACAGGCCCTGTTTCAAGCAACACCTGTTTTGCGCATAGACCGGCGATGATCAAGACCTGGAGGGCTGGGCCGGGGAACTGCCAGCACCGAAGCCATAAGCAGCGGAACTTACGGCTCTTCCTGGAACAGGCTGATCTGCTGCTGCGCCAGGTCCTTCGGCGCGTCGAGGCCGAGATGCCGCCAGGCATTGGCCGCCAGCACGCGGCCGCGCGGGGTGCGCATGATGAAGCCTTGCTGGATCAGAAAGGGCTCGATGATGTCCTCGATGGCATCGCGTGGCTCGGAAAGCCCGGCCGCGATGGTCTCGATGCCGACCGGCCCGCCGCCGAAATTCCGGGCGATCATCGACAGATAACGGCGGTCGAGCGCGTCGAGGCCGAGCCCGTCGACCTCCAGCCGCGTCAGCGCCTCATCGGCGATCTTGCGGTCGACATGGCCGTCGCCGGCTACGCTGGCGAAGTCGCGCACCCGGCGCAACAGTCGGCCGGCGATGCGCGGCGTGCCGCGCGCCCGCCGGGCGATCTCCAAAGCACCGTCGTCGCCGAGCGGCATGGCAAGGATGCGGGCGCCGCGCCGCACGATCTGCTCGAGTTCCTCGACCGAGTAGAAATTGAGCCGCACCGGAATGCCGAACCGGTCGCGCAGCGGGTTGGTCAACAGGCCGAGCCGGGTGGTGGCGGCGACAAGCGTGAAGCGGGCAAGGTCGATCTTGACCGAGCGCGCCGCCGGCCCCTCGCCGATGATCAGGTCGAGCTGGAAATCCTCCATCGCCGGATAGAGGATTTCCTCGACCGCCGGGTTGAGCCGGTGGATCTCGTCGATGAACAGCACGTCGCGGTCTTCGAGGTTGGTGAGCAGCGCCGCGAGATCACCGGCCTTGGCGATGACCGGACCCGAGGTCGAGCGGAAATTGACGCCAAGCTCGCGCGCCATGATCTGCGCCAGCGTCGTTTTGCCGAGGCCAGGCGGGCCAACGAACAGCACATGGTCGAGCGCTTCGCTGCGCCCCTTAGCGGCTTCGATGAAGACTTTGAGATTGGCCCGCACCGCCGCCTGGCCGACAAAGTCGCCAAGCGTCTGCGGCCGCAAGGTCTGCTCGGCGTCCTCGCCGCGTCTGTCGGGAGCAATGAGGCGTGGCGAAAGGCTCATGCGAGCAGTTCCATACCGGTAATGGACCTTGCAGTCCGCTGGTCGAACGTGACCGTATGCGAGCAACCGAAATTTCGATTGTGCTCGGCTATCAGCGCATTAGCAAAGTCGACCTGGCTCGAATTCGATCGTTCGAGCGCGATCACGATGGCATCGAAATCCTCAAACACCAGCGTCTTGATCTTGAGCAATCTCTGGATCGCGGCCAGTATCTGCTCCTTTGGCTGCCGGTAACGCGAAAGCAGTGACCAACTGAATTCCACCAGCACAATCAAACTCACAAAGCCGAGCTTGTCGCCGCTGAGGCTCTTACCGAAGGCGAGAGCCTTGGCCTGTTGCTCGGCATCATCGTTCAGCACCATTCGAAGCAGAACGTTAGTATCGATACCTATCGACGTCACGCGTCGCCCTCTTTTCCGCCCTGTGGCTTGTCACCAACAACGTGCTGGCCTACGGCCTCCCTCACAGCCGCATCGATCTCTTCCAGGGAAGCGGGACCGCCGGGTGGATCGCCGAGAAATCCGGCTAGGTCGGCGAAGTCGAGATTGCGCGGCGTCCCGACCAAATAGCCATCCATCACCGTCCAGGCGATCGTGTCGCCCGTCTTGAGCGACAAGGCGTCGCGGACGTCCTTTGGAATCGTGAGCTGTCCCTTGGAGGTCAGACTGGCATATGCGCCCATATTCTTACTCCTGCAAAAAATTCTTACCGATCAGATAGTAGTTGGAATTTCACTTTCCAGCAACGTCTCAGCGTGCCAGCTCCTTCAGCCCGAAGCGGATCAGCTTCGACGCGTCCGCCTCTTCGCCTGCCGTCCTCAGCGCCGCCGCCACCGCATTGGCGGCGGTGTCGCGCGAATAGCCGAGATTGACCAGCGCCGAGACGGCGTCGGTGATCGGCGCCGAGGCGACGCCCTCGCCGAGCTCCTGCTTCAGGCTGATGGTGCCCGAGGCAGTGCCCGCATAGGCCGGCGCCTTGTTCTTCAATTCGGTGACGATGCGCTCCGCCACCTTCTTGCCGACGCCCGGCGCACGGCTGACCATGGCGATATCGCGCAACGCAATCGCATTGGCGAGATCGGCCGGCGCCAGCGTCGACAGGATGGCCAGCGCCACCTTGGCGCCGACGCCTTGCACATTGTTCATCAACAGCCGGAACCATTCGCGCTCCAGCACCGACTGGAACCCATAGAGCCGCAGCATGTCCTCGCGCACATAGGTCTCGATGAACAGCACGACCGCCTCGCCCGGCCGCGGCAATGCCGCCAGCGTGCGCGCCGAGCAGTAGGCGACATAGCCGACGCCATGCACGTCGACGATGCAGAAATCCTCGTCGATCTCATCCAGCGTGCCTTTTAGCTTGCCGATCATTTGAGCGTGCCGATCATGCCGGGTGGGTTTCCGGAGAGATGATATCGAGGTCCGGGAAATAGCCGCGATAGCGCGCAGCATTGCGCGTCAGCAGGCGATGCCCAGCGACAACCGCATGGGCTCCAATAAAAAAATCCGGCAAGGTTCGTTCGCGAATGCCGCCGGCGCGGCGATAGCGCGAGTGCGTGACACCAGCGAGGAAGGCTGCTTCCCACGGCAGAAATTCGCGATCCATCTTGAGCATGTCGGCTGCTTGACGAAGAGCCTGTTCGGTCGCAATCAACGGCGCGAGCTCGGACCAGACGATTGCATTGATTACGAGTGCGCCGTCGCGCCGGCATGCGGTAATCGCGGATGCCGACCATTTCGTCTCCCGTCCGGCAGGACCCCAAACGTCGATCAAGACATTTGTGTCAATCAATGTCGAGATCTTCACGTGGGCCCCTCAGCCATTCCACATATTCATCCGCCGTCAAGCCTCCCAGATCCAGCGTACCGGCCATACCATCGAGCATCTGGCTGAATCTGCGCGAGGCTTCCTCCTCCGACATGTTTTCGTCGACGGCTATGACACGAGCCCCGTCCTCGGTGGGGACGAACTCCACCTCCGAGCCCGGGCCGATACCCAGATGATCCCGTATTTCCTTCGGGATGGTCACTTGGCCCTTGGTGGTAACGCGCATGGTAATACCTCGTTGGTATTACTTATTGCCCACTGGAGAACAAGTCAAGAACATACTTATCCGGCCAGCGCCGCCATCCTGTAGGCGATGCTCTGCCGGTGATGCGCGTGACAGATGGCGATGGCCAGCGCATCGGCGGCGTCGTCGGTGTCGAAAGTCGCCTTCGGCATCAGCACCTTGACCATCATGTGGATCTGTTTCTTGTCGCCATGGCCGACGCCGATCACCGCCTTCTTGACAGCGTTTGGCGCATATTCGGCAACGACAAGGCCGGCACGCGCCGGCACCAGCATGGCGATGCCGCGTGCCTGGCCGAGTTTGAGCGTCGCTGCGGCGTCCTTGTTGACGAAAGTTTGCTCGACCGCCGCCTCGTGCGGCATCGCGGCATGCAGGATCTCGGCGAGCCCGTCATGCAATTGGCAAAGACGCAGCGCCAGGGCGGCCTTGTCGTCGGACCGCACCGTGCCGGAAGCGACGAAGCGCAGCGAATTGCCGAGGCTTTCGACTATGCCCCAGCCGGTGCGCCTCAGCCCTGGATCGATGCCGATGATGCGAATCGCTTCCCCCATCCGTCAACTTTAACCCCGGCGAGCAGCGATGCCAGCGAAATGTGAACAAACCAGAAACAGCAAGCCGAGTCTGGTTTAGAGAATGTTTGAGAATTCGCTCTGGCGAGACAGATAGCGTGGTTTTCGAGAACCGGAGCGGAGCGTACATAAGTACGCGAGCACCGGAAGCGCAGAAGGCTGCGCTGGTCTAGTCGTTTGAATAACTGTTGGCGCGAGCGACAGACGGTCCTCTGATCCTTTGGCGGATGTGACAGCCATCTCGGTTTCAGCCGCGCAATGCTGCCGCAACGACGCTCTCCAGTGGCGTTGTCGGTCGACCGATCAGCCGGCTCATGGCGCCGCCGTCATCGAACAACGCTCCGCGTGAGGCTGCAATGTCGGCATCGGCCAGGATAGCGGCGAGATCGGCGGGCAGCCCGGCGCCTGTCAACACACCCTCATAGGCCGCCCCGGCAAGATCGTTGTAGGCGATCGCCTTGCCCGATTGCCGCGAGACCTTCGCCGCAAGCTCGGCGAGCGTGAAGGCTTGGTCCGCGGCGAGCTCGTAAGTCCTCCCTGCTTGATCCTCGCTCGTCAGCACCACGGCCGCGGCCTCGGCATAATCCTGCCGCGCCGCGGACGAGAAGCGCCCCTCATTTGCTGCGCCGATGAAGGCGCCGTGCTCCAGAGCCGCCGGGAGTGCCATCAGATGGTTCTCGGTGTACCAGCCGTTGCGCAGGATGACGGCGGGTAGGCCGGAGGCCGCGATGACCTCCTCCGTCTGCCGATGTTCGACCGCGAGCCTCGCGGGAGACGTGTCCGCATGCAGCATGCTTGTGTAAGCGATCAGCGAAACCCCCACCCGTTGGGCGGCCTTGATCACTGACCGATGCTGCGGCAAGCGGCCGCTGACTTCGGTCGAGGAAATCAGCAGCAGTCTATCGACGCCGGCCAGCGCCATCGGGAGCGTGTCGGGACGATTATAGTCCGCCTCCCGCACGACTACGCCGCGTTGGACAAGATCGCTGGCCTTTGCCGGATCACGAACCGCCGCAACGATCCGGCTGGCCGGAACTGTCTTCAGCAGTGCGTCGATCACGAGACGGCCAAGCTGTCCTGTTGCTCCAGTTATTGCGTACATCGTTCTGTCCATTTCGTGGTTGGATGGATTGAGAGCCTCAGATAGCGGCTCTCGTTACCATCGGAAACCACGTATCTTGTAGTTACCATCATTTTCCGGTAACCAACTGGAAACTCCCATGGAAGATGCGCGATGGTCCTCAGGATGCGAACGAAGGTGAAGGCGCTTCCCGGCTGCCCAATGTCGAGGTGCATGGCGCTGCTTGGCGGGTGCTGGACACCCGAGGTGCTCTGGTCCTTGAGCGACGGCCCGCGCCGGTTCTCCGAATTGCGCCGCGATATCCCAGCCATTTCGGCGAAGGTGCTGACCGGCAGGTTGCGCGATCTCGAGGAGCGCGGCGTCCTCGCACGCCACGTGATGCCGACATCGCCGCCGACCGTGGAGTATGAGCTGACGTCATTGGGGCAGGAGCTGCTCCCAGCGATCAGGTCTATCGTGGAGGTCGGATCGCGCCTGCTGCTGCGTGATTCTCCTCGCCTGATGATCGCGAGCCCATCCCTTCGCGGTTAGTCTAGATGGTCGCCGGAGTAGAATTATGAAACGTTCTCTCAGCCGCGGGCGAAAGCCGTGTTTAGCAGCGTGATCTGGTCTGAGACCGGATTGACGCGACGGCTCGACGGCGGCACCTCGGCGAGGCCGCCATAGATCTCCTCGTCCATCCGGCGCACCAACGCCTGCAGCCGCAGCGAACGGTTGACGAGGTCGATGAAATCCTTCGGCAGCTCGGCCCAGCCGGGCGCCTCCTCATGCGCGGAGGCGGTGTCGAGACGCACCTTGGATTTTTCTGAGGCCACCTGATCGCGGGTCATCTCGCCGGAATTCGCCGCCCGCTGCAAAAGCAGCCACGAGGCGACCTGCATCAGCCTGGTGGTCAGCCGCATCGATTCGGCCGCATAAAGCGTCGCCGCCAGCCTCGACAGCTTCTTGGCCTCGGCGCGGCCCTTGCCGTCGAGATATTCGGCCGCCTGCTCGACCAGGCCCATGCCTTCCTGATAGAGCGGCTTGAAGGATTGGGAGAAAACCCGGCGCTCCGCCAGCTTGATGGTTTTCGCGCTCGCCTTCGAAGGCTCGTTCATCGCTACGCCCCTGCACTTGCCTGACAGCCGGCCGATTCGGCTCTTGGCTGCCATATCCGGCAGCCTAAACGACTGAAGCTTGAAAATGCGCTTCGCTGCCAGCGAAGGCAAGCACATGTTTAACAAACGGTTAACGGCCGCATTTAGCCGGAGGACGCCCATGCCGGCGGACAAAAAAAGAGCCGCGGATAAGGCGGCTCTCAGGAGTTTAACAGGGAGGCGTCAAACAAAGTGGCTCCAACCACTCGGTAAGAATCCAGATCACTGGATGGACATAGTAAACGCCTGTAAAGCTTAACGAACCCTTAACGCGGGGCATATTTTTTGATCAAGCGCCCAGCATCTGTGCCGTAACAGCACAGCTGACTGGCTAAGCTGCCGTTCTCACCACCGGCTGGAAAGTCGGGGCGACGCGCTTGCGCCATGTTTCCTCCAGGTCGTGACCGACATACCGAAACAGATCCGCTCGCCGCGCGACATCGTTCCGAAACAGGCGCCGCGGTAAACGCCCGCTCCTCGCAACGAGGCGGAGCAAACCTTGCGCTCCGGCAAATCATCAAATCTCTCAAGGAGCGAATAATGGACTGGTACTCGGCCGTTAAATTTCTGCACATCGTCTCGGCGATCCTCTGGGTCGGCGGCGGCTTCACGCTGATGCTGCTCGCGGTACGCGCCGACCGCGCTGGAAACGTCGAAGGCATGCTGCAGGCGATGCGCGCTACCGGCGAGCTCGGCAACCGGTTCTTCGCGCCGATGTCGATGCTGACATTGCTCTTCGGGCTCATCATGTGCGGCTTCTGGATCGGCTTTTCCGATCTGTGGGTGCTGATCGGCCTTGCCGGTTATGCGACGACCTTCTGCATCGGCATGTTCATCTTCAAGCCGACTGCCGACCGCATGGCAGGCATGATCGCCAAGGAGGGCGTGACGCCGGCAGTGCTTGCCCAGGGCCAGCGCGTCCTCAGCGCCGCGCGCTTCGACTATTCGGTGATGCTGGTGATCATCGCGGACATGGTGCTGAAGCCGACGCTGCACGACATCACCATTCTGGGCTGCATGGCGCTCGTACTGGCAACCGGCATTGCCCTGGCGCTTGGCAGGACGCGGCAGCTGCTGCCGAGTGCCGCCTGAGGTGTAAGGAATCCGGCGGCGGCCGAATGGGGCCGCCGTCTTACAGGAGGCCGGCGATGCCGTCCCACAGAAGCTTGACCGCGACGACTGCCACGGTCGCATAGGTGAAGGGATAGAACAGCTCCGGCCGCATCCGCCGCACCAGCCAGGCGCCGGCGATTGTCGACAGCGGCGCCAGTGGCATCAGCACCGCCGACGCGGTCAAATTGGTGGTGTCGAACTGGCCGAGCGCGAAATAAGGGATGAGCTTCAGCGCGTTGGTGACGGCGAAGAAGATCGCCGCGGTGCCCGACAGCACCTTCGGATCGAGCCTGATCGGCAGCGCATAGACCTGAAAAGGCGGGCCGCCGACATGGGCGACGAAGCTGGTGAACCCGGCAACAGTACCCCAGAAGCCGGCGGCGACGCGGTTGGGCTCCGCCGCGTGGCCGGCACCGTGGCGAAGTTGCAAATAGAGCCAGCGCAGCACGAAGATCAACGCAACCGCGCCGACGATCAGCCGCACCATCTCTTCGGTTACAAGTGCCGCCGTCAGCCAGCCAAGGGCAATGCCGATCACGGCACCCGGCATCATGTCGGCCAGCATCTTGCGGTCGAAGATACCCCACCACGTCCACACCGAGACAATGTCCATCAGGCACAGAATTGGCAGAAGAATTGCGGCAGCCTGAACCGGCGGCATGGTCAGCGCCATCAATGGCACGCCGACAAAGCCGACGGCGCCGCCGAAGCCGCCTTTCGACAGGCCGACGAGGATGACGGCCGGAATGGCCGCGGCATAGAACCAGGGATCGACGAGCAGGCCTGTCATGGGAAAGGACGCTGGAGGGAAAGTTGAACTCTGGAATAGACCAGAAATGGCCAGACCGCGACCGCAAATATGTGGGCCACGCCACCGAAACCCGTCACATGTTTGGCATGTCGAGCGGCGGCGGGCGTCTCCGGATCGGCTGCGCCTTGATGATGGCGGTGCTGGTTTCGGCCTTGTCGGCGATGCGGTCGAGAATCCCGTCGAGCTCGCCGATCGAGCGGACGAACAGCCGGGCAACGAAGCAGTCATCGCCCGTCACCTTGTCGCATTCGCCGAATTCCGGGATTTCCTCGATCAGCTTCTGGACGATGTGCAGCTTGCCCGGCAATGGCCGGATGCGAACGATCGCCTGCAAGGCGTAGCCGAGCGCCTGCGGATCGATGTCGATAGTGAACGCGCGGATGACGCCGCGATCCTCAAGCCGCCGAAGCCGCTCCGAAACGCTTGGCGACGACAGCCCGACCTGCAGCGCCAGTTCCTTCAGCGAGGTCCGTGAATCCTTGACCAGGATATCGAGGAGCTTTCTATCGAGCTCGTCCAGCATTTTACAATTCCAAGCAAAAGCCGATCCTTACCTAATTTAATTAGGTATTTCATGCATATCACCAGCTAGAAGTCATGGAAAGACCCGATCCGCTGTGGGATTATAAAATCTCAACGGGTTTCAGGAGCATCCATGGACAACACGGTACGCGGCACGATCGAAATGACGGCGGCGATGGCGATCCTCGGCACGATCGGCTGGTTCGTCGTCCTTTCCGGCCAGCCCATCATGGACGTGGTGTTCTGGCGCTGTGCTTTCGGTGCGGTAACGCTGCTGATCATCTGCGCGGCGCTTGGGCTGCTGCGCGGCAGGCTGTCGCTTCGCATTGTCGCGATCGCGGCGCTCGGCGGTGCTGCCATCGTTATCAACTGGCTGTTGCTGTTCAGCGCGTTTTCTCGCGCGTCGATCTCGATCGCCACTGCTGTCTACAATACGCAGCCCTTCATGCTGGTGGGTTTTGGCGCGCTCTTCTTCTCCGAACGGCTGACGGTGACCAAGCTGACCTGGCTCGGCATCGCCTTCGCCGGCATGCTGCTGATCGTGCAGGCCGCGCCCGATGCAGGCGATCATGGTACGGATTACTTTGCCGGCATTGCGATGGCGCTGGCCGCGGCTTTCTTCTGGGCCGTTGCGGCTATCGTCACCAAGAAGCTCAAAGGCACGCCGCCGCACCTGATCGCCCTGATCCAGGTCTGCGTCGGCGTTCTCATGCTGGCACCCTTCGCCAATCTCACCCACCTTCCCGTCGATGCGCGGAGCTGGGTCATGCTGGCGACACTCGGCATCGTCCATACCGGCCTGATGTACATCCTCATGTACGGTGCCATCCAGAAGCTGCCGACGCATCTGCAGGGATCGCTGTCCTTCATCTACCCAGTCGTCGCCATCCTCGTCGACGTCGTCGCCTTCGGCCACCGGCTGCATCCGGCGCAGATCGCCGGCGCCGCCGCCATCCTGGTCGCCGCCGCCGGCATGAATCTCGGCTGGTCGCTGTGGAAATCGAAGGTGCCTGCGTAGGGCCGCAAGCGACCAGGCGAGGAGAATTTCGGCCAACGGCAGTCATGCGCCGAGCCCTATTGAATCATTGACGGCAATCGTGATCCCCCTGCCGCCTGTTCAATCCCCGCACTTTGCTCTATGCCGCAATGCAACCATCTTCGCCCGGCATAGGCGATAACCGGGATCGAACACCAATGAATGACGCAACGCCGCCCAACCGCTGCCGCATCGTGCTGATCGCGCCGCCGAACGTGTCGGCCGAGCGCATCGCCGCGGCCTTCGACGGCGGTGACGTCGCCTCGCTCATTCTGCCGGAAAACGGTATGGACGAGGCCTCTTTCCAGGCCTTTGCCGAACAGATCGTGCCGGTGGCGCAAGCGGCCGGCATTGCCGCCATCATTGCCGGCGACACCCGCATCGCCGGCCGTGTCCAGGCCGACGGCATCCATGTCGAGGTCGGCAAGGACGAGCTCGCCGAAACGATCGAACACTTCCAGGCCAGGATGATGGTCGGCACCGGCGGCGCCAAGACCCGCGACGATGCGCTGGAACTCGGCGAGGTCAGGCCTGATTACATTTTCTTCGGCCGTTTCGGTTACGACAACAAGCCTGAGCCGCACCCCCGCAACCTGTCGCTCGGGCAATGGTGGGCGGACGTCATCCATATCCCCTGCATCGTCATGGCCGGATCGGATCTTGCCTCGGTGGAAGCGGTCGCCGCCACCGGCGCTGAATTCGTGGCGCTGTCCAGCGCCGTTTTCGCCGACGGCGTCGATCCGAAGATGGCGGTCGCCGCCGCCAACGCGCTGCTCGACGAAACCGCGCCGCGCTTCGAGGACTGACGTGCTCTCGCGGAAAATCCTTTTCAGCGCCTTTCTTGCAACGGCCGTGACGCAGGCGATTGCGGCGGAACCCGTTCCTCTGCCGCAGCCCAGGCCGGATTCCAGCGAACCTGCCGACAAGCCCATCGCCGCACAATTGCCGCAGCCCGCCACCACCGCCCCGTTGCCGTCGGCCGATACCATCAACCCCGACCGCTTCGGCGCAAAGCCGTCCGACGCTGCCTACGGCGCCTTTCAGCGCGGACTCTACAAGACGGCCTACAACCTTGCGCTCTCCCGTGCTCAAAACGGCGATCCGGCGGCACAGACGCTGGTGGCCGAGATATTGTCGCGCGGCCTCGGCGTGCCGGTCGACGCGGCAGGGGCGGCGAAGTGGTATGCGCTTGCCGCCGAGCAGGGCGTCCCGGAATCGCAATTCCAGTATGCGCTGATGCTGCTCGACGGCCGCTACGTCAAAAAGGACGAGAAGGAGGCCTATGCGCTGATGCAGGCCGCAGCCGAGGCCGGCAACCGCCTGGCGCAGTTCAATTTTGCGCAGCTGATGGTCGAACAGGAGCCCGGCGATGCCGGTATTGCCAAAGCCGTATCCTATTACGAGCGCGCTGCCGCGACCGGGCTTGCCGACGCACAATATGCGATGGCACAGGTCTACGCCAATGGCGCCGGCGGCAAGCCGCGCGACGACGTCCGCGCCCGCGGCCTGCTGGCACAGGCCGCGCGGCAGAACTACGACACCGCACAGATCGATCTCGCCACCTGGATGATCGAGGGGCGCGGCGGCGCCCGCGACCTGAAATCCGGCTTCAACTGGATGAAGCAGGCCGCAGAAGGCGGCAATGTCGCCGCCCAGAACCGTCTCGCCAAGCTCTACATGAACGGCATCGGCACCGATCCGGATCTGATCCTAGCCGGCGCCTGGTATGTTGTCGCCCGCCGCGCCGGGCTCATCGACCAAGAGATGGACGATTTCCTGCAGGGCCTGACCGACGAGCAGACGCAGCAGGCGCTGCAACGGGCCAACCGCCTGCCCTGACCGCGGTCTCGCGACTCATCGCACCGGGCTCGTCAGGCGGGCTCATTGTGTATGATCGAGCACGACCTTGCCGAAAGGCGAGCCGTGTTCAAGGTACCGAAAGGCTTCGGCGGCCCGGCTCCATGGCACGACCCGGTCGATCACCGGCCTCAACCGGTTGACGGCGATAGCTCGGTTCATCTCTTCAAAGGATTCGCGTGAGCCCACCGGTATGCCTCGCGCCCTGACCTGCCGGCGGAAGATGTCGAGCGGGTTGATGGCGCCGTCACTGCCGCCGAGATAGCCGATGACGTTGATCTGGGCGCCGCGCGCCGCTGCCCTCAGCGATTGTGCAAAACTCTGCGGTCCGCCAACCTCGATGATATGGTCGGCGCCGCGGCCATCCGTCAATCCCAGCACGGCCGATGCCCAATCGGGGACGCTGCGATAGTTCACGCCATCCTGCGCGCCAAGTTGCTTTGCCCGCGCAAGCTTCTCGTCGCTGCTCGACGTCACGATGACGCGCGCCCCGGCAGCGGCGGCGAACTGCACCGCAAACAGCGAAACGCCGCCGGTGCCGAGGCAAAGCACGGTGTCGCCGGGTTTGACGCTGCCCTCCGTAAACAGCGCATGCCATGCCGTCACGCCGGCGCATGGCAGCGTCGCCGCCTCGAGGTCGCTCAGATTGGCCGGCGCCAGCACCGCCGCCTGTTCGTCGAGTCGGGCAAATTCGCTGAGCAGCCCGTCGATTCGGCCGCCGCGTTGATAGGAGGGCTCGGCCATGGCGAAACTGCCGCCGACCCAGCGTTGCCAGAACGTGCCGCAGACCCGGTCGCCGATCTTGAACCGGCTGACCTCGGCGCCGATGGCAACGACTTCGCCGACGCCGTCCGACAGCGGCACCAGCGGCAATGCAAACTTCGTGTGATAGCTGCCGCGAACGATCTCGGCATCGCGGTAGTTCAGCGCCGTCGCCTTGACCTTCACAATCATCTCCTGGCGCCCTGGCTCAGGCATCGGCCGCTCGACCATTCTGAGGCTCTCGAGGCCGCCCGGGCTTTGTAATTCGATCGCCTTCATCGTCGTTCCTTTCCAGCTGGGTCCTGCCGGAAGAAAATCGCTTGCCATCCATCGGATTTCAAATTCATAATGTTCATGATAATTATGCTTCTCTGACATGTTCGGGTGTGTCGTGCTTGAAGAACTGAAAACACTGGCCCTCTTTGCCGAGGAGGGTTCGATTCAGAAGGTGGCGCAACGCCTGCCATTGACGCAGCCGGCCGTCACCCGCCAGATCCAGCGGCTGGAGGAGATGCTCGGCACGGAATTGCTCGACCGCCGGCTAAAGCCGTCGCGACTGACCCCGGCCGGCGTAGAGGTGCTGGCACGCGGCAAGGAAATTCTCGCCGCCGTCGACGCGCTGAGATCATTCGCCAAGGGCAACGAGCCGGAGGGCCTGCTGCGGCTCGGCCTCGCGCATGGACTTTGCGACAAAGCCGTGGCCGCCGCCATTGCTGATGCCGTGGCGCGGTTTCCGAAGGTTTCGCTGCGTCTGAAGAGCGGCTGGAGTCTTGAGCTGGCCGACCAGCACAAGCGCGGACAGCTCGACCTCGCCTTCATCCTGGACGGCAGCAATTCCAAAACTGGAGACGGCGTTGTCGGAACCGAGCCCCTCGACATCATCGCTGCCGAAAACACCAGCCGGCAAGCCGACGTCAAGACCATGCCCTGGGTCCTCAGCCCTGAACCCTGCGACGCGCGCCGGCGGCTGGCGGCTGCCCTTGCCGAGGGCGGGAACAGATTGACTGTCGGCGCCGAGATTCAGGACAGCGCGCTGCAGATCGACTGGGTTCGTCGAGGCCAAGGCCTTGGTCTGCTACCCACGCGGCTGCTGCGGGAAAAGCTGCCGGAGGGCATTGCCCTGGTCGACGCTCCCGGCCTCGAGCTGTCGCTGCGAATTGTCGTCCTGCGTTCGCCGCACCTGCATCTTTTGACAGAGGTCGCCGACGCAGTGACCGAGGCCGTCACCGCGACTGTCAGGGCGGACTGAGGCCGCCACGCCGCGCTGCCGGGCCAGCTTCGTTCCCGCTTCATCGGAAGGCGCTCCTTGCCTCTGCTGGCGATTTGTGGTCTTGGAGGCGCCAAATTGCCCTTTGCGGCGATCATCTCATTTCCGGATCACCTCACCATGGCCAAGATCAATGGCAACGAAATCCGTCCCGGCAACGTCATCGAGCACGATGGCGGCCTTTGGGTGGCGGTCAGGACCAACACCGTCAAACCCGGCAAGGGCGGCGCCTACAACCAGGTCGAACTCAAGAACCTGATCAACGGCACCAAGCTCAACGAGCGCTTCCGTTCGGCCGAGACGGTCGAGCAGATCCGGCTCGATCTGAAGGATTTTTCCTTCCTCTACGAGCAGGGCGACGCGCTGGTGTTCATGGACACCGAAAGCTACGAGCAGCTCGAATTGCAAAAGGAGTTCGTCGGCGATCGCGCCGCCTTCCTGCAGGACGGCATGATGGTGACGGTCCAGCTCTATGACGAAAGGCCGATCGGCATTTCGCTGCCCGACCAGGTGACGCTGACCATCACCGAGGCCGACCCGGTGGTGAGGGGCCAGACGGCAGCCTCGTCCTACAAGCCGGCGATACTCGAAAACGGCATCCGCGTGCTGGTGCCGCCGTTCATCGGCTCGGGCGAGCGCATCATCGTCGATACCAACGAAATCACTTACGTGCGCCGCGCCGACTAAGGCGTGATCCCAAAGAGTTGCAGACTTTTTGGATAAGATCATGCGTCAAGGCAAATAGGCGCAGCGACAGGAAGAACAGCAATGGCGCGTTCCGCGATCCTCAATGTCATGGTCCAGGCCGCAATGAAGGCCGGCCGCTCGCTGTCGCGTGACTTCGGCGAAGTGCAGAACCTGCAGGTCTCGATGAAGGGGCCGGGCGACTATGTCAGCCAGGCCGACCGCAAGGCCGAAGACATCGTCTTTGCCGAACTCTCCAAGGCGCGGCCCGGCTACGCCTTCCTGATGGAGGAACGCGGCGTGATCGAGGGCGACGACGGCCAGCACCGCTGGATCGTCGACCCGCTCGACGGCACCACCAATTTCCTGCACGGCATTCCGCTCTTTGCCGTTTCGATCGCGCTGGAGCGCCAGGGCCAGATCGTCGCCGGCGTCGTCTACAATCCGGCGATGGATGAGCTCTATACCGCCGAGCGCGGCGGCGGCGCTTTCATGAACGACCGCCGGCTGCGCGTCGCCGGCCGCACCAAGCTGGTCGATGCGGTGATCGGCTGCGGCATGCCGCATCTCGGGCGTGGCCAGCACGGCAATTTCCTCATCGAGTTGCGCAATGTCATGGCCGAGGTCTCTGGCGTCCGCCGTCTCGGCTCCGCCTCGCTCGATCTCGCCTACGTCGCCGCCGGCCGCATGGACGGGTTCTGGGAAACCGGCCTGTCGGCCTGGGATGTCGCCGCCGGCATTTTGCTGATCCGCGAGGCGGGCGGTTTCGTCTCCGATTTCGCCGGGGGACAGGATGTGCTGAACGCCGGTTCACTGGTCGCCGGCAACGAACTCATCCAGCGCGCGCTGTTGAAGACTGTCAAAAGGCCACTCTCAGCCGGCTGATAGAGGCACGCCGCGCTGAACCGCCGCAGTCGCAAAACCGCAACCAAAGCTTGAAATACTGTCCCGCGGCCGCCCAGATAAGGTGGCGCAGGATCATCGATGACGAACAGCCGGCCCCAACCCCAGAGCGAACTCTCCCAGCTCGACATTCCCTTTATGGGGCGCTGGCATTACTCGCGCGCCGAGATCATCGCCGACGGCATTGTCCACGCCGTGGGCATCGTGCTGGCGATCGCTGCCGGCTCGACGCTGCTGGCACTGGCCGCCTATCGAACCGGCCCCGGCGAATACGTCGCCGCCGCCTTCTATGTAGTCTCGCTGCTCACCGTGCTGTCGGTTTCGCTGGCCTACAATGTCTGGCCGGTGTCGTCGCCGGCAAAATGGATATTGCGGCGCTTCGACCATGCCGCGATCTATCTGCTGATCGCTGCCACCTACACGCCTTTCCTGGCCCAGCTCGGCGGCTCGCCGCTCGCCGTTTCCATGATCGTCCTGGTCTGGACCGCCGCGGCGGTCGGCATCGCCATCAAGGTCTTTCTTCCCGGCCGTTTCGACCGGCTGGCGATCGTCTTCTACCTAGCCATCGGCTGGAGCGGTATCGTTCTGGTGGAGCCGCTCGTGCGGACGCTGCCGGCGACATCGATCGCGCTCATCGTTGCCGGCGGCATCGTTTACTCCTGTGGCGTGATCTTCTTCGCCTGGAAGGGCCTGCGCTTCCACAATGCGCTGTGGCATGGCTTTGTCGTCACCGGCGCCGGCCTGCATCTGGCCGCCATGGTCGACTGCCTGGTCATCAACCGGCTTTGACCTCCGGTCGCGGACAGTGGCAATATTGCCAAGCGCCATTCAATTTCGTCACAATTCCGTTTAGAGTCGCAAACACAAATTGATCGGCGGCGACGGCATCGGAAACGGGGCACGGATGACTCTTCTCAGATCCTTCGGCATGGGCAGGCGCTCCGACGTTCTGATCTACGACCCGCACAAATTGTCGAGCCCGCAGGTGTTTCTGCTGACCATGGTGATCTTTCTGTTCATCGTGGCCTTCATCGCCGCCATCCTGACCCGCCAGATCTCGACCGCCTTCGTCACCAATCCCGGCCTCAACGGCCTGATCATCGGCGTGCTGGCGGTCGGCATCCTGCTGGCCTTCGTCCAGGTCGGCCGGCTGTTCCGCGAGGTGCGCTGGGTCAACTCGTTCCGCGCCGGTTCCGAAACCACCGAACCGGTGTTGCTGGCGCCGATGAAGGCGATGATCGGCCGCTCCTCGACGATTGCTTTCTCGACCAGTTCGATGCGCACCATGCTGGATTCGATCGCCACCCGGCTCGACGAAAGCCGCGACACGTCGCGCTACCTTGTCGGACTGCTGGTGTTCCTCGGCCTGCTCGGCACCTTCTGGGGCCTGCTCAACACGATCGGCTCGATCCGCGAAACCATCGAGTCGCTCGATCCCGGCACCGGCGATGCCGCGGCCGTGCTCGAATCCCTGAAGCAGGGGCTTTCCGCTCCGTTGGCCGGCATGGGCACCGCCTTCTCGTCCTCGCTGTTCGGCCTCTCCGGCTCGCTGGTGCTCGGCTTCCTCGACCTGCAGGCCGGCCGCGCCCAGACGCGCTTCTATACCGAACTCGAAAACTGGCTGTCCTCGGTCACCGACCTGTCCTCCGACATCGTCGTTGCCGACGCGGCCAAGACCGAACCCTCCGAGGAAATCCGGCTGTTGTCGGAAAAGCTGCGCACTCTGCAGGAGAATGGCGGCGGCTCCAATCCGCGCGTCGCCACCGCCATGGCCAATCTCGCCGACGGCATTTCCGGCCTGGTCAAGAACATGCGCTCGGAGCAGCAGATCATGCGCGACTGGGTCGAGGCCCAGTCCGACGAGCAGAAGGCGATGCGCAACACCCTGGAGAAGATCGCCGACGCCTTGAAGAAGCCTGGAGTGCATTGACGTGGCGTTGGCACGAGGCCGGCGCTCCGACCGCCGCATCGATTACTGGCCGGGCTTCGTCGATGCGCTGTCGACGCTGCTGTTGGCGATCATGTTCCTGCTCACGGTTTTCGTGCTGGCGCAGTTCCTGCTCGGCCGCGAGATCTCCGGCAAGGACACGGTGCTCAACCGCCTCAACTCGCAGATCAACGAGTTGACCCAGCTTCTGGCGCTGGAGCGCTCGACGACGCAGGACAAGGAGGACACCCTTGCCAATTTGCAGGCGTCGCTGTCCGCGTCGGAGGCGGAAAAGAGCCGGCTCGAGCAATTGCTGGCGCAAGGCGCCGGTGCCGGCGATGCCGCCAACCAGCGCGCGACGGCACTTTCCGGCGAGCTCGACAGCCAGCGCCAGATCAGCCAGCAGGCGCTGAGCCAGGTCGAGATCCTCAACCAGCAGATTTCGGCGCTGCGCAGGCAGATCGCAGCGCTCGAACAAGCGCTCGACGTGTCCGAAACGCGCGACCGCGAATCCAACACCAAGATCGCCGATCTCGGCCGCCGCCTCAACGTCGCACTGGCGCAACGCGTGCAGGAGCTAAACCGCTACCGCTCCGATTTCTTCGGCCGCTTGCGTGAAATTCTCGCCGACCGCGAGAACATCCGTATCGTCGGCGACCGCTTCGTCTTCCAGTCGGAAGTGCTTTTCCCGACCGGCTCCGAGGTGATCAACGATGCCGGCAAGGTCGAGATGAAGAAGCTCGCCGATGCCATCATCGAATTGCAAAAGGAAATCCCGCCGGAGATCAACTGGGTGCTGCGCGTCGACGGCCACACCGACAACAAGCCGCTCTCCGGTACCGGCCGCTACCGCGACAATTGGGAATTGTCGACGGCGCGCTCGACATCGGTGGTCAAGTTCCTGATCGAGAACGGTGTGCCGGCCAACCGGCTGGTCGCGGCCGGCTTCGGCGAATTCCAGCCGCTTGACCCCGCCGATACCGAAGAGGCGCGCAACAAGAACCGCCGCATCGAGTTGAAGCTGACCGAGCGGTGATCTGCAAGCCTTTGGCTTGTATCATGCGCCAGGTCGAGCCGGCTCCAGGTCGAGCCGGCTCAAGTCGGCGGCATTTAGGGCACTGGTGCGGCAGCGGCAAGAGCTGAAAAAATTACCTTTTTTTAATTACACTTTGCCGCCGTGGCCTTTTAGCCTTGGTCATGGGCCGAGAACCGCCGGCGGTGGAACCGCTCATCGCGACGCAACGGAACCTGACGGCCCGCGGCCGGAAGGCAAGACCCTCCCAACCACCGCCTTCCCCAGTAAAGGAGACGCAACCATGCGCTTCTTCGCTCCCACGAATCTCAGGACTGCTACGCTCGCCACACTTCTCCTCGCCGTTCCGTTTGCTGGCGCTCACGCCGGCCCGCGTGCGACGGCCTTGATCAATCAGATCCAGAGTGTGGAGACGGGTATCCAGGGCGCCATCCGGGCGAACAAGCTCGAGCCGGGCGAGGCACGTGACTTGCGCACGCAGGTCGCTCAACTCGATCGGGCCGCCCAGAGGGCCGCACGCGATGGAACGATGCCGAGCACGCAATATCAGCAGTTGTTGGCGCAGCTCGACGATGTCAGCCAAAAGCTGCGCGCTGACACCGGCAGTGCCTTCCTCATCGGCAACGGCGCCGATGGCGGATACTATCCCAACGGCTATGGCCCAACTTATCCAGGCGGCTGAAATCGGCCGCAGCGCCCGGCGCTGTGGCAATTGATTTTGCGCATGATCCTTTTCCAGCTTTCGGTTAAGGGATCATGCGCTAGCCCAACGCCAGCGCAATCAGCGCCAGCACTGCCGGCACTGTCTGGATGAACAGGATTTTACGGCCCGCCGTCGCTGCGCCGTAAAGGCCGGCGATGGCGACGCAGAGCAGGAAGAAGACTTTGAACTGGAAACCGGCTTCGCCGAAGTAAAGCCCCCAGATCAGCCCGGCTGCGAGAAAGCCGTTGTAAAGCCCCTGATTGGCAGCAAGTACTTTCGAGGCACTGGCGAATTCCGGCGTCAGCCTGAATACCATTTGGCCGCGCGGCGTGTCCCACAGCACCATCTCCAGATAGACGATGCAGAGGTGGATCACGGCCACCAGCCCGACCAGCACATTGGCGATCATGTTTCGTCTCCGCATCGCGGTCTGCCGCCGCCAGACGACATTGATCACGCACGCCGCCGCTTCCACAAGATGCTTTTCGGCCGTTGCAGCTGGCAGTCGATGCGTCGATCGCGGACGGCTTCGGGGTTGCCAACAGTTTTGCATTGGTATCTTTTCCCGCCGTCAAATCAGCGGAACCCACAATGTCCTTTCAAAAACTCGACGACCTCGGCCACAAGCTCGAAGCGCTGGAACACGCCCTCGCCATCCTCGGCGCCGACGAGGCGACCCATATGGCGGTCGGCGGCGGCGAGAAGCGCGCAGAGGCAATGTCGGCGCTTGCCGGCATGCACCATGCCCGGGCGACTGCGCCGGAGATTGCCGACTGGATCGCGGCGGCCGAGCAGGAGGCGCTGAACGAAGAGCAGCAGGCCGCGGTCAGGGAATTCCGCCGGCAATACACCAACCTGACCTGCCTGCCGGTCGAGTTCGTCGAGCGCCAGACGACCGCGCGCATGCGCTCCGAGCAGCTCTGGCGCGACCTGCGCGCCAAGAACGACTGGGCGGGTTTCCTACCGGCGCTCGAAGGCGTCGTGGCGCTGGTCCGCGAGGAGGCGGCCCTTCGCGCCGAGGTGCTCGGGCTCGAGCCTTACGACGCGCTGATGGAGCAATATGACCCGGGCAATCGCGCCGCCGACATCACGCCTGTGTTTGCCGAGTTGAAGACCTTCCTGAAAGGCTTCGTGCCGGAGGCACTGGCCGTGCAGGAAGAGCGGCTGGCGAAACATCCGCTGAAGCCGCTTTCCGGCAGCTACTCCTTGGACAAGCAGCGCGAGCTCGGCCTCGCCATGATGGCGGCAGTCGGCTTCGACCTCACCCACGGCTCGCTGTCGGTTTCGCACCATCCCTTCTGCGGCGGCGTGCCGAGCGACGTGCGCATCACCACCCGCTACAAGACCTCGGATTTCCTGTCGGCGCTGATGGGCGTGCTGCACGAGACCGGCCATGCGCTGTACGAGCAGAACCTGCCGAAGGCGTGGGCGCACTGGCCGCTCGGCAGAGCGCGCGGCATGGCGGTGCATGAAAGCCAGAGCCTGTTCGTCGAAAAGCAGATCGGCCGCAATCCAGAATTCTGGCGCTGGGCGCTGCCGGTGGTCGAAAGACACCTCGGCGAGAGCTGGACGATCGACGACATCCTGCCGCATGTACACCGGGTCGAGCGCGGCCTGATCCGCGTCGATGCCGACGAGGTCACCTATCCGCTGCACGTCATCCTGCGCTACGAGCTGGAGCAGGAGCTTGTCTCGGGACGGCTGGAAGCAGCCGACCTGCCCGAAGCCTGGGATGCCAAGATGCGCGATTATCTCGGCCTGTCGACATCAGACAATCCGGCTGACGGTCCGATGCAGGACGTCCACTGGCCGGGTGCCGCCTTCGGCTATTTCCCCTCCTACACGCTGGGCGCCATGATGGCGGCGCAGCAATGGGCGGCGCTGACCAGGGATCATCCTTCAGCCGACGAAGACCTCGCCAAGGGAGATTTCGCCGCGATCAACGACTGGCGCCGCAAAAGGATCTGGTCGCAAGGCTCGCGCTGGTCGACACCGGAACTGCTCGAACGCGCTACCGGCGAAAAGCTCGATTCCGTGCATTTCACCGATCACCTGAAGAAGCGGTACGGGAACTGAGCCGCTTCGTCTATTCCAGGTTCTTGCCGCGGTGACTGCAGAAATCCGCGAAACTGGCCTTTACTTTGGTGGGAAAGCCTCTGAAAAAGGAGTTCTTCCAAGTTGGGCGAGCGTAGATGTCTGTCTGTTACAGTTTTCATAGGATGAAGTCTTTCTGGCCCCGCTTGGTATTTTTGATCTTATTGATCGGCCTGAGTTCTCCGGCCATGTCCGACGACATGGTTCTCAAGGGTCCGGCAGAAAGCTGGGTAAAGCAGCTTGATATTCCGGTTGCCGATCCCACCCGATCGGATCAAATCAAGAATGGCGTTTCATGGCTGCTCTCGGACGACCAGATCAAGCATCGCGCCGGCGGCTATGTCGAGTACTCGCGCACCGTCTATAAGATCGTCGACCGTCCCGGCCTGGATCGTGGCGCGAGTATCGATCTGCAGTTCGATCCGTCCCGGCACAAGGTCACGCTCAACCATCTTCACATCATCCGCGATGGTGCCGTTCTGGACCGGCTGGAAGGCGTCGGATTCGACATCTTCCGCAGGGAAAGAGACGCCGAGAAGGGTGTCTTCGACGGCTGGCTGACAGCACATGTCAACATCGATGATGTGCGCACCGGCGACATCGTCGACTACGGGTCGACCTACGAGATAACACCGCTGATCGGCAAGGACCTTTTCTTCAAGAATTTCTCCACCGAATGGGAAGAGCCGGTAGCGCTTATCCGCACAAGCATTATTTGGCCCTCGGGCCAGCCGCTCCAGATCAAGACAAGGGGAACCCGACTTAAGCCCTCAATCTCCCCGACTGGGCCGGACATCACCTATCTGTGGGAAATCTCAAACCCGAAACCGGTCAATGTCGAGGACAACCTGCCCGTGACCTATCCAGGCTGGGGCTCCATCGATGTCGCGTCTGCCGCGAATTGGCAAAGTGTGGTCGATGCCGTTGCGCCCTATTACAAGCCAGCGACCGTTTTTCCCTCGGCTTTTGCCGCAAAGCTCGACGACATCGCTCTGCGGCATCCGGTGCCCGAAGACCGGATGGTCGAGGCAATGCGGTTGGTGCAGGACCAGATCCGCTATGTAAGCCTGTCGATGGGTGCCGGTTCCTACGTTCCGCGTGATCCCGCGACAGTCATCCTGAGCGGGTTTGGTGACTGCAAGGACAAGGCCCTGCTGCTGGTTTCGTCGCTTGTGCGGCTTGGCATTGCTGCCGAGGTCGCCTTGGCCGATCTCGACGAGGGACGGGCCCTGGACCAGCATCTGCCGGCGCTCCGCGATTTCGACCATGCCATCGTCAAGGCAAGGATCGGAGCAAAGACATATTGGCTGGACGCCACGAACTATCTTCAGGGCGGCAGGGCGCACAATCTCGCACAGCCCGACTACGGCTTCGCGCTGCCGCTTTCCAGCACCGGCGGGTTGGAGAAGATGCCGAGCCCTGTGCTTACCAGCCCATCGATCCAGATCGCCGAGGAATTCGACTTTCCGCGGAAACCGGGCGATCCCCTCGTGCTGACGGTCTTCTCGACATATGAGGACGCCGATGCCGATTGGATGCGCGGCAATTTCGCCAGCAGGTCGCTGAGCGAGGTGTCGGACGCCTACCTGAAATACTACAACAAGCAATATCCGGGCATCCAAACCATCGCCAAGCCGGAAATCGTGGATCGCCGCGACGGCAACATAGTGAGCGTGAAGGAAAGTTATCGCTTGCCGGCGGAGGCGCTGGCGGCCAACGATCTGGCAAAGAATTTCCCGATCCGCGCGGCCGATCTCGGCAACAACTCTCTTCCAACCCCGACAATCGTCGACCGAACCGGGCCCGTCTCCCTCGGTCCCCAGTTCTACCGCCGCCACAAGGTGACCGTGCGCAACCTCAAGGCGAGGTTTTCCGGCGAGTCGATGAAAAACGTCGTGACGCCCTATCTGTCTCTCAAGGCATCCTGGTCCAACACGCCCACCGAATTGCAAGTTGAATGGAACTTTCAGACGCTGGCGACTGAAGTACCGGCCAAGGCGATTGCCGATTATCTGAAAACCGTCGATGACCTCGCAGACCAGGTTCGCTGGCAGTACGATTTTACCTATGAAGAGCCGCCTGCCGATGTGCAGCTCAGCGATCCGGCAAAGGAGCAGCGACAGACCGTCGCCAGCATGCTTTTGTTGTCGTTGCTTGTCGGTGTTCCCCTGTTCATCGCCTATCGACGCGGCAAACGCCGAGCTTTCGGTAGCTGAAGAATCTCGGCCGCCGCTGGGCACCATGATCCCGAAAAGTGGACGCCGGTTTTCGGAAAAGATCATGGTCAAACAAGAAGATGGAGCCTCATCCCGATTTCATCGGGATGGAGCGATGCTACTCGGCCGCGCCCCTGAAAGCATTCGCCCCGGTATCGAACTGCAGCTTGGCCAGCCGCGCATAGATGCCGCCCTTGGCGACCAGGCTCTGATGCGTGCCTTCCTCGACGATGCGGCCGCCATCCATGACCAGGATGCGATCGGCCTTCAGCACGGTTGCCAGCCGATGGGCGATGACGATCGTGGTGCGGCCCTTCATCAGCCGGTCCAGCGCCGTCTGCACCAGCGTCTCGCTTTCGGCATCTAGCGCCGAGGTCGCCTCGTCGAGCAGCAGGATGGGCGCATCGCGCAAAATGGCGCGGGCGATCGCCACGCGCTGGCGCTGGCCGCCCGACAGCGTCACGCCGCGCTCGCCGACCTGGCTGTCATAGCCCTTTTCGAGTTTCAGGATGAACTCGTCGGCAAGCGCGTCCTTCGCCGCCGCCTCGATCTCGGCCTGGCTGGCGCCAGGCCGGCCAAAGCCGATATTGTCGCGCGCGCTTGCGGCAAAGATGGTCACGTCCTGCGGCACGATGGCGATGCGCGCGCGGATCGCCGCCGGATCGGCCTCGCGCAGATCGACCCCGTCGATGATGATCCTGCCGGCCTCCGGATCGTAGAAGCGCAGAAGCAGCGAAAACACCGTGCTCTTGCCGGCGCCCGAGGGCCCGACGATCGCCACCGTCTCGCCGGGTTTGACCTGAAAGCTCAGGCCATGGACGGCGGCGCGGTCGGGCCGGGCCGGATAGGAGAAGGAGACATCGTCGAAGCTGATCGCGCCTCTCGCCTTTGCCGGCAGCGGCTTCGGATCGGCGGGCGCCTGGATCGCCGGTTTCTCGGCCAAGATCTCGGTCAGCCGTTCGGCAGCGCCCGCTGCCTGGGACAGTTCGCCCCAGACCTCCGACAGGGCGCCGAGCGCGCCGGCGGCGAACACCGAATAGAGCAGGAATTGACCGAGCGTGCCCGGCGACAGCGTGCCGTCGAGCACGTCGCGCGAACCGAACCACAGCACCGCCACGACCGAGGAAAAGATCATGAAGATGGCGAAGAAGGTGAGAAAGGAGCGGGCAAAGATCGAGGCCCGCGCCGCTTCGAACGCTGCTTCCACTGCGGATGAAAAATACCCGGTTACAAGCTTCTCGTTGGTGAAGGCCTGCAGGGTGCGCACCGCGCCGATCTGCTCGCTGGCGTAGGCGGTGGCATTGGCCAGAGTATCCTGCGCCAGCCGTGACTTGCGCCGCACCGAGCGGCCGAAGGCGACCAGCGGCAGCACGATTAGCGGAATGGCCGCGATGACCAGGCCGGACAGTTTTGGGCTGGTGAAGACCATCATCGCCACGGCGCCCAGGCCGAGGATGACGTTGCGCAAAGCCACCGAGGCGGTGGCACCGACGGCCGATTTGACCTGTGTCGTGTCGGCGGCGAGCCGCGAGACGATCTCGCCCGACTGGGCCGTGTCGAAAAAGGATGGCGACAGTGTTGTGACGTGGGCAAAGACATCGCGGCGGATATCGGCAACGACGCGCTCGCCGAGCGTGATGACGAAATAGTAGCGGCTGGCCGATGCCGCCGCCAGAACGGCGGCCATCACCACCAGCATGGCGAAATATTCGGCAATGAAGCTGGAATCGGAAGCGGAAAAACCGTGGTCGATCATCCGCCGCACGGCCAGCGGCAGCGCCAGCGTCGTCGCCGCCGCGACGGCCAGTGAGACGATCGCGCCGATGACCATTTTGCGGTAATGGGTGATGTAGGGAAACAGGCGCTGCAGCGGCTTCAGCGAGCGCCTGCGCTCGTCTGCATCGCCGCTGATGTTCGCCATGACCGTTTCCTTTGGCCCTTTGAGGCTTGCGCCATCAATATGCGCTTGCCGCGGCCTTGTGATTCAATTCCGGCTGATGTATAGGCTCGCCGACCGTTTTAGAAGCCGTGGCTCCTCAATAGCTGCGGCTTCGAGTTTTAAAAAGGGGCGCATCGACGCAGGCTTTAGCCCGTCGGCAGCACCCGGCAAGCCAGGAACAGACCCATGAAGACCGATATTCATCCCGACTACCACACCATCAAGGTCGTCATGACCGACGGCACCGAATACATGACTCGTTCGACCTGGGGCAAGGAAGGCGATACGATGAACCTCGACATCGACCCGACCACTCATCCGGCCTGGACTGGCGGCCAGCAGACCCTGCTCGACCGCGGTGGCCGCCTGTCGAAGTTCAAGAAGCGTTTCGAAGGCTTCGGCCTCTAAGCCGCATTGGCGTTTCGCAGATCGAGAAACCCGCCTTCGTGGCGGGTTTTTTGTTGCGAAAATACGGCCCTACTCGCCGAGCAACTCGCGCAGGGCCATCCGCTTGTAGGCTGCAACCAGCCTGTCGCCCTCTTTCCGCCCGACCGAGATCGCCAGCCGCATTGTGGCCTCGCCCATCTGCCAGATGAGAAACGCCGTCGTTTCGAGCGCTTCTGGATCGGCGGATGGCCGCAGCCGCTTCAGCACCGCAGTGAGGAATTCGGCCTTGGCCCGGCTGTCGGCGAGCTCAAGTTCGCGCAACGCCTTGTCGGCCTGCGTGCCCGACCAGATGTCGCGCATCACCGGCTCAGCCAGGAACATTCCGTAGTAGATATCCACCAGTTCCGAAAATGCCCGGCGCAGGCCTTCGGCGTCATTGACCTCGGCTAGCGCTGCCGCAATGCAGGCCTGGCTTTCGGCGGTGTAGCGTTCGGCCAGCGCCCAGATGATCGCCCTCTTGTCGGGGAAGAACTGGTAGAGCGAGCCGATCGACACGCCGGCCCTCTCGGCCACCTCGCCCATGCGCATGGCGTCGCTGCCTTGTTCGGCGATCAGCACCGAGGCGGCAGCCAGCATGCGCTCGACCCGCTCACGGCTGCGCTGCTGGCTCGGCGCCCGGCGCGGCGATGCGATCTGGCCGTCCTGTGAATCCGATACGGCAGAGCCTTCCATCACTGTCTCCAGACGAACAATCAACAAATTGGCTTGACTCGCAAAATACGAGGGTTTATCACGTTTTGCAAATGTGAGGATTACTCACATTTTCAAACTGAGGAAAATCGACATGAACCCTACTATAACGAAACCAACTTTGATCCTCGGCGGCACCGGCAAGACCGGCCGTCGCCTCGCCGAGCGGCTGACGGCGCGGGGCCTGCCGGTACGGATAGGCTCGCGCTCGGGCACGCCACCCTTCGACTGGGAAAACAAAGCCACTTGGGAACCCGCGCTTGATGGTGTCGGCGCCGTCTACATCAGCTACTATCCTGATCTTGCGGTGCCCGGCGCGGCCGACGCGGTCGGCGCCTTCTCTCGTCTTGCTGTGGAGTGTGGTGTGCGCCGGCTGGTGCTGCTGTCGGGGCGCGGCGAAACGGAAGCGCAACGTGCCGAAGAGATGCTGAAAGCCACATGCGCCGATTGGACGATCCTGCGCTGCGCCTGGTTTTCCCAGAACTTCAGTGAAGGCTTCCTCGTCGAATCTTTGGTGGAGGGCGAGGTGGCGTTGCCGGTCGGCAATGTCGGTGAGCCATTCGTCGATGCCGACGATATCGCGGAGGCCGCCTTTGCCGTACTAACCCGGCAGGGCCATATCGGCCAGCTCTACGAGTTGGCCGGGCCGCGGCTGCTGAGCTTCGCCGACGCGGTCGCCGAGATCGGCAGGGCCGCCGGCCGCGACATTCGTTTCAAGCGGATTTCAAACGCCGAGTTCACCGCCGCCATCGCCGAGCATGAGTTGCCGGCCGAGTTCGCGTGGCTGCTCAACGAGCTGTTCACCGAAGTCCTCGACGGCCGCAACGAGTCGCTGACCGACGGCGTCGAGCGCGTGCTCGGCCGCGCCCCAAAGGACTTTTCCGCCTACGCAACCGAAACCGCCTCAACCGGCATCTGGAGCAACTGACATGATCATGAAACTGCTTCCCACCCTCACCTTCGTCGCTGCCATTGGCTCAGGCGTTGTCGGCGGCGTTTTCTTCGCCTTCTCCAACTTTATCATGCCGGCGCTCGCCCGCTTGCCTGCCGGAGGCGGCATCGCCGCCATGAATTCGATCAACATCACCGTGATTACGCCGGCATTCATGACCGCACTTTTCGGCACCGGGCTGGTCTGTCTTGTCCTCGCCGCCGGCGCTCTTATCGGCTGGAGCCAACCGGGTTCGTTCTGGCTTCTCGCCGGCGCCCTGATCTATGTCGTCGGCACTCCGATCGTGACGATGGTGTTCAACGTGCCGCTCAACAACGCCCTGGCTGCGGTCGATCCGGCAAGCGCCAACGGCGCCGCCGTGTGGGCCACCTATCTCAGGGACTGGGTGATGTGGAACCATGTCCGCACCATCACCGCCATCGTGGCGCTGGGCTGCTTCATCTTCGCGTGGCGGTGAATGCAGGACGGAAGCGTAAAAGGCCTTCAGGCAGGATCTTTTGACTTATCGCCCTTGCGGTCGGCATGGCCGAGATCGCGATCCGGATCGATGACATCGCGAACCAGTTGCTTGAGCTTTGCGGCGTCGGGAAAACCGCCATCACGCTTGCGGTCCCAGACCAGCGTGTCATTGCAGGAAATGGTGAAGATGCCGCCGGTGCCGGGCACCAGCGTCACCTCGCCGAGATCGGTGCCGAAGGTGGACAGCAGTTCCTGCGCCATCCAGCCGGCCCGGAGCAGCCACTGGCACTGGGTGCAATAGGTGATGCGGACGGTGGGCGCCTGTTCGCTCATGTCTCGGTCTCATCTGCGCGGACTGTGGTTACGGCAAATCGATCGTGTATCGGGTCGTTGCCAAGAGCTATGGATATTGCGATCCAGATCGGCCAGACCATAACTAAGACCAACGCAGCGTATGCACCGACAATCTCCAGCTGGGAGAAGTCCTGCGCGACCCCAGGAGCGCTGCCCCAAGCCTGAAAAGCGTACCACCCTCCTGTGGCCATTATAGGCAAAGCGCCGAGAAATTTCATTCCCTGCCGCCGAACAGCCTTTCGTACGGGTAGTCCGATTCTATTTTTGTCATCCTGGTCATGCACTATGAGCGCCGCGAACCGCTTGCCGATTGGCTGGCCAGAGGTCAACTCCATGACAAGGAGATAAGACGCGAGAACGACCAGTTCGAGGAAACCCAAATCCAATGCTGCCGGTCGGAAATTGCCCTGCGAATCCAAATCAAATGAGACGGAGGGATTTCCTTCAGACTGTGAGCCCGAAGCCGTTCCCAGGGCCCATTCGGCGACCGTCAAACCGAACAGCGACGTTCTGCATACCTGCCAATCGTAACGGGCAAGTGATGGATCACTTGCTCCGTTTAACGAAGCCGCCTGACATATTCTCCAGTTCAACCAAAAGCTGCCTTTGACTCCGCCGTCAGTCAGCAGAAACAAACCCGCTACCAGTGCGTAAAGAGGTATCAGGACGATAAGATAGTCGATGATCGAAGCGAACAGCCGGCGCCATATGTCACCCCGGCGAGGCCAGGACATCGCGTCAGCAAAACGAGCCTCGTCAGTGTCAGTCATCCGTCCCCCATCAGTAACTGACAGCTCTAGAAGAAAGATACGTGATCGGTGCGCGGCGTTCTGAACTTACGCCGCGCTGAGCTTTGCCAAGGTCTCCTCGTCGACCTCGAAATTGGCGTAGACGCTTTGCACGTCGTCGTCGTCCTCGAGCGTCGCAACCAGCTTCATCAGCGATTGTGCCCGCTCCTCGTCGACCGCGATATTGGTCTGCGGCTTCCAGATCGGCTTCACCGATTCAGCCTCGCCGAGCGCGCCTTCCAGCGCCTTCGACACTTCGCCAAGATTCTCGAAAGCGCAGTAGATCGTGTGGCCTTCCTCGTCCGACTGGACGTCGTCGGCACCGGCTTCGATCGCCGCGTCCATCACCTTCTCGGCGCTGCCGGCCGATGCCGGATAGTAGATCTCGCCGACGCGGTCCCACATGAACGATACCGAGCCGGTCTCGCCCATCGCCCCGCCCGCCTTGGTGAAGGCAGCGCGCACATTCGACGCCGAGCGGTTGCGGTTGTCGGTCAGCGCCTCGACGATCAGCGCGACGCCGCCTGGCCCGTAACCCTCGTAGCGCACGGCTTCGTAGGTCTCGGCATCGCCCATCGACGCCTTGTTGATGGCGCGCTGGATATTGTCCTTCGGCATCGACACCGCCTTGGCGTTCTGCACCGCAAGGCGCAGGCGCGGGTTCATCGATGGATCGGGCGTGCCGCTCTTGGCGGCGACGGTGATTTCGCGCGCCAGCTTGGAAAACATCTTCGACCGCACCGCATCCTGGCGGCCCTTGCGGTGCATGATGTTCTTGAACTGTGAATGGCCAGCCATGGCACCCCTATCATCTTCTCGGCTAGAGCATCTGCCGCCTGGTGAACCACCCGGCATCTTGCAAAATGCTCGAATTCAAAATTTCAGAACGTCCTGCTGCGTCCCTGACGGACGGACGGCGCTCGCTGTCGGAATGGCCGGCTTATAGATAAATCGGCTCAATTCGTCCAGCCGCGCCATTGCTGCCGGTACGCAAGGGTTTCAAGATCCGAAAATCGGCAGGCTTCGGCAAACCTTTCATCCCTCAAGATCGGATTTCAGCCGGTCGAGGATGCTGATCGCGTGCGTGGCATATTGACTGATCCAGCGGTCGTGGATGTGCTTGATCGGCAGCGCGTTGAGATGGTTCCAGCGTTCGCGCCCCTCGCGCCGCGCCACGACCAGGTCGGCCTCCTCCAGCACCTTCAGGTGCAGCATGACCGTGCAGCGGTCCATGTCGGGGAAGGCATCGCACAACATGCCGGTGGTCTGCGGCGCATCCTTCAGCCGGTCCAGCAACGCGCGCCGGCGCGGATGCGCCAGCGCCTTGAAAACATTGTCGTCTCGCGATTGGCTTGACATGTTATATTTCTATAACATATCCTTGAGCCATTCAAGGAAGGAGCTGTGGATATGTCTCTTGGATTCAGGGTTTCTGGCCGCATCGGCAAACCCGTCGCCGAAGTCTTCGATGCGGTCGTCAATCCGAAGAAACTCAGCGGCTACTTCACCACGATCGGCGGCGCCAGCGCACTGCTGGAGGCGGGCGCCACCGTCATCTGGTGGGGCAAGGTTCCGGTCGAGGTCGACGAGGTGAAGAAAGACAGCCGCATCGTGCTGCGCTGGGATGCCACCGACGCCGACGGCAAGCCGACCTACAAGACCCGCATCGAAATGAATTTCGAACCGCTCGACGATGGCGGCACCTTTGTCACCATCGCCGAAACCGGCTGGCACGAGGACGCGGTCGGCCTGAAGAAGTCCTACCTCAATTGCGAGGGCTGGTCGCAGATGCTGGCCTGCATGAAGGCCTATGTCGAATACGGCATCAATCTGCGCGACGGCTATTACCGCAGCGAGATGAAGGGCGAGCCGGCTAACGAGAACAACATCTGAGAGCAAATGGAGTAAGAATGACCGCGAAGATCACCGGCGGCATCAACATCGCGATGAAGGTCCCGCCGCATCAATACCAGGCGACGATCGCCTTCTATCGCGACGTCATCGGCCTGAAGCCATTCACGGCCAAGCCGCCGGCCGCCGGCTTCGAACTCGGTCCCAATCGGCTGTGGATCGACGAGGCGCCGATGATGAGCCAGGCCGAGATCTGGCTGGAACTGTTCACCGATGATTTTCCGGCCGCTGCGGAGCATCTCGCCAAGGCCGGTGTCGTGCGCTGCGACGCCATCGAGGCACTGGGTGAAGGCTTTCGCGGCGGCTGGATCACCAACCCGGCCGACATCATTCACCTGGTGCGCGAACCCGATGCCTGGTGAACAGGCGACGCCGTGGAAAGGAGGACGAAATGGAAATCCGCGAAACACCGACCGCCGAAGCCGGCATGCTGATAAGGAGGCCGGTCGCCGACGTATTCGAAGCCTTCGTCGATCCGGCGATCACGACGAAGTTCTGGTTCACCCATGGCAGCGACAGGTTGGACAGCGGCAAGGAAATCAGTTGGGAATGGCGCATGTATGGCGTCTCGACGACGGTCAATGTCAGTGAGATCGTCGATAACAAGAAGATCGTCATGCAATGGAGCGATCCGCCGACCACCGTAGTGTGGACTTTCGCCGAGATGCCGGGCGGCACGACCTTTGTCGAGGTCCGCAATTTCGGCTTTGTCGGCAGCCCCGATGAGCAGGTCAAGCAGGCGATCGGCTCGACCGGCGGTTTTGCGCTGGTGCTCGCCGGCGCCAAGGCGTGGCTGGAGCAAGGCGTGATGCTCGGCCTGATCGGCGACCGCCATCCGAAGGGTGTGCCGGGGAATTAGGTCAGCCGCGGTGGGCCATCCTCAGTGCCCGCCGCCTTTTGCCTTCTTCCGCCGCCGCGCCAGCATGTTGAGCCCTTCGACCAGTGCCGAAAAGCCCATGGCGGCGTAGATGTAGCCTTTCGGCACGTGGTAACCCATGCCGTCGGCGATCAGCGTCATGCCGATCATCAGCAGGAAGCCGAGGGCCAGCATGACGATGCTGGGGTTCCTGGCGATAAAGTCGGACAGCGGCCCGGCCGCCAGCATCATCACGCTCACCGCCACGATCACCGCGATGTACATGATCGCGATTTCGTCGGTCATGCCGACGGCGGTGATGATCGAGTCGATCGAGAAGACGAGGTCGAGCAGCAATATCTGGAAAATCGCGCCGGCCAGCGAAAGCTGCAGCGTCTCGCCCATCATGGTGTCCTGGTGATCATCGAGATCGACCGTGTGGTGGATTTCCTTGGTCGCCTTCCAGACGAGAAACAGGCCGCCGGCGATCAGGATCAGGTCGCGCCATGAAAAGCCGTGGCCGAAGGCGGTGAATATCGGCGTCGTCAGTTGGACGATGATCGAGATGGTGGCCAGCAGGATCAGCCGCATCACCAGCGCGGCGGATATGCCGAGCCGCCGGGCGCGGCGCCGCTGCGCTACCGGCAATTTGTTGGTCAGGATCGAGATGAAGATCAGATTGTCGATGCCGAGCACGACCTCCAGCACGATCAGCGTCAGCAGCGCGACCCATGCCGTCGGGTCGGAGACAAAGGCGAATTGCGGCGCCAGGAATTCGACTAGCTGCATGGAGGTCGTCCCCTCTACGATCTAGAGCAGTTTCGCCGGCAATTGGGTATTGCAAGCGTCCATATCAATGTCACGACCAGAAGGATGGAGCCGTTTCCTCCAGCCGCGGGCCGCGGCGAAACGGCGCGATCCGTTCGGTCAGGCCGCTACGGTCGGAAATGTCGACGCCGACGCCGCACAATGTCGCCGGTCCGGTCGACGCCTCGAAGCGGCCTTTCGGCACCTTGGACAAGAACCGGTTGAGCGGCTCCTCCTTGTCCATGCCGAGCGAGGAATCGTAATCGCCGCACATGCCGGCATCGGAAATATAACCGGTGCCGCCATTGAGGATCTGGTGATCGCCGGTCGGCTGATGCGTGTGGGTGCCGACAACAAGGCTGGCACGGCCGTCGACGAAGTGGGCGAAACACATTTTTTCCGAGGTCGCCTCGGCATGGAAATCGATGACGATCGCATCGGCCTGCTCGCCAAGCGGACAAGCGGCAAGTTCGCGCTCGCCGGCCTGGAACGGATCGTCGAGCTCGGGATGCATGAACACCCGGCCCATGATGTTGGCGACCAGCACGCGCGCGCCGTTCCTGGCGATGTAGACGCCGGACCCGCGCCCCGGCGTGCCTTTCGGGAAGTTGGACGGACGCAGGAAGCGCTCCTCGCGCGGCGCGAAAATCAGCGCATCGCGCTGGTCCCAGACATGGTTGCCGGTGGTGACGACATCGGCGCCGGCCGAGATCGTCTCGCGAAAAATCTCCTCGGTGATGCCGAAGCCGCCGGCGGCGTTCTCGCCATTGACGATGACGAAGTCGAGCTTGAAATCCGAGATCAGGCCAGGCAGTTGTTCCCACACCGCCGTACGTCCTGTCTTGCCGACCATGTCGCCGAGGAAGAGAAGTCTCATATAAGCGTGATCCCGAACCGAAGGTCAGCGAAGCAAAAAGCTGCATGACTTTCGGAAAAGACCATGCGTCCAGGAACTTATCTACAATTTCGGCGCGAAGCGACGCAACCCGCTCTCGGTGAGTATTTCCGGAATGATCACGTCATGCGGCTCGTCAGGCACCACGGCCACCTCCTGGCAGTCGAAGGCAATGCCGATCAGCCGCGGCTGCTGCCCCTTGTCGGCCAGCCGCGCGATCGCCCGGTCGTAATAGCCGGCGCCGTAGCCGATGCGGTGGCCGCGCGCATCGAAGGCGGCAAGCGGCACCAGCATCAGCTGGGGATCGAGCACCTCGGCTTCCTCGTGTGGCCCGACGGTGCCGAAGCCCATGTCGACCATCGGCGCGCCGCGCACCAGTTCGCGAAAGACGATGATGGTTTTGTCGAGAATGGCCGGCAGGCAGAGCCTTGCCCCCTTTTCGCGCAAGGCAAACATCAGCGGCCGGATGTCGACTTCCGAGCGCATCGGCCAGAAGCCTGAGACGATCTGGCCCGGCGCGACGGTGATCCGGTCGCGCGCCGTCTCGGCCATTTCGAGTGCTGCCTCCACCCGCCAGAAAGGATCGAGCGCGTCGCGGCGCCCGAGGGCTTGGTTGCGGAGATTTTTTTTCAGGTCTTTTGGGGATGTCATGCGCCGACGTTAGAAAAGGTCAGATTTGGATGGAGTTTTACGAGCGACGTTTTGGAGGAGCGGGGCGAACTTTTTCGTTCGTGAGAGCACCGCACAAAGCGGCGCGACGACAAGATCCGCCAGACATGGCCTTTTCGACAGGTGACGATCCACACAACCGGTGGAGAGAGCGATCCCGGGAACCTACAAAGTAGGTGGGCGCCGTATGAGAAAACCCACGGGTCTTCCCAGGGACAGCTCCCTAGGGATCATTAAGGCCCCGGGGAAAATGTTCTCCTGCCGGGAAGCGCAGACCGTCTCCGCCAATATAGGCAGACGGCAGACCAAGCGCCAGAGAGACGGCATGTTTCGAGTCTTAAATCGACGCAGAACCGCTCGACGAGGGTCGCGCCGGCAAGATCCCCGCTTTGCCAGCAGCGCCTTGCACAGCGAAGGCCGCGTCCTTAGGGTCGCGCGATGAACCCGGGAGCAAAAATGCGTTTCGAAGGCACGGCAGCCTATGTTGCCGACAAGGATCTGATGGTGGCGGTCAACGCGGCGATCGCGCTGGAGCGGCCGTTGCTGGTCAAGGGCGAGCCCGGTACCGGCAAGACCGAACTTGCCCGCCAGATGGCGGCGGCGCTCGGCCTGGATCTGATCGAATGGCACGTCAAGTCGACCACGCGGGCGCAGCAGGGCCTCTATGAATATGATGCCGTCTCGCGGCTGCGCGACAGCCAGCTCGGCGACGAGCGCTTCAACGACATCCGCAATTACATCAAGCGCGGCAAGCTGTGGGACGCCTTTGCTGCCGGCAAGAAAGTCGTGCTTCTGATCGACGAGATCGACAAGGCCGATATCGAGTTCCCCAACGATCTGTTGCAGGAACTGGATCGGATGGAGTTCTTCGTCTACGAGACCGGCGAGACCATTCGCGCCACCGTCCGGCCGATCGTCATCATCACCTCCAACAACGAAAAAGAGCTGCCGGACGCCTTCCTGCGCCGCTGCTTCTTCCACTACATCCGCTTTCCCGACGTCGAGACGCTGCACAAAATCGTCGACGTGCACTATCCCGGCATCAAGAAGAACCTGGTGCGCGCCGCACTCACGCAATTCTATGAAATCCGTGACGTGCCGGGCCTCAAGAAGAAGCCGTCGACCTCCGAGGCACTCGACTGGATCCGCCTGCTGGTCGCCGACGACATCGCGCCCGAGGACCTGCGCGCCGACCCGAAGAACGCGCTGCCGAAACTGCACGGCGCCTTGCTGAAGAACGAACAGGACGTGCATCTGTTCGAGCGCCTGGCCTTCATGGCGAGACGCAGGGGTGAGGGGCCGGTCGGCCGGAAGCCCACGAAGTCACCGGACAGCGCTTTCCCGGTGCTGGACCGTTGCCTCTAGCCGGGCACGGAGGCAGCTTCAGGTTGCCGACTTCAGAGGGAAACGAAATGACCGAGATCACCGTCCGCCCATTGGCGCAATCTGACCATACCAATTGGCGGCGTCTGTGGACCGCCTATCTCACCTTTTACGAAACCAAGCTGCCGGAAGCGGTTTATGCCGTCACCTGGAAGCGGCTGTTCACGGCGGGCGAGTTCGAGCCAAAGGGTTTCATCGCCACCCTCGACGGCAAGGCCGTCGGCCTGACGCACTATCTCTACCACCGCTCCTGCTGGTCGCAGATAAACAACTGTTATCTGCAGGACCTGTTCGCCGACCCCGATGTGCGCGGCAAGGGCGTCGGCGCCGCCCTGATCGAAGCGGTCAAACAGGAAGCCGGCAAGATCGGTGTCAAGAACGTCTACTGGATGACCCACGAGACCAACACCACCGCACGCAAGCTCTACGACCACGTGGCGCGCAGGACCGGCTTCATCGAGTACGATCTGCTGTAGACGGTGAGATGTTCATCCCCTTCTTCCTCGAACTGAAGGCAGCGCGGGTTCCGGTCTCGCTCCGCGAATATCTGTCGCTGCTGGAGGGGCTGGAAGCCGGGCTGGTCGACTATGATGTCGAGGGCTTTTACTATCTCGCCCGCGCCGCTCTGGTGAAGGACGAGCGCCACATCGACCGCTTCGACCAGGTCTTTTCGCACATCTTCAAAGGTGTCGAGGCGCAGGCTGGCAAAAACCCGGTCGATGTCGCAAACATCCCGGAGGAATGGCTGCGGAGGCTCGCCGAAAAGCACCTGACCGATGAGGAGAAGAAGCTGATCGAGGCGCTGGGCGGCTTCGAAAAGCTGATGGAGACGCTGAAGAAGCGGCTGGAGGAGCAGAAGGGCCGACATCAGGGTGGTTCGAAATGGATCGGCACCGGCGGCACCTCGCCCTTCGGCGCCTATGGCTACAATCCCGAAGGCGTGCGCATCGGCCAGCACGAGAGCCGCAACCGCCGCGCGGTAAAAATCTGGGACAGGCGCGAGTTCAGGAATTTCGACGATGCCGTCGAACTCGGCACCCGCAACATCAAGGTCGCGCTGAAGCGCTTGCGCCGCTGGATGCGCGAAGGCGCCGAAGAGGAGTTCGACCTGCCCGGCACCATCCACGCCACCGCCGAGCACGGTTATCTTGACGTTAAGACACAACCCGAACGTCGCAATGCCGTGAAGCTGCTGATGTTCTTCGATGTCGGCGGCTCGATGGACGACCATGTCAGGAGCGTCGAGGAGCTGTTTTCGGCCGCCCGCGCCGAGTTCCGCCAGCTCGAATATTTCTATTTCCACAACTGCCTCTACGAAGGCGTGTGGAAGGACAATCGCCGCCGCCATGCCGAGGTGATTCCGACCTTCGATCTCCTCCATAAATATGGCCCCGACTACAAGGTGATCGTCGTCGGCGACGCCTCGATGAGCCCCTATGAGATCGCCCAACCCGGCGGCTCGGTCGAGCATTGGAACAAGGAGGCCGGTGCCGTCTGGCTCGGCAGGCTGCTGCAGCAATGGCCGAACGCCATTTGGCTCAATCCGGAAGACGCGAAGAACTGGGGCTATACCCATTCGATTGCCATGATCCGCGATATCTTTGGCGGCCGCATGTTTCCGCTGACGCTCGCCGGCCTCGAAGCCGCGACGAAGCAACTTTCAAGGAAGCACTGAATGGATCCACGCAAAACAGGACGGTCGACCTGTTTCCTTTGCCTGCAATGCGGTGTCCAGTTCGCGGCGACAGCGACGCCGCCGCGACATTGCCCGATCTGCGAGGACGAGCGGCAATATGTGCGCTGGGAGGGCCAGGCCTGGACCACGCCGGAAGAGCTCGCCGCCGGCCATCGGCTCGTGATCAAGGATGATGCCGGCGTGCTCGCCTTCGGCATCGAGCCGCGCTTCGCTATCGGCCAGCGCGCATTGCTGGCGCAAACGCCGCACGGCAATGTGTTGTGGGACTGCATCTCGATGGTCAGCGACGAGGCGGTGGCGGAGATCAACCGCCGGGGCGGCCTGGCCGCCATCGCCATTTCGCACTGCCATTATTATTCGGCAATGGTCGAATGGAGCGCGGCGTTTGGCGGCGTGCCGATTTATCTGCACGCCGATGATCGTCAGTGGATCATGCGGCCGCATCCGGCAATCATCAGTTGGGAGGGCGAGATGCGCGCCATAAACCCGTCGCTGACGCTCATCCGCTGCGGCGGCCACTTTGCCGGTGGCCAGGTGCTGCACTGGAAGCGCGATGCCGGCAATGCCATCCTGGCCGGCGACATCCTGCAGGTGACGCCGACCCGCCGTCATGTCAGCTTCATGTACAGCTATCCGAACTATATCCCGCTCAACGCGACGAAGGTGCACGGCATCAAGGCCGCGCTGGAGCCTTTCGCGTTCGACCATATCTACGGCGCATGGTGGAACCAGAACGTCATCGGAGATGCAAAGGCGGCATTTTCAGCATCGGTTGCGCGCTATCTCGCGGCCATCGCCTGAGGAATTCTTTGCAACGGGATAGGAAATACGGGCAAACGCCGTAACAAATGCCTATTTCAGGCGAAGTTGGGAAGGCAACCCAAATAGCGAGATAAGCTAAGAGGAAAAAATGGACAGCCACACCTACCCCGTTACCCGCACCGATGCCGAATGGCGCGCCCGGCTGACGCCCGAGCAATATGCGGTGATGCGCAACCACGGCACCGAGCGGCCGGGAAGCTGCGCCCTGCTGCACGAGAAGCGCGCCGGCACCTTCTCCTGCGTCGGCTGCGACCAGCCCTTGTTTGAATCCAAGCTGAAATTCGAGAGCGGCACCGGTTGGCCGAGCTTCAACGACCCAGTGCCGGGTTCGCTCGAGACCACCGTCGACCGCAGCTATGGCATGGTCCGCACCGAGTGCCATTGCGCCCGCTGCGGCAGCCATCTCGGCCATGTCTTCGACGACGGCCCGCCGCCGACCGGTCTGCGCTATTGCATCAACGGCGTGGCGCTCAAATTCGATCCGGCCGCCTGATCGTCAGGCCACAACCACCAGGATCAGCCACAACGTGGCGCCAAGCGTCATCAGCGAGGCCATGACGCCACTCGATTTTCCGGCAGTTCGCCAAACGGCAAAGGTCAGGAAGATATTGTAGGGCACCGGCGCGAAATGCACCGCCAGGACTAGCGCAAGCGGCAGCTTCAGCCCGAGCAGAATGAGTGCCGCCACCGACGACGCGACGTTGATCGCTGTGCCGACAACGACCAGGTCGCGCCAGAACAGCCGATCGAGCGGCACGCCGCCGAACCAGCGTGAGCGGAAGAAGGCGGCAACGCGCGACATGATCGTCATCGATCGACCGGCTCCCTCGCTCTGCTCACCAGAGCGATTCTAAGGATTGCGTCTGGAAACCCTGCTTTATTCCCGACCCAGAACTTCGGCAATCGCGCGCTCGAAACGCGAGGCTTCCGTCACCAGCCAGTCGGTCATCGCCGGCCAATTGTCTTCGGCAAGACAATTCACCCGCCACATCGAATTGATGCCGAGGCCGTCGCAACTTTGTTCTGGCCTGAGCTTCAGCCTGTCTTCGATGGCCGGCTGGAACGGCTTCAACGGCGACCAGGCTTGCGTGGCACCGAACTTCTCGTTGCGGCCGAAGAAGACGCCGACATGATTCTGCGCAGGCGCGACGTACATGGAAAGGACCAATGCGAAATCGGGCAGCCCACGCTGCCAGAACCACGGTCCGCGCCTCGCCAGCAGAGCCCTTTCATCCGGATGCCGTTCCGCGAACAGCGTCCAGAAGCTGCGTTGGCGGAATTCAGAGGCGCGGCGGGCGCCAAAATCGAATTCGCTCATGGCTGGAATCCATGGTCAGAACCGCTTCTCCCGCGATCGTCTCCGGCGCCGAGGCCGGCCTTTACACCATGCCGAGCGCAGCCTTGTACAGATCGAGGATGGATTCCTCTTCCTGCCGCTCGGCCTGGTCCTTCTTGCGCAGCCGGATAATCGACCGCATCGCCTTGGTGTCGAAGCCGGTGCCCTTGGCCTCTGCGAACACTTCCTTGATGTCGTCGGCAATCGTCTTTTTCTCTTCCTCGAGCCGCTCGATGCGTTCGATGAAGGCGCGCAGCTGGCCGGCGGCAACAGTCTGGCTGGTCTCGATGATGTCGTCGGCCATAGTCTTCTCTCCGCGTCGTTTTCTCACCGCGACTCGGGGTGACCCGAGCGGCGAATTGCAGCGGTTCGATGCCCGACCGGGCGCGGCGGGTCAAGGTGCTATCGATGCGGCATGAAGGGTTGCTGCCAGGCGCCGACAAGGCTGTCTGATGCCGGCCTATTTCACCCGAACGCGATCAGCAGATCCTTGGCATCGATCTGGTCGCCGGCCTTGACCAGCACCTCGGCTATGGTGCCGTCGCGTTCGGCATGCAGCGCCGTTTCCATCTTCATCGCTTCGATCGACAGCAGCACGTCACCCGCCTTCACCGGCTGGCCGGCAGCCACCGAAAGCGCCGAGACGACGCCAGGCATCGGCGCGCCGACATGCGCCTCATTGCCCGGCTCCGCCTTGCGCCGTGCCTTGGCGGCGGAGGCGCCATGCGCCCGGTCCGGCACCTTCACCCGGCGCGGCTGCCCGTTGAGCTCGAAGAACACGGTGACCATGCCCTTTTCGTCGACATCGCCCATGGCAAGGCAGCGCACCACCAGCGTCTTGCCTTTTTCGATGTCGACGAAAATCTCGTCTTCCGGCTTCATGCCGTAGAAATAGGTCGGCGTCGGCAGCACGCTGACCGGCCCGTAGGTCTCCTGCGCGGCGGCAAAATCGGAAAACACCTTCGGATACATCAGCCACGACGCGAACTCGAACTCACTGAGCTTGCGCTCGAGCTTTTCCTCGACCTCCGTGCGACTGGCCTTGAGGTCCGCCGGTTTGAGCAGCGAACCCGGCCGCACCGTGATCGGCTTTTCGCCCTTCAGCACCTTCTTCTGCAATGGCTTTGGCCAGCCGCCCGGCGACTGGCCGAGATCGCCGCGCAACATCGACACCACCGAATCCGGGAAGGCGATGTCCCTCGCCGGATTCTCGACGTCGGCGACGGTCAGGTCCTGGCTCACCATCATCAGCGCCATGTCGCCGACGACCTTGGACGACGGCGTCACCTTGACGATGTCGCCGAACATCAGATTGACGTCGTGATAGGTCTGCGCCACTTCGTGCCAGCGTGTCTCCAGCCCGAGCGAGCGCGCCTGTTCCTTGAGGTTGGTGAACTGACCGCCCGGCATTTCGTGCAAATAGACCTCCGATGCCGGCCCCTTCAGGTCGCTTTCGAAGGCTGAATACTGGTTGCGCACCGCCTCCCAGTAGAACGAGATGTTCCTGATCCACTGCGGGTCGAGGCCTGGATCGCGCTCGGTGCCCTTCAGCGCCTCCACGATCGAACCGAGGCACGGCTGCGAGGTGTTGCCGGACAGCGAATCCATCGCCGCGTCGATGGCGTCGACGCCGCTCTCCACCGCCGCCAGCACGGTTGCCGCCGACAGGCCGGATGTGTCGTGGGTGTGGAAGTGGATCGGCAGGTCCGTCGCCTCGCGCAGTGCCTTGAACAGCACGCGGGCAGCGCTCGGCTTTAGAAGCCCAGCCATGTCCTTGACAGCGATGATATGGGCGCCTGCCGCCTGCAATTCCCTGGCCAGGCCGACATAGTATTTCAGATCGTATTTGGCCCGCGCCGGATCGAGTATGTCGCCGGTATAACAGATCGCCGCTTCGATCAGTCTGCCCTCGGCGCCGACCGCATCCATGGCCACGCGCATGTTCTCGACCCAGTTCAGGCAGTCGAAGACCCGGAACAGGTCGATGCCGCCGGCAGCGGCCTGGCGGACGAAATGCTGGACGACATTGTCGGGATAGTTGGTATAGCCAACGCCGTTGGCACCGCGCAGGAGCATCTGCAGCACAAGGTTGGGTGCTGCCTCGCGCACCAGCGACAGCCGCTCCCATGGGTCTTCGGTGAGAAAGCGCATGGCGACGTCGAATGTGGCGCCGCCCCAGCATTCGAGCGACAAAAGCTGTGGCAGCGCGCGCGCATAAGTGCCGGCAATGCCGGCGATGTCATAGGTGCGTACCCTTGTGGCGAGCAGCGACTGATGCCCGTCGCGCATTGTCGTGTCGGTGACCAGCACCTCTCTTTGCTCGCGCATCCACGCGGCGAATTTCTCCGGCCCGAGCACGTCGAGCTTCTGCTTGCTGCCTTGAGGCACATTGCCGTTGAGATATGGCACCACCGGTGGCGCCGCATCGGCCTTTGGCTGCGGCCGGCCGCGCGTCTCGGGATGACCATTGACCGAAACGTCGGCAAGGTAGTTGAGCAGCTTGGTCGCGCGGTCCTGCCGCTTCACACTGGCGAACAGTTCCGGCGTCGTGTCGATGAACTTGGTGGTGTAGGAATTGTCGGCGAAGCTCGAGTGATTGATGATCGCCTCGAGGAACGTGAGGTTGGTCGCCACGCCGCGGATGCGGAATTCCCGCAGCGCCCGGTTCATGCGGGCGATGGTCTCGGCCGGCGTCGGCGCCCAAGCCGTTACCTTTTCCAGCAGCGGATCGTAGAAACGGGTGATGACCGCGCCCGAATAGGCGGTGCCGCCATCAAGGCGGATACCGAAGCCGGTGGCACCGCGATAGGCGGTGATGCGGCCATAGTCGGGGATGAAATTGTGCTCGGGATCTTCCGTGGTGATGCGGCACTGCAATGCATGGCCGTTGAGCCTGATGTCCTTCTGCGCCGGCACGCCCGAATCCGCCGTGCCGATGGCAAAGCCGTCGAGGATGTGGATCTGCGCCTTGACGATGTCGATGCCGGTCACCTGTTCGGTGACGGTGTGCTCGACCTGAATGCGCGGATTGACCTCGATGAAATAGAATTTTTCGGTATCGGCATCCTGCAGGAACTCGACTGTGCCGGCGCCGATATAGCTGGTCTCGCGCGCGATCCTCAGCGCGTAGCCGCAAAGCTCCTCGCGCTGTGACATTTCGAGGTAGGGCGCCGGCGCCCGCTCGACCACTTTCTGGTTGCGGCGCTGGATCGAACAATCGCGCTCGAACAGGTGCACGGCGTTGCCATGTGTGTCGCCCAGCACCTGCACCTCGACATGGCGCGCACGCTCGATCAGCTTTTCGAGATAGACCTCGTCCTTGCCGAAAGCCGCCTTCGCCTCACGCTTGCCTTCCATCACCTCGCGCGCGAGATCGGCCTCGGAGCGGATGGCGCGCATGCCGCGGCCGCCGCCGCCCCAGGACGCCTTGAGCATCACCGGGTAGCCGATCGTCTTGGCGAGTTCCTTTACCGCCGCCATGTCGTCCGGCAAGGGATCGGTAGCGGGAATTACCGGCACACCGACTTCGATTGCGAGATTGCGGGCGGCGACCTTGTTGCCCAGCCTGCGCATCGTATCCGGCTTTGGCCCGATGAAGATGATGCCGGCCTTGGCGCAGGCTTCGGCGAATTCCGGGCTTTCCGACAGCAGGCCGTACCCTGGATGTATGGCATCGGCGCCCGACAGCCTGGCGACGCGGATAACCTCCTCGATCGACAGATAGCTTTCGATCGGCCCCATATCCCTGGCCAAATGCGGCCCGCGCCCGACCTGGTAGCTTTCGTCGGCCTTAAAGCGATGCAGGGAGTATTTGTCCTCCTCTGCCCAGATCGCCACGGTTTTGAGGCCGAGCTCGTTTGCCGCGCGGAAGACGCGGATGGCTATTTCGGAGCGGTTGGCGACAAGGATCTTCGAGATTGCCAAGGACAGGGCTCCGGACGCGGGGAAGGGAACTGCCGGACATGATTAGCGCGAAAATGCTGCAGTGCAAACAAAATCGAAAAGAGGATTAAACCGATTTAATTTGATCTATCGCGCTGACACATTGCGTGTCGATCCGAAGAACGCCTGGGCAGTTCCGATCCAGGCTTTCAGGAACTCTCATGAAAAATGCCCGGCGCGAGGCGCCGGGCATTCTCATGTAGCAACGTCCGGTTATTTGCCGGGTGCGTTCTCGACATAGGTGTACTTGCCGTCGTCACCCTTCTTCCAGGTGTACATCACGTAATCCGGACGGGTGATGTCGCCTTTCGCATCATAGCCGATCTCGCCGATCGCGGTCTTCCAGGGGCCGGCCGACTTGATGGTTTCGGCTACCTTCTGAGCGTCATCGGCTGAACCGGTCTTGGTGATGGCCGCCGCGATGATTTCCATCGCCGCGTAGGAGTAGAGGGTATAGGCCTCGGGCTCGAAGCCGGCCGCACGGAACTTCTCGACGAGTTCCTTGGCGTTCGGATTCTTGCGCGGATCCGGAGCGAACGTCATCAGCGTGCCCTCGACGGCGTCGCCGGCGATGGAGGCCAATTCGTTCGACACGATGCCGTCGCCGGACATGAAGGTTGCCTTGAGGCCCTGGTCAGCGAGCTGGCGAATGATCAGGCCGGCTTCGGTGTGCAGGCCGCCATAGTATACGACCGAGACGCCCGCGTCCTTCATCTTGGCGATGAGGGCCGAGAAATCCTTGTCGCCGACATTGATGCCTTCATACATGGCCTCAGTCACGCCGTTGGCTGCGAGCGCCTTCTTGGTTTCGTCGGCGAGGCCCTGGCCATAAGGCGTCTTGTCATGGATGACAGCGATCTTGGCATCCTTGAAGTTCGCGGCGAGATAGTCGCCAGCGACCTTGCCCTGCTGATCGTCGCGTCCGCAGGTGCGGAAGGTGTTCCACATGCCACGTTCCGTCAACTTCGGATTGGTCGCGGCCGGCGTGATCTCAAGGATGCCGTTCTCGGCGTAGACTTCCGACGCCGGGATCGAGACGCCGGAGTTGAAGTGGCCATCGACATACTTGACGCCGTCGGCGACGAACTTGTTGGCGACCGAGATGCCTTGCTTGGGATCGGAGACGTCGTCGCCGACTTCAAGCTTGAGCTGCTGGCCAAGAACGCCGCCGGCCGCATTGATATCGGCGACTGCCTGTTCGGCACCCTTCTGAAGCTGGGCGCCGAACGCTGCGTTCGGACCGGTGATCGGACCGGCAACGCCGATCAGGATGTCAGCCCACGCGTTGCCGCTGAACGCGACAAGCGCGGTCAGGGCGACGGCGGACAAAAGTGACTTTTTCATTGAAACGCTCCCATTTACCGAGTGGGCGTGGATGTTGCTTTCATGCGATGCCCACTCTTGCTCGCAGAAAGAGTACTTTGCCGATTTTCAGGCACTTGTCACGCCGATTCATCCCTGAAACGCCGTTAATGATAAATGTCAACCTTTTGGTTTCCAGCTCAAAAGAGAGGCTCTTTCGTAAAGCCAATTATACTGCGTTACCATCTGGTTGGTGCGCGTGTATTGGTAGCCGATGAAGCCCAAGATCATCAGCACAATGGTATCGACGATGTAGTAATGCAGCGAGAACATCGTTCCGCCGAACAGCGCGTGATGAATGAACCTTATGCCGATGCCGAGCCCCAGCATGAAGGCGAACAACTGGGCGAAGCTGCGCCACGTCTGCGCACACGCCTTGCCCGTCATCCACGCCGCCCAGCCGCCGAGCAGGCAGGTGACGAAGAAGAACTGCCAGATCGAGGGTTCCTCATAGAGAATGCCCTGCATGATTGATGCCTCCTGAAACTCAGTGATGGCCGCCTTCGAGATAGGCGGCGCGCACTTCCGGATTGGCGAGCAACTCCTTGCCGGTGCCGCTCATCGTCACATTGCCGTTGACCATGACATAGCCGCGCGTGGCGAGTTTCAGCGCGCCGAAGGCGTTCTGCTCGACCAGGAACACGGTCAGGCCTTGAGTCCGGTTCAGCTCGCGGATTGCGTCGAATATCTGCTTGACGATCAGCGGCGCCAGGCCGAGCGACGGCTCGTCGAGCAAAAGCAGCTTCGGCCGTGCCATCAGCGCGCGCCCGATCGACAGCATCTGCTGCTCGCCGCCGGACAGCGTGCCGCCACGCTGGGCAATGCGTTCCTTCAGGCGTGGAAACAGCGTGAACACCTTCTCGACGTCCTCGTCATAATGCTCAAGGTTGTCGAGGCTGGCGCCCATTTGCAGGTTTTCCATCACCGTCATGCGCGGGAAAATGCGGCGCCCTTCCGGCGACTGGGCGATGCGCATGCGCGCGATCTCGTGGGTCGGCAGTTGGGTGATGTCGGTACCGGCGAATGTGATGGTACCCGCGCGGGCGCGGGGAGCACCGAAGATGGTCATCATCAGCGTCGACTTGCCGGCGCCGTTGGCACCGATCAGCGCTACGATCTCACCTTGCCTGACGGTGACGTCGACACCGTTCAGCGCCCTGATGTTGCCGTAGTAGGTCTGAACGCCCTTGATATCGAGCAGCGTTGTGCCGGCCATCACTTGCGCCCTCCGCGCCGATTGGAGACGCGCGGCGTCTTCGGCTTCACCGGAGCCTTGGTGGCCGGCTTTGCTGCAGAGGATTTCGCGGCAGAAGATTTCGCCGTCGGTTTGGCTTTGGCCTGCGCTGCCGCCTTGCTTGCTGCGGCACTCGACCTCGCATCGAACTGCCCGGCTTTCGAGGCACCTTTCGACACGGTGACGCGCTCGCCCTCGCTGTGGCCGACCGTGTCGGCAACCGGTCCGGCGAGATAGGAAGACGATGTGCCTGGGCCGTGGGCGGCATCCGGGCCCGTATCCAATTGCTCGATGACATCTTCGTCGCCGACTTCGGTGAGCACCGTCTCGACCTCCTCGTCGTCGACGCCAAGATAGGCGGCGATGACGCGCGGGTCGGTTCGCACCGATTGCGGGTTGCCGTCCGAGATTTTGCGCCCGTATTCGAGCACCACGACGTGATCGGAAATCTGCATCACCACCGCCATGTCGTGCTCGATCAAAAGGATCGACGTGCCGGTGTTGTCCTTGATGTCCATCAGCAGCGCATTGAGCCCCGCCGATTCTTTCGGATTGAGACCAGCGGCCGGCTCGTCGAGGCACAGAAGCTCAGGCCCGGTGCACATGGCGCGAGCGATTTCGAGCCGCCGCTGCGCGCCATAGGGCAGATCGCCGGCCGGATCGTCGGCGCGGTCGACAAGATCGGCCTTCTCCAGCCAGTGCTCGGCCAGTTCAACCGATTCCGCCGAGGCCTGTCTGTAGCCGCTAAAGCCGAACAGGCCGAGAATGGTGTAACCGGAGGCCTTCATCAGCTTGTTGTGCTGGGCGACGAGAAGGTTCTCCAGCAGCGTCATGCCCGAGAACAGGCGGATGTTCTGAAAGGTGCGCGCCACCTTGGCGCGCGCCGGGATCTCATGGTTGGGCAAGCGTTCGAGCAGGAACGTCGAGCCGTCGCGCCGGTTGAGCGTGATCATGCCTTCCGACGGTTTGTAGAAACCGGTGATGCAATTGAACACGGTGGTCTTGCCGGCGCCGTTGGGACCGATCAGCGCGGTGATCTCGCCGCGCTTGGCCTGGAAGGAAAGGTCGCCGATGGCGACGAGACCGCCGAACTTCATCGACAGATGCTCGACCTGCAGGATGGCATTGTTCATGGAGGGGCTCGCGTTCATCAGCCGTGTCCCTCCTTGGTGAAGGACCCGGACACCGCCCTGCGCACCTTGAGGAAAGCTGTCGGCTCGCGGCTGCCGACGAAGCCGCGCGGCTTCCACAGCATGACGATGACCATCGCCATGCCGAACAGCAGCATGCGATACAGTTCCGGCGTGAAGCCGGACCCGAAACCGGGTATGACCGTAGTGTTGCCCCACCTGAGGCCGGTCTTGAGGAAATCCAGTTCGCGCAGGACTTCGGTGCCGCCGATCATCACCATGGCGGCGACGGCAATGCCGACCAGCGAGCCCATGCCGCCAAGCACGACGATGGCGAGGATGATCGCCGATTCCAGGAAGACGAAGGATTCCGGGCTGACGAAGCCTTGCCGCGCGGCAAAGAACGAGCCGGCGAAGCCGCCGAACATCGCGCCCGTGGCAAAGGCGGTGAGCTTGGTGGTGGTGGTGTTGATGCCGAGCGAACGGCAGGCGATCTCGTCCTCGCGCAGCGCTTCCCAGGCACGGCCGACCGGCATCCGCCTGAGCCTCACGGTGACGAAGGCCGTCAGCAGGCAGAGCCCGAGGATCAAATAGTAGAGGAATATCTTGTAGTAGGCACCCGATTGGGCGATGCCGAGCACCTTCGAGATGTAGTTCGGATCGGAGACGTTGAACGACATCAGGCCGAAGAAAGAGACCTTCGGGATGCCGGAAATCCCGGCCGAGCCGTTGGTCACCTCGCGCCAGTTGATGATCACCAGCCTTATGATTTCGCCGAAGGCGAGCGTCACGATCGCCAGATAGTCACCGCGCAAGCGCAGCACCGGGAAGCCTAGCATCACCCCCCAAAACGCAGCCATTAGGCCGGCGGCGGGCAGCAGGATCCAGAAGGAGAGGCCAAAATGCGTGCCGAGCAGCGCATAGGCGTAGGCACCGACGGCGTAGAAGGCGACATAGCCGAGATCGAGCAGGCCGGCCAAGCCGATAACGATATTCAGCCCCCAGGCCAGCATCACGTAGATCAGGATCTGGATGCCGTAATTGTCGACATATTTCAGCGAGCCCTGGAAACCGGCGGCCATCGACCCGGCATATAGCGCTAGCACCAACACCACCACGATCGGGTAGAGCGCCAGTGCAGTTATGCCCAATGCCGAGAAATGAGCATGAATGAAGGCCCGGAAATGATAAATCAGCCAGGCCAGCGCATAGATGATTGCAAGCGCCCGCACGAACCGCACGAAATCGGAAAGTTCCGGCCCTAAGGCCTCGGTCAGAAAGCCGCTGAGTGCGAGCAGAATAACGGCGACGGCGAGCGCCACGATGAACGCGGGAAAGCGGAAGAATCGCGAAGCCAGGCTGACCGGCAGCAGGCCGGTGGCGACGTCGACGATCTTCTGGTTCGCCAGGAAGGGTTGGCCATAGGCGACGTAAAGGAAGCGTCCGGCCATGGTGGCGATCACGACGCCGGCGAGCAAGCCCCAGCGCTGCACCAGGATCAGTTCGTTGGAGATGTTCTGGTCGGTCTTCAGGCCGATGAACAGCACGAACAGGCCAAGCGAAATGGCGCCGGCATAGAGCGCTTCGCGAAAGGCGCGCTGGACCGGGGTGGCGACGACGGTGCTTTCCGGAGACACGGTAACCGCCATGATCTCAGACCTTTTCGACTTCTGGCCGGCCGAGAATGCCGGAAGGGAGGAAGATCAGTACGATCGCCAGGATCGAGAACGCCGCGACATCCTTGTAGTCGATCGAGAAATAAGCCGACCACATGCTCTCGATGAAGCCGATCATCAGCCCGCCGAGCACGGCGCCGGGCAGTGAGCCGATGCCGCCGAGCACCGCGGCAGTAAATGCCTTCACACCGGGCGTAAAGCCGTCGGAAAACACCACCACACCGTAGTACATCAGGAACAACGTGCCGGCGACGGCGGCAAGGGCGGCGCCCATGATGAAGGTGATCGAGATGGTGCGGTCGACGTCGATGCCAAGCAGTGCGGCCATCTTGCGGTCCTGCTCGCAGGCGCGCTGCGCCCGGCCGAGCGAGGTCTTGTTGACCAGGTACCAGAACAGCGCCAGCAGGACTATGGTGACCAGGACGATGATGATCTGCTTCAGCGAGACGCTGATGCCTTCGATGTTGTAGACCTTGGACACCATTGGCGGGACCGGCTTGTTGCGCGGCCCTTGGGTCACCTGGACGAAATTGGACAGCGCAATCGACATGCCAATCGCGGTGATCAGCGGCGCCAGCCGGAATGAACCGCGCAAAGGCCGGTAGGCCACCTTCTCGATCGTCCAATTATACAGGCTGGTCAGCAGCATTGCGACGATCATCATGATCAGCAGCGCAACGACGATCGGCAGCGAATAGAACAACGCACCGAGGATAAGGAAAACGATGAGCGCGGTGAAAGCGCCGATCATGAAAATGTCGCCATGGGCGAAATTGATCATGCCGATGATGCCGTAGACCATCGTATAGCCGATCGCGATCAGCCCATAGATCGATCCCAGCGTCAGCCCATTGATAAGCTGCTGGACAAAATACTGCATGCTGTCGTGGCTCCCCTGGAATGTCGCCCATGCAGACGCATTCCTTTTCGTATTTCCCCTAGTCGTAAAGTTTCGAGCCCGGATTGCAACGTGATTTTTCGATCATTATGCGTGTTTTCGCCGCACGCCGTTCGATTGCCCGTTTTGTTCCCGTCCGCCCCCTGGACCATCGCGGACCCTACCATTGGCCTAACGCAATGTCTTTGACGATTCAATCGCAGCATGCGCTCCATTTCGAAGAAATCGCCGTCAAAATAAGTTGATGAGCGGGATCGTTGCGCCGTTGACGTCAATCCGCTTGCGCTCTCTCTTTCCCTTGCGTCAGTGTTTTTTCTATTTGACGACGAAGCCGTGCGCGAACGGGTCGCGGTCGTAGATGAAGATCGTGTTCAATCCGGTCATTCGTGCCCAGCCGCCGATCGACGGAATGATTGCCGGCTTGCCGGCGACGGTGACCTCTTCCTCGACCCTGCCCTTGAACAGCGAACCAATGATCGATTCGTGGACGAAGTCGTCGCCGACCCCAAGCTTGCCCTTGGCGTGAAGCTGCGCCATACGCGCCGAGGTGCCGGTGCCGCAGGGCGACCGGTCGATTGCCTTGTCGCCGTAGAAGACGGCGTTGCGGGCATCGGCTTGCGGGTTGGTCGGCGCGCCGGTCCACAATATGTGCGACAGCGTATTGATGCCGGGATTCTCCGGATGCACGAAGGTATATTTTTCGTTGAGCCGCTGCCGCACCACCGGGCTCCAGGCGATCAGTTCGCCGGCCGAATGGTCGGCCATGTCGCGATAGGTCTTTTGCGGTTCGACGATGGCGTAGAAATTGCCGCCATAGGCGACATCGACGCTGATCTCGCCGAGCCCGGGGCATTCGACCGTCAGTGCCTCGGCATAGAGGAAGGAAGGCACATTGGTGATGCGCACCTCCTCGACATAGTCGCCGACTTGGCTGTACTCCGCTACGACCACGCCCGCCGGCGTATCCAGCCTGAGCACGCCCGGTGTCTTCGGCTTGATCAGCCCATGCTCGACGGCAAAAGTTACCGTGCCGATGGTGCCGTGGCCGCACATCGGCAAGCAGCCCGAGGTTTCGATGAACAGGATGGCGATGTCGCAATCTTCACGCGTCGGCGGATAGAGGATCGAGCCGGACATCACGTCATGGCCGCGCGGCTCGAACATCAGCCCGGTGCGGATCCAGTCATATTCGGCCAGGAAATGCGCTCGCCGCTCCATCATCGTTGAGCCCTTGAGCAAAGGCCCACCGCCGGCGACCAGCCGCACCGGATTGCCGCAGGTGTGGCCGTCTATGCAGAAGAAGGAATTCTTGGCCATGCCGGCTCCCAACTGAATGTCTTCGAACTCAAAACCGTTGCGGGCTGAACGGGCCGAGATCGAGCGATGGATTCTGCCCGAGAACGAGCTCGCGGATCAAGCGCCCGGTCGCCGCAGCCTGGGTCAGGCCGAGGTGACCGTGGCCGAAACCATACACCACCGACGGCGTTTGTTGCGACCGCCCGATCACCGGCAGCGAATCCGGCAGCGACGGCCGGAACCCCATCCATTCGCGTCCATTGGCCGGATCCAGTCCCGGCAGGAATTTCTGCGCCTTTTCGAGCAGCGCTTTCGAGCGCGCATAATTGGGCGGCCGCTCAAGGCCGCCGAGTTCGACCGCGCCGCCGACGCGCAGGCCCGTCTCGAGCGGCGTGATGACGAAGCCATGCCCGGAGAAGATCAATTGCCGCCTTACATCGAAGGCAGTCTTCGGCAACGTCGTGTTGTAGCCACGCTCGGTCTCCAGCGGGATTCCGTCGCCGAGATGTCTCGCCAGCAGATGCGACCAGGCCCCGGCAGCGATGACGACGTGCTTCGCCCGTCGCCGCGTGCCGTCGGCCGTGGTCAAGATCGCGCCGTCCTGTCCCGCCTTGACACGCTCGATCCGGGCCCTTTCGAACCCGGCGCCCAACCTCTCGGCATAGGCCCACAAGGCCTTTCCAAGCAGCTTGGGATCGGCAACGGTTTTCCACCCCGGCACGAACGTTCCCTTGACGAAGCGCGGCGACAGACCGGGCTGCAGGGCTGTGAGAGCGCTCCCCTCGACATGGCTGAAGCCGATGCCGAAGCGCTGCCTTGCCGCCCAGCCGGTCAGCGAGGCCTTGAACTCGGCCTCGCTGTCGTAGAGTTCGAGCGAGCCGTCCTCATGCAGCATCGGCCGTGTGCCGGAACGGTCGAGCAAGCCCATCCATTCCGCCTCGGCGAGCTTCATCATCCCGGCCTGCGCGGCAAGGCCGGCTTCATAGCGGTCGCTTCGGCCGGCGCGCCAGAAGCGGACCAGCCAGGGCAGCAGCTTCGGCAGATACGCGGGTGGGATGCTGAGCGGGCCGAGCGGGTCGGCGAGCCATTTCGGCAACTGCTTGATCATGCCCTTGTGGGCGAGTGGCAGCACATCGGAGAAGGCAAAGGCAGCGGCATTGCCGGAGCTGGTTTCCTCACAGATCCCCGTCCGATCGAAGATCGTGACATTTTGGCCCGCCTCTGCCAGAAAGGCGGCGGCGCAGATGCCGATGATGCCGCCACCAATGATGGCGACATCGAGCGTAGCATTATCATTCATTGCCATGCGCCGCGCTGCACATCTGCAAATGCCTTCAAAGCGACTGGATCAGAATGTCGGCAGCTCTGGCCGCACCGCCAGCGCATCCCTGACGATCTTTTCGACTGCCTTGCGCCGCTCGCCCGACAATGGCTGGCGCGGCATGCGCACGCGGTCGTTGGTGTTGATCGCCAACACTTCGGCGAGCTTGATGTTCTGCACCAGATAGGTCGAGACGTCGAGGTCGAGCAGCGGCCGGAACCAGCGGTAGATCTTCAGCGCCTCCTCGCGACGGCCCTGTCTCATCAGCTGGTAGATGGCGACCGTCTCGCGCGGGAACGCGGTGACCAGGCCCGCCACCCAGCCGATGGCGCCGACCGACAGCGCCTCGAAGGCGAGATTGTCTACGCCGGTGAACAGGTCGTAGCGGTCGCCGAGGCGGTTGATGATCTCGGTCGAGCGGCGGATGTCGTCGGAGGACTCTTTTATGGCGACGAAGCGTTGGTCCTTCGCCAACTCCTCCATCTGGTCGACGGTGACGTCGACGCGGTAGGCAAGCCGGTTGGAGTAGATCATCACCGGCAGGTCGCCGGCCGCGGCGACGGCGCTGAGTGCCGCGACCGTCTCTTCGGCATTGGTATGGTAGATCGGACTCGGCACCACCATCAAACCGTTGGCGCCCGCCTTGGCGGCGCGGCGCGCGATCGCCGCCGCCTCGCGTGTACCGGCCTCGTTGACCGTCAACAGCACCGGTTTCTTGCCGGCGATCTTCTGCGCGTTCTTCAGCACCGCGATCTTCTCGTCGTGCGACAGCATCGGGCCTTCGCCGAGCGACCCGCAGACGATGATGCCGTCACAGCCGGCCTCCATCTGCAGCGCAAAGCAGCGCTCCATCTCGGCATGGTCGAGGCCGTCCTCCTCGGTGAATTTGGTCGTAACGGCGGGGAAGACTCCGGCCCACATGTCGATCGCTCCATCTGATATATCAGTCGTATATTTCTTAAGAAGCCGGCTGTCAACATTGAATCTGATATGATATATCAACAATATATCAGGAGAAGCCGCATTGGTATATGACAGACCGGGCTCCGAGCCGGCGACCGCGAAGGCCTACCGCAGGCTCGAGCACATGATCGTAACTCTCGAACTGGCGCCGGCGAGCTTCATCACCGAGGGGGCGCTGATCGACAGGCTCGGCCTCGGCCGCACCCCGGTTCGCGAAGCAATCCAGCGGCTGGCCTGGGAGGGGCTGCTCGAGGTCCGGCCGCGCGCCGGCATCGCCATCGCGCCGCTCCACCCCGGCGACTGGCTGCGTGTCCTCGACGCCCGCCGTGGCGTCGAGGTGGTGCTTGCCCGCTCGGCCGCCCGCTTCGTTACCCGCGAGGCCGCCGACCTGTTCCATGACGCTGCCCTTGCCATGCAAAAGGCAGTGATTTCGGAAAATGTGTTCTACTTCATCCAGGCCGACAAGGCGCTCGACGAGGCGCTGGCGCTGGCTGCCGACAACCCGTTCGCCGCGCGCCTGGCGGCACCCTTGCAAACCCACAGCCGTCGCTTCTGGTTCCGCTACAAGGCCGATACCGGATTGGCCGAATCGGCCGAGCATCATGTCGCGCTGATCCGTTCGATCCTCGCCGGCGACGAAGAGGCCGCGGCCAAGGACGCCAAGCGGCTGATGGCGCTTTTGCGCGGCCATGCCGAGGCGGCTGCTACGCGCTGAGCCTGCCATTTCGTCATGCGCCCTGGCCGGGCAGGGCCATCACGTTTTCCCAATTGTCGCCGGCCGCGACGATGCAGCTTCTGCCAGCGATATCGGTGACGACGATGGTCCAGGTTCCGGTCTCGGCGACAAAGACTTCCATGACCGCCTCATGACCGATCAGCCCCAAAGCAAACTGCCTTTCCTGGAACTTCTCGCTCAAATGGGCGACGATCTCGCCATGTTCAACGCAGTATTGATATTGCGCGCCTGCGGTGTTCGTACCCACCGCCAATGCGCCAGCAAAAACCAGGGTTTTCACCCATCTCAACAGCGATTTGCGTGCCATAGGGCACCTCCTTTGCCATCACGTTCCGGCAAAGGAGGGGTTTGATTGCCTCATTTTGCCGGAGCGATCCAGGCCGGTTCCGACGTCATCATCATCGCGTCGTTCCTTTCTGTGTTCCGGTCTGCCATTGGTGGGAACGATTCCAGATGTTCCCATTATGTTCTCGATATATGGTATCGGCAATGGAAAAGCGCAAGCAGGCGCCCAAGCGGGCGCCTGCAGATCCGTTTTACGGTTGTCGCCGAAAGAATGGGCCACAGGCCGCGCGGCCATGCCGAGGCGCGCAGACCCGTGATAAATCGTTCAGATGCCTGGCAGCGCCGCTGTCGTCATCGCGCTTTCCCAGCCTTCGCCGACTGAAATCACGCAGCTTTGACCTTTTGTGTCGCTGGCGAGGATGGTCCAGGTGCCCTTGTCGGAAACGAAGACTTCAAGCACCACATTCGGATTGACGACGCCGACCGCGCTCGGGTTTTCATGAAACTTCTCGCCGAGCGCCTTGACCATATCGGCGCGAGCCGCGCATTGCTCGGCAGCCATTGCCGGGACGGCGGAAAGGGCCATCGCAGCGCAAGCTATAGTCGCCATGAGACGTGTCATCTGACACCTCCTTTGCGCCGGACATTTCCCCCGGAGCCGTCACCAGCGCCGTTGGTTGATCTGCCAGCGTCTCCTTCGCGGCAGGACTGCAACCTAAGAAGATTGCTGCCTTCTTGGTTCCATCACATTAACGTTCAAACGAAAAGGCCCGGGTCCGAGCCCAGGCCTCGTTCAGTGTTTGCGATCTGGATCAGTTCATCGTCGGGATGACGAACTCGGCACCGTCCTTCACACCGGACGGCCAGCGCGACGTCACCGTCTTGGTCTTGGTGTAGAAGCGGAACGCGTCCGGCCCGTGCTGGTTGAGGTCGCCGAAGGAGGACGCCTTCCAGCCGCCGAAGGTGTAGTAGGCGATCGGCACCGGGATCGGCACGTTGATGCCGACCATGCCGACCTGAACCCGCGAGGCGAAGTCGCGCGCCGCGTCGCCGTCGCGGGTGAAGATGGCGACGCCATTGCCCATCTCGTGCTCGTTGGCGAGCTTGATGGCGTTCTCGTAGGTCGGTGCGCGAACGACCGAGAGCACCGGCCCGAAGATCTCTTCCTTGTAGATGCGCATGTCGGCGGTCACATTGTCGAACAGGCAGCCGCCCATATAGTAGCCGTTCTCGTAGCCCTGCATGGAAAAGCCGCGGCCGTCGACGACCAGCTTGGCGCCTTCCTTGACGCCGGTGTCGACATAGGACTTGACCCGCTCCAGCGCCTGCGCCGTGACCAGCGGGCCGAAATCGGCGGAAGAATCCGTCGACGGACCGACCTTCAGGCTCTCGACGCGCGGCACCAGTCTTTCCATCAGCCGGTTGGCGGTGTCGTTGCCGACCGGGACGGCCACCGAGATCGCCATGCAGCGCTCGCCGGCCGAGCCGTAGCCGGCGCCGATCAGCGCGTCGACGGTCTGGTCCATGTCGGCATCCGGCATGATGATCATGTGATTCTTGGCGCCGCCGAAGCACTGCACGCGCTTGCCGGCCGCGCAGCCGCGCGAATAGATGTACTGGGCGATCGGTGTCGAGCCTACGAAACCGATGGCCTTGATGTCGGGATCGTCGAGGATGGCGTCGACCACTTCCTTGTCGCCGTTGACGACATTGAGGATGCCCGCCGGCAGACCGGCCTCGATGAACAGTTCGGCAATGCGCATCGGCACGCCCGGGTCGCGTTCGGACGGCTTGAGAATGAAGGCATTGCCGCAGGCGATGGCCGGCGCGATCTTCCACAACGGGATCATCGCCGGAAAATTGAACGGCGTGATGCCGGCGACGACGCCGAGCGGCTGGCGCATCGAATAGACGTCGATGCCGGGGCCGGCGCCATCGGTGAACTCGCCCTTCATCATATGCGGCGCACCGATGCAGACCTCGACCACTTCGAGGCCGCGCTGGATGTCGCCCTTGGCGTCGGCGATGGTCTTGCCGTGTTCGCGCGCCAATATCTCGGCCAGCGCGTCATACTCCTTGGCGACCAGCTCGAGGAACCGCATCAGGACGCGTACGCGTCGCTGCGGATTGGTCGCCGCCCAGCCGGGCTGTGCGGCCTTGGCGTTTTCGACCGCCGCGCGCAATTCCGCCTGCGAAGCCAGCGCCACCGTGCCGCGCACCGTGCCGTCCATCGGCTGCATGACGTCCTGCTTGCGGCCGCTGGTTCCGGCGACGCGCTTGCCGCCGATGAAATGACCGTATTCGATCATGGTCTCTCTCCCTGGTTCGTGATGAGGCATTGTCCGCCTTTGCGGGAGCGATGGCAACGCGAGCGAAAACGCAACCGTTGTGCGGAGAATAGATAGCGATTGACGGCAGAGCATCAATTCTCGCAAATAGGAAGAATGCAGGTCCCCAGCAGCAAGGATTGAGATTGAGTTCCTTCACCGCCCCCCTCTGTCCTGCCGGACATCTCCCCCTCAAGGAGGGAGATTGGCTGTCACGCCCGCCTTCGGAAATCTTCACTGCGGCAAGAAAGACGCCTGCGGCGGAACTGCCAATCTCCCCCCTTGAGGGGGAGATGTCCGGCAGGACAGAGGGGGGCGCGAAGGAACGCGGTTTTGATCGTTATCGCCAAGACCACCCTCATGAACTGGGATGATGCCCGTATCTTCCTTGCCGTAGCGCGGGCCGGCCAGATCCTCGGCGCCGCCAGGCGGCTGGAGCTTAATCACGCGACCGTCTCGCGCCGCATTGCCGCCCTCGAGGATGCGCTCAGGACAAAACTGTTTCGCCGGCTTACCACCGGCAGCGAGCTGACGCCGGCGGGCGGGCGTTTCCTCGAGATTGCCGAACGCATGGAGGGCGACATGATCGCCGCGCGCTCGACCGTTTCAGGCGAAGGCGACGACGTCTCGGGCACCGTGCGCATCGGCGCGCCGGACGGCTTTGGCGTCGCCTTCCTGGCCAGGCGCCTCGGCGCGCTGACCGCTCTGCACCGTGAGCTCACCATCCAGCTGGTGCCGGTGCCACGCTCCTTCTCTTTGTCCCGGCGCGAGGCCGACATTGCCATCACCGTCGAACGGCCGACGGAAGGCCGCCTGGTGGCGGGAAAGCTGGTCGACTACACGCTCGGCCTGTTCGCGTCGCGGGCCTACGCCGACACCCATGGCCTGCCCGGAACCGCCGCCGAGCTAGGCCAGCATACGCTGATCGGCTACGTGCCGGACCTGATCGTCAGTCGCTCGCTCGACTACGCGGCCGAATTCAGCCCCGACTGGCGCACCAGCTTCGCTATTTCCTCCGCGCTCGGCCAGGCCGAAGCAGTGCGTTCCGGCGCCGGCATCGGCATCCTGCACACCTTCGTTGCCCGCTCGATGCCGGAGCTGGTGCCTCTCGATATCGTCGCACCCATACGCCGCGCCTACTGGCTGGTCTATCATGAATCGGTCAGGCCGCTGCGCCGCGTCCAGGTCGTCGCGAGCTTCATTACCAAGGCCGTCGAACGGGACAGGGGTTTGTTTGCGTGAGCCTGCCGGCCGCTGGCTGTCTTAGCTGGTGGGCGTCTTACTTGGCGTATCGTCCGGGCCCGAGATCGCCGACGTCGATGTCCGGCACCCGGCTGGAGATGATGTCGGCCAGAACTTTGGCCGAGCCGCAGGCCATGGTCCAGCCGAGTGTGCCATGGCCGGTGTTGAGATAGAGATTGGAGAAATCGGTGCGGCCGATCAGCGGCGGCCCGTCGGGTGTCATCGGCCGCAGCCCGCACCAGAAGGTCGCCGATCGCATGTCGCCGCTGCCCGGAAACAGGTCGCCGACCGAATGTTCGAGCGTGCGCCGCCGCGATTCGTGCAGCCGCAGGTCGAAGCCGGAAATCTCCGCCGTGCCGCCGACCCGGATACGGTCGCCGAGCCGGGTGATCGCTACTTTGTAGCTCTCGTCCATCACGGTCGAGACCGGTGCGGCGGCGGCGTCCTTGATCGGCAGGGTGATCGAATAGCCCTTGACCGGGTAGACCGGGATGGGCCGCTTCAGCATGCGCATGAACCGTGCCGAATAGCTGCCCATCGCCATCACATAGGCATCAGCGACCATCCAGCCCTTGCTGGTGCTGACGTTGGTGATGCGATCGCGCTTCTTGACGACGCGCCGTATCTCCGTGTCGTATTCGAAGGTGACGCCGCGTGCCGCGCAAAGCTCGGCAAGCCTGTCGGTGAACATCTTGCAGTCGCCGGTTTCGTCGCCGGGCAACCGCAGGCCACCGACGAATTTTTCGCGCACGCCGGCCAGCCCAGGCTCGGCCGCAATGCAGCCGTCGGGGTCGAGGACCTCGTAGGGGACGCCATAGGCCTTCAGCACCTCGACATCGCCGCCGACGCCGTCGAGCTGCTTTTGCGTTCGGAAGAGCTGCAGCGTGCCCTTGGCGCGCTCGTCATAGGCGATGCCGGTCGCCTCGCGCAGCGCCTTCAGCGTGTCGCGGCTGTACTCGGCCAGCGGCACCATGCGCGCCTTGTTCAGCGCGTAGCGTTCAGCCGTGCAATTGCGCAGCATCTTGACCAGCCATATCCACATATGCGGATCGAGGGCCGGTCGCACCACCAGTGGACCGTGCTTCATCAAAAGCCATTTGATGGCCTTCAGCGGAACGCCGGGCCCGGCCCAGGGCGAGGCATAGCCGGGCGAGATCTCGCCGGCATTGGCAAAGCTGGTTTCCAGCGCCGGGCCTTTCTGGCGATCGATCACCGTCACCTGATGACCGGCCTCGGCAAGAAAATAGGCGGTTGTGACCCCGATCACGCCGCCGCCCAGCACGAAGATCTTCATCGTTTGGTTCTCCGCGGCGGCATCTCGTCGGGATTCGAGACCGGGATCATCGCCGCCTCATGTCTGCCGGATTCTGTGGCCTCAGCCAAGTGCCGATGCTTAGGGAAAAGACATGCGTGAGGACAACAACCTTGCGTCCTAGCCATTCACATAGCGCCGGTGGAAACGGTGGCCGAGACTGGTCAAGACCTCATAGCCGATGGTGCCGGCTTGGCCGGCTACCTGGTCCACCGTCTGCGACGACGGTCCGATGAGTTCGACGAGGTCGCCGGCCTTCAGCCTGCCGGGCGGCAATGCGGAAATGTCGAGGATGATCGAATCCATCGAAACCCGGCCGACGAAGGGCAGCCGCACATTTTCGAGCCAGGCGGAGGAAGCGGCGCGTCGATGCCAGCCATCGCCATAGCCGAGCGAAATCGTCGCCGCGGCAAGCGGAGCCTTGGCGTGGAAAGTGTGACCGTAGCCGACACCGGCGCCGGCCTCCAATATCCGCGTCTGGATGACCTTGGCTTGCAATCGCACCACCGGCAGCATCGGATTGTCCTTCGCCGGCGTCGGATTGACGCCATAGAGAGCGGCACCCGGACGAACGAGGTCGTAGTGATAGCGCTGCCCGAGAAAAATGCCTGATGAATTGGCAAGGGAAACCGGCGCTTCCGGCAGCATCCGGCGCAGCCGTTCGAATTCCAGCCGCTGCCGCTCGTTGGCCGGCTGCTCGGGTTCATCGGCGCAGGCGAGATGGCTCATCACGAACGTCAGTTCGACACCGTCGAAAGCCTGCGGATCCTGCGCGACTGCCTTCACCTCGGATGGCATCATGCCGAGCCGCGACATGCCGCTGTCGACCTGGAGGGCGGCCGGCAACTTACGGCCCACCCGCCCGGCCATCTCGCGCCATGCCGCGAGTTGGCTGGCGCTGTTGAGTACTGGGCAAAGCCCTGCCGCAACCGCTTCCGTTTCCGCACCCGGCGGAATGCCGTTCAGCACATAAATGGCCGGGTCTGAGCCGAGCGCCTTGCGCAGCAAGATGCCGCCGGCCAAATGCGCAACAAAGAAAGTATTACAGCCCTCACCCATCAGCGCCGCCGCCACCGGCGCCGCGCCAATCCCATAGCCGTCGGCCTTGACCACTCCAGCACAGCCGACGCCGCCCAGCCGCGCCTTCAGCCGCCGGTAGTTCTCACGGACGGCGCCGAGATCGATGGTCAGGATCGCCCCTGCCGCGGCTTCGCTGATCGGTTCGCCCAGGGTGACGGTCGGCGGAAGAGATTTGCTTGAGATGTCGTTCATGCCGACCTGTTTTAACGGAAGGCCGGCGGCTACGCCACCAGGTGCCGGAACGCCGCCACCACGTCTTCGTAGACCTTGCGCTTGAACGGCACGATCAGGCCCGGCAATTCCAGCATCGGCCGCCACGCCCACCGGTCGAACTCGGCCTTGTGGCCACCCGGCGGCGGATTGATCGCGATCTCGCTTTCGTCGCCGTGGAAACGGAAGGCAAACCATTTCTGCGTCTGGCCCCGATATCGTCCCTTGAAGGCGACGCCGACCAGATGCGCCGGCAGGTCGTATTTGATCCAGTGCGGCGCCTCGGCCAGCAGCGACACCGAGCGCATGCCGGTCTCTTCGTAAAGTTCACGCGCCGCCGCGGGCAGCGGCTCCTCGCCATCATCGATGCCGCCCTGCGGCATCTGCCAGAGCTGCGTCGTTCCAGCGAATTCGCTGTCCGGCTCGGCAATGCGACGGCCGACCCAGACCAGGCCGGCCTCATTGAGGACCATCACCCCTACGCAGGGCCGGTAGGGCAGCGTCTCGGGCTCAACGAGCTTGTTCATTGTCATCTCAGCCTTTTTCCGGATCTATGGCCACCGCCGAAACCGGCACGATCTCGATGCCACGCTTCTTGGCCTCGGTCACCCAGGAAGACACGGTATCCACCGTCAGGTCGAAAGCCGAGCCGATGCCGACGGCAAACCCTTTCGCCCGTGCCGTCGCTTCCAGCCCATCCAGTTTCTTCAATATGGCGCCGCGGTCCTGCACCGCATCGATCGCCGTATCGCCGCCGACGAACGGCACGCCGTCCTTCAGCGCCAGTTCGGGTGCCAGGCTGCGCGCCGACGAACCGTCGTCGACATAGGCCAGACCACGCTTGCCAAGCTCGGCCATCAACGGCCCCATCGCCGTCGCGTCGGCCGAAAAGCGGGCGCCCATATAGTTCATGACGCCGGTGTAGTTGGTCGTTCGCGACAGCGCCCAGCGTAAATTCTTCAAATTCTCGTCCGGCGTTGCAGCCACGGTCAGCGTGTTACGGCCGGGATTGACGTTCGGATAGTCGAACGGCTCAAGCGGTACCTGCATGATGACCTCATGGCCGCTCTGCCGCGCCACCTGCATCCAGCGGCCGATGCTGTTGCCTTGCGGCGCGAAGGCCAGCGTCACTTCCGCCGGCAGCTTGGCGATGGCTGCCTGCGTGCCGGTCTGCGACACGGCAAGCCCGCCGATGACGAGCGCGACGCGTGCACCGCGAGCCCCGGACCACGGCCGCGCATAGACATCGAACGGGCGCCTGCCGTCGGCGGCGCGGATCGGCAACGGACCGGTTTCGCTGGCCTCGACCAGCGCCTTGTCGGGAATATGCGCGATCCTGAGGTTCTGGCCGATCGTCGAAGGGTCGCGAATGACTATGGCCGCCTCGGGTGGAGCGTCGCCCCCCTCGGTCTGGACATGGATGATCTGCGGACCGTCCGTCTTCGGGCCGCTTATGTTGGTCCCGCTTGCGTTGCTTGGCGCAGCCATTTCGGGCGTCGCCTTGGCGGGCGCGGCGGCGGTATCCGCCGCCGGCGTCGTCGGCGTCGAAACGGCTACTTCTTGCAGCTTCCGGAACGGCTTGTCTCGCAAGGCGATGGCGCTGGAGACGCCGACCACGGACAGCACGACAAGCGCGGCCGCGACCGCACCGGCGCTGATCCCGCTGCCTGAGCGCGGCAGCCGGATCGCCTGTCCGAGAGGTCGTTCTATGTCCTTGCCGATATCAGCCAAGCCCGCACCCCCGGCGCGCATCCCCGAAGTGAAACCTTCTCCGGAGGCGCAAAATCCAAAATGTCGGCGCGTCCCCTTGCTTCACTGGACGCGCAGCATGCCGGCCGCGGCCCCCGAATCAAACTGCCGGAGCCTCGCGGCCCCGGCAGCATCGCATCGCTTCGCTCAGGCAGCCAGACCTGTTTGGCCCGGCTTGCCTGCCCTTACTGGTTCAACACGGCCTTTTGCGGATTCGGCGGGAACGCCGGATCCGTCTTCTGGCCGCGCAGCAGCTGCTCGGCATAGATGAGCTGCAAATCGTCCTTGGGTTCCGGCGGCACATAGGCTGCCGAACCCGAACCGGTCGTGCTTTCGTCGGCGCCCTTGATATGGCCCTTGAGGTCCGATTCGCCGCGCGTCAGGTCCCTGCCCTGCAGTTCCGCCGGCAGCGGCTGGTCGACCTTGATGTCGGGCGTGATGCCCTTGCCCTGGATCGACTTGCCGGACGGCGTGTAATAGAGCGCCGTCGTCAGCCGCAGCGCCCCGTTCTCGCCAAGCGGGATGATGGTCTGCACCGAACCCTTGCCGAAGGATTGCGTGCCGACCACCGTGGCGCGGCGCAGATCCTGCAGCGCGCCGGCGACGATTTCCGAGGCACTGGCCGAGCCGCCATTGACGAGCACGATCAGCGGCTTGCCGCCGATGTCGTCGCCGGCCCGCGCGTCGAAGCGGGTGACGTCCTTCGGGTCGCGGCCGCGCGTCGAGACGATCTCGCCACGGTCGAGGAAGGCATCCGACACGCTCACCGCCTGGTCGAGCAAACCGCCCGGATTGAGGCGCAGGTCGAGCACGTAGCCCTTGAGCTTGTCGTTCGGCACCTGCTTCTTGATGGTGTCGATGGCATTCTCGAGGTCGTCATAGGTTTTTTCGGTAAAGGAGGTGATCTTCATGTAGCCGATGTCGTTCTCGACCCGGAACTTGACCGCCTTGACCTTGATGATGTCGCGCACGACGGTCAGTTCGATCGGCTTGTCGGCGCCCTGGCGCAGGATGGTGAGCTTGATCGGCGTATTGACCAGCCCGCGCATCTTCTCGACGGCGTCGTTGAGCGTCAGGCCGCGGACCTCCTCGCCGTCGATCTTGGCGATATAGTCGCCGGCGAGCACGCCTGCCTTGGCGGCCGGCGTATCGTCGATCGGCGTGATCACCTTGACCAGGTCGTTCTCCATGGTGACCTCGATGCCGAGGCCGCCGAATTCGCCCTTGGTCTGCACGCGCATGTCCTGCGCTTCTTCGGCATTCATGTAGGAGGAGTGTGGGTCGAGCGACGACAGCATGCCGTTGATGGCATTTTCGACCAGCGACTTGTCGTCGGGCGGCGTCACATAATTCGCCCGTACCCGTTCGAAGATATCGCCAAAGATCGCCAGTTGCTTATAGGTCTCGGAGCCCGCAGCTTTCGCTGTCGAGCCGGGCGCGCCATAGACCAGGCTCATCGCCGATGCACCCATCAGCGCACCGGCAAACAGAAGCGACAGTTTCCGCATCATTCACGTCCTTCCAGAAAAACGGTCCGCCCACCATGGGGCCGGATCGACGGGTTTTCCATCCTTGCGGAACTCGACATAGAGCTCCGGCGTGGCATTTCCATTCTTCGATGCCGAGGTGCTCGCCACCCGGGCCTCTCCCATCGCGCCGACCGGCTCACCTGCGAGCACCGACTGGCCAGACGCGACGCTGATTCTGCTCATCCCCGCCAGGACGACATGATAGCCGTCACCCGCATTCAGGATCAAGAGTTGACCGTAAGAGCGGAAAGGCCCCGCATAAAGCACATTTCCATCCGCCGGCGCTGTGACGATGGCTCCCGATTGTGTCGCAACCATGTCACCGAGCATCACCGCGCCGTTACCGTCGTTGGCCCCGAAGCGCCGCTTGATCCTGCCGGTGACCGGCAGCGCGATCTGCCCTTGAAGCGCGGAAAACGGCGCGGCCGCGGTGAGCCTGTTGCTCTCCGGCACCGGCAGCGAGGCCAATTCCGTCGGCGCCGCAGCCGATGCCGGGCCCCTGTCGGCGTCGGCCGTCTTTTGCTCGGCTGCCTTGGCCGCATCCGCCGCCTTGCGGGCCCTGTCGGCCTCGAGCGATGTGATCAGCTCTTTCAGGCTGCCGGCCTTGGCCGCCAGTGTCGCGGAGCGCTGCTTTTCGGCGGCCAGCGCGGTTTGCGTATCGGCGGCGAGCTTCTGCTTGGCTTCGAGCAGCATGCCGAGCCGCTTTTTTTCCGCCGCCTGCTCGCCGACAGCTGCCGTCAGCCGCGCCCGCTCGGCCTCGATCGAGGCCGTCACCCGCGACTGCTCCTTGAGGTCGGCCAGCAACATGTCGGTCTGCTGGCGCAGTTCCGGCACCACGGCACCGAGCAGGATGGCGCTGCGCACCGACGACAATGCGTCCTCCGGCTTGACCAGGATCGCCGGCGGCGGATTGAGCCCCATGCGCTGCAGCGCGCCGAGCACTTCGGCCAGAACGTCGCGTCTGGCGGCCAGTGAGGCGCGGATCTTCTGCCCCTGCGCCTTCAGCCCTTCCAGCTTGCCGCCAATGTCCTCGATGTCCTGGCCGAGCTTCTGCTCGGTCATCGCCGACTGGATCAGCGCCGCGGTGATCGAGGCGTGGTCCTTCTTGACAGCCGCTATGTCGGCGGCGAGCTTGGCCAGCCGCTCGGACGACAGCGTGATCTCTTTCGATACTTTTTCGTATTCGGCGCGGCTCTGGTCCGGGTCGGGCGCCAGGTCGAGCGTGTTCTCGGCCCGCGCGACGCCGAGTGAAAGGGCGATCGCCGCCACGGCGATGCCGTAGCGCACGCGCCAGGAGCCCGTTCGTGATTTCCAGTCTTCAGACATTGAAGCCTAACTCTATGCGCGGCTTCGTTAACGAACCATCAACCATGTTCGAGCCCCGGCCGCCATCCGCAAACCCATGAGCCCAAACTGTCGATGAGCATTGGGGCAAAAATCCGGGCGGCTGGCATCAATTCGCCGACGGAGCCGACTTCATGAACGATGGTAGGGGTGACCGGAAAGGATCGTGGCCGCCCGGTAAAGCTGCTCGCCCAGCATCACGCGGACCAACTGATGCGGCCAGGTCAGCGCGCCGAGCGACACCGTCAGATCAGCCAGGTCGCGCAGTGACTGGTCATGGCCGTCGGCGCCGCCAATGGCGATCACCAGCGCCTTGCGCCCGCCATCGCGCAGCGAACCTATGCGGCCGGCGAAATCCTCGGAGGAAAGGTTCTTGCCGCGCTCATCCAGCAGCATCAGCGCCGTGCCCGGTTGCAAGTGCGTCTGCAGCTTCTGGCCTTCCTCGCGCCGGCGCTCATTGGCCGTCTGCGCGCGACCTTCGGCAATCTCGACGATCCCGGCGAATTCGAGGCCTACGGCAGGACCGCTCCTTGCAAAACGCTCGAAATAGCGGTCGGCCAACTGCTTCTCGGGGCCGGCTTTCATTCGGCCCACGGCATGAACCGTAATCTTCATCCCTGCCTCGAAGAGCCGCTGATGCATGTCGAACGACGACATACATCAAGACGAATACGGCTCAGTGGAGGGTCTCCTCCTCGAGATCGGGCGCCTGCCACATCTTTTCGAGATTGTAGAAGTCGCGGACCTCGGGACGGAAGACATGGACGATGATGTCGCCCGAATCGATCAGGACCCAGTCGGCGCCAGCCAGCCCCTCGACGCGTGCCGTGCCGAGCCCGGCATCCTTCAGCGCCTTGAGGAGATGATCGGCAACAGCCGAGACATGACGGTGCGATCGGCCCGACGCGACGACCATGTAGTCGCCGAGGCTCGATTTCCCCTGAATGTCGATTGAGACGATGTTTTCGGCCTTGGAGTCTTCCAGACTGGCAAGGACTGTCTTGATGGCGCGGGACACGGCGTCGTTTACGCTGATCCCGGCCGGCGAAGGCACGATGTCGGCCTTCTTCCGCAGTGCTGTTCTCAGTGTATTTCCTTTCGCAGCAAGAACAACCAAATCACCTCTGAAATCAGGTGACACTGCTTAGATAGGCAGAGTTAGGTTGCAGTTTCAAGACACCGCTCGCAAGCAGGCACCCGGCAGCGGCCGAATATCCGGCTTTTCGGGCCAGAAAATCGGAACCGCCTCGCACCGCAGCGGTTATCGGCTCATCCACGAACCGGAATCCCGACATGCCGATCGATCCCCAGAACGCTCTCCTCACCGTGCAATCCGGCCTTGCGCAACTCAGCACGCTGATCGTCTCCTACTCGCTTTCGGCGATCGGCGCCGTCATCCTGCTGGTCATCGGCTACATCGTCGCCGGCCTCGCCGAGCGTTCGATCTATGCCGGTCTCGGCCATATCAGCGGCTTCGACGAAACGCTCCGCCATTTCTTCTCGCAGGTCGTCCGCTACGCCATCCTGGGACTGGTCGTGATCATGGTTCTCGGCCAGTTCGGCGTGCAGACGGCTTCGATCATTGCCGCTATCGGTGCCGCCGGCCTGGCCATCGGCCTGGCGCTGCAAGGCACGCTGCAGAACATTGCCGCCGGCATCATGCTCCTGGCGCTGCGGCCGTTCCGCATCGGCGAATATGTCGAAGTCGGCGCGATATCCGGCACCGTCGAGGAGATCGGGCTGTTTGCCACAACGCTGAGGACGGTCGAAGGCGTCTACGTGCTTGCACCCAACTCGACCCTGTGGAACCAGCCGGTCCGCAATTTCACCCGCAATGGTGTGCGCCGCGGCGACATCACGCTCAGCATCGGCTCCTGGAACGACATCGATTTTGCGCAGAAGACCATGCTCGGTGTCGCCGCCGCCGACCGGCGCGTCAGGCGGCAGCCGGCGCCGATCGCCTTTGTCGCGACTGTCGGCGACAGCACCGTCGCCATCACCTTGCGCTACTGGACGGCGGCTGCCGATTTCTTCGCCACCCAGATCGACCTCACCAAGAGTGTCAAGCAGGCGTTCGATGCCGAGGGCCTTTCGGTCCCGGCGCCGGCACCGAAAGCGCCGCAGCCGGATGCCTCTGCCACGCGGCAATAGAGCATCTTAAGCCGGCCGGCAGATGGCCCTCAAAGCTCTCCGCGCCCGCGCTGATCTTCGGGCGCGAAGGCGAGATCGACAGGCAACGGCGCCTGCGCCGTCATCAGCGCGAAACTGCCGGTCTCGGTGGCGGGCACCGGCCGCACCATGACGACGCGCCAGAGAACGAACAGGCAGTAGGCGGTGGCAATGACGATTGCCACATAGATGAAGGCCTGCGTGCCGTAGACGGCGGAAAGTCCGGTCACAATGCCGGGTACGACGAAGCCGGACAGCGACCAGGCAAACAAAAGCGAGCTCGACAGCGCCACCATGTCGTCCTTGCCGGCGCGGTCGCCGGCATGGGCGCTGGCCAGCGAGTAGATCGATTCCGAGGCGCCGTCCCAGACCACATAGATGACAAGCAGCGCCGCCAGCGCGCCGCCGTCGAAACCGAGGGCAAACAGGCCCGCCGCGGCGGCAAGCGCCGACGCAGCGATCAGCACAAAGCGCCGGTCGGTGCGGTCGGAAATCCAGCCGAGCGGAATCTGCAGGATCAGCGTGCCGACCGGCATTGCCGAAAGCAGCAAGGCGACGTCGGCCTGGCTGTAGCCCTTGGCCGTGGCATGGATCGGCGCAAAACCCGAGATCGTCATCGACAGGCCGCCGACGGCAAGCATGCCGGCAACTCCGACCGGGGAGATCCGCCAGGCGCGGCCAAGCGCCACGGACGCCGCTTGCGGCGCCGGTGGCTGCGCGAGCCGCGTCAGCCCGACGGGAAGGATCGACAGCGCGGTGAAGGCAATGCCGATCAGCGGCGCGTCGGCCGCGCGGATATCGATCAACGCCAGCGTCGAGTAGCCGACGCCGAGTCCGGCGACATAGGCAACGTAGAAGATAGCCATGACCCGGCCGCGGATGGCGTTGGCGACGACATCGTTCAGCCAGCTCTGCGCGACAATGAACAGGCCGCATATGGCAAAGCCGTAGAGCGCCCGTGCAGCGATCCATGGCAATGGGTGCGGCCCGGCGCCGACCGCGGCGTTGGACAGCACGATCAGCGCCGACAGCACCATGAACACGCGGGCATGGCCGACACGCCGCACCAGCGGCCCGGTCAGGATGCAGCCGGCGAGGCCGCCAGCCGAAAGGCCGGTGACGATCAGCCCCGCCCATGTCGGATCGAAGCCCTCGGCGCCGAGCCGGACTGGAATATAGGCGAACATCAGCCCATTGCCGACGGCGATCAGCGCCATCGACAAAAGGATGCTGGCAATGGCGATCGACGGCGCCGGCTGCCCTAGACCGTTCTTGTCCTGGTCGCGCTCGAGAATCGTCATGACCGAGGATCGCCCATCAAGCAGATCAAGGCAGCGGCAAAAGCGACATCACCGGACTTGCCTTCTCCCCTTGTGGGAGAAGGTGGATCGGCGCGCAGCGCCGAGACGGATGAGGGGTGCTGGAAGAAATGCAGCGTAAAAAGACCGAGGGATTTTAAGTGCTTAGTTCTTCAAGATAGCGATCATTCCAGCACCCCTCATCCGACCGAGCTTCGCTCGGCCACCTTCTCCCACAAGGGGAGAAGGAGACTCCTATCCCTTTGCCACCTTGCGGATCGCGCTCGACGACAGCGACGAACGCGGGCCGTGGATGAAAGTCCAGGCCGGCGCGTCCATGCGGGCGAGCCGCGGCGCATCGCCCTCGTCGACGCGGGCATAGTCGAAGGTCTTGGCGACCACCGACGACAGGAACGACAGCGTCGCACCCGGCCGGTCGACCACCGCGATCGGAAACGTCATCACGATGCGGCGCCAGCGCTGCCAGCGGTGGAAGTCGCGAAGCGAGTCGGCGCCCATGATCCAGACAAAATCGACGCCCGGGTTACGCGCCTTGACCAGCGCCAGCGTGTCGGCGGTGAAGCGGACGCGGTGGGCCGCCTCGAATGCGGTGACCTTGATCTTCGGATTCTTCGCGATCTTTTCGGATAGCTGCAGCCGCTCGGCCAGCGGCGCCAGGTCTCCGGCATTCTTGAGCGGATTGCCGGGCGTCACCATCCACCACAGCTGATCGAGCGCAAGGCGTCTGAGTGCGATCTCGGCGACCAGCGCATGGCCGGCATGCGGCGGGTTGAACGAACCGCCGAACAGCCCGACCGCCACGCCTTTCCCGGCATGCGGCATCTTGAGATAGCGGGAGGATATGGCATGTTCGGACAAGGCAAGCATGCGTCAGGCACCCCCCTCTGCCGCGCCGGGCATCTCCCCCTCAAGGGGGGAGATTGTCAGCTTCATCCCTGGCGCCCTTAGTGCGACATCGAAGATTGGCGAAAGTCTATGCGACATCCGATCTCCCCCCTTGAGGGGGAGATGTCCGGCAGGACAGAGGGGGGTGGCTGGGCGCACGCCTCTCAGGCTCGGACTGTGGACGGATTCAAGGCCTCACCTGTCCCGACCCGCGCACGCGATATTTGAACGAGGTCAGTTGCTCGACGCCGACCGGCCCGCGTGCATGCATCTTGCCGGTGGCGATGCCGATCTCGGCGCCCATGCCGAACTCGCCGCCATCGGCAAACTGGGTCGAGGCGTTGTGCAGAAGAATCGCCGAATCGACCTCGTTGAAGAACCGGTCAACCGCTGAGGCGTCCTCGGCGATGATCGCCTCGGTGTGATGCGAGGAAAACGTCTCGATATGCTCGATGGCGCCGCCAATGCCGTCGACCAGCTTCACCGCAATGATGGCATCGAGATACTCGGTCACCCAGTCTGCATCGGTCGCGGGCTGGGCATCGGCATAAAGCCTCAGCGCCTCGGCATCGGCATGGATCTCGCAGCCCGCCGCCCGCAGGGCCTCGAGGATCGGCACCAGGTGCGTGCCGGCGGCGGCACGGTCGACCAGCAGCGTCTCGGCAGCACCGCACACCCCGGTGCGCCGCATCTTGGCATTGACCGCGATCTTGACCGCCATGTCGAGATCGGCCGATCGGTCGATATAGAGATGGCAGATGCCCTCGAGATGCGCGAAGACCGGCACCCGTGCCTCGTTCTGCACACGCTCGACCAGGCTGCGGCCGCCGCGCGGAATGATGACCTCGAGATTGCCGGAAAGTCCTTTCAGCATTTCGCCGACGGCGGCGCGATCGGTGGTCGGCACCAATTGTATGGCATCCTCCGGCAGCCCGGCTGCCTTCAGCCCCTCGACCAGGCAGGCATGGATAGCGGCGGAAGAATTCGCCGAATCCGAGCCGCCGCGCAGGATCACCGGATTGCCCGCCTTGAGGCAGAGCGCGCCGGCATCGGCGGTCACGTTAGGCCGGCTCTCATAGATGACGCCGACGACGCCGAGCGGCGTGCGCACCCGTTCGATATGCAACCCGTTCGGCCGGTCCCATGCGGCAATGACATCGCCGACCGGATCGCGTAACCCGGCGATCTCGCTGATACCGTCTGCCATGGCGCGGATGCGGGCGGGATCGAGCTTCAGCCGATCCATCGACGCTGCCGATAGGCCAGCCTCCCTGCCATTTCTGATGTCGATGGCATTGGCGTCGAGGATGTCCTGCTCATGCCGAAGGATCGCCTGAGCCATGCCGAACAGCGCCGCGTGCTTGCGCTCGGCCGCAGCTATGGCCAGCGGGCGGGCCGCGGCACGCGCGCGGCGGCCGATATCGGCCATCAGCGCCACGGTATCATCCCGGGATTTTTCATGCAGCGTCAGCATGGCTCATCCTCCGCTATGTAACCTGGTCACCGACTACTTGCTCACCACCGGCATGGCTCACCACCAAATCGTCGCGGTGGATCATCGCCGAACGCGCCTCGTAGCCGAGCACCGTTTCGATCTCTGTCGTCTTCAGGCCAGCGATCCTTACGGCATCGGCGGCATCATAGGCAACCAGCCCGCGCGCTATCTCGCGGCCCTCGGGCGACAGGATCGCCACCGTGTCGCCACGCGCAAAATTGCCGCTGACCAGTTTGACGCCGGCCGGCAGCAGCGACTTGCCGGAGAGCAGCGCGCCGATGGCGCCGGCATCGACGGTCAGCCGTCCGGCCGGTTCGAGCTGCCCGGCGATCCAGGTCTTGTAGCCCTTGACCGGATTGGCGCTCGGCCGGAAGAAGGTGGCGCGCTCGCCGCGCTCGATTGCCAGCAACGGCGACAGCCGCGTGCCTGATGTGATGATCATGGCAGTGCCGGCGGCGGTCGCGATCTTGCCGGCGTCGAGCTTGGTGCGCATGCCGCCGCGCGACAATTCCGAAGCAGCGGCACCCGCCATCGCTTCGATGTCAGGGGTGATGCGGTCGACGACCGAAATGAACCGGGCTTGCGGGTCGCGCGCCGGCGGTGCCGTGTAGAGCCCGTCAACGTCGGAGAGCAGCACCAAAAGGTCGGCGCCCATCATGGTGGCGACGCGCGCCGCCAGCCGGTCGTTATCGCCATAGCGGATTTCGGAGGTGGCCACCGTATCGTTCTCGTTGATGACCGGCACCGCCTTCATCTTGAGCAGCGTCGTGATCGTCGCCCGCGCGTTGAGATAGCGGCGGCGCTCTTCGGTGTCGCCGAGCGTCAGCAGGATCTGGCCCGATTTCAAGCCATTCTTGCCGAGCGCATCCGACCAGGCGCCAGCCAGCGCGATTTGCCCGACGGCAGCCGCCGCCTGGCTCTCCTCGAGCTTCAGCGGGCGCTTGCCGAGGCCGAGGATGGTGCGGCCGAGTGCAATCGCACCCGAAGACACGACGAGAATTTCGGCGCCGCCATTGGCCAGCACGGCGATGTCGTCGGCAAGCGAGGCCAGCCAGTCGCGCTTCAGGCCCGTCGTGCGGTCGACAAGCAGCGCCGAGCCGATCTTGACGGCAATGCGCCGATAATTTTTCAGCGATTGCGCGGCCATGGCTATGTGTTCCAGCGCGTCTCGACCGGCGCAGCGACAGCCTCGCGTGCATCGGCCACCACAGCGATCAGCGCGCGCAACACCGCCTCGACGCCTTCGCCGGTGACCGCCGAAAGCAGCATCGGCGCGCGGCCGGCGGCACGTTTCAGCGAGGCGGCCTTTTCCTTGCGTGCGTCGGCATCGAGTATGTCGACCTGGGAAAGCGCGACGATTTCGACCTTGTCGGTCAGCCCATTGCCGTAGGCTTCGAGCTCGGCACGCACGGTCTTGTAGGCATTGGCCGGATTTTCTTCCTGCGCCGAGACAAGATGCAGAAGGACACGCGTGCGCTCGACATGGCCAAGGAAGCGGTCGCCGATGCCGACACCTTCATGCGCGCCTTCGATCAGGCCCGGAATATCGGCAATGACGAATTCGCGACCGTCGATGCGGGCCACGCCAAGGCCCGGATGCAGCGTGGTGAAGGGATAGTCGGCGATCTTCGGCTTGGCCGCGGTGACCGCCGCCAGGAAGGTCGACTTGCCGGCGTTGGGCAGCCCGACAAGGCCGGCATCGGCGATCAGCTTCAGCCTGAGCCAGATGTTGAGCTCTTCGCCCGGCAGTCCGGGATTGGCGCGGCGCGGCGCCTGGTTGGTCGAGGTCTTGAAGTGCTGGTTGCCGAAACCGCCATTGCCGCCCTTAGCCAACAGAAAGCGCTGGCCGACGACCGTCAGATCGCAGATCAGCGTCTCATTGTCCTCGGCAAAGACCTGTGTTCCGGCCGGCACTTTCAGCGTTACGTCGGCACCCTTGGCACCGGTCATGTTGCGGCCCATGCCGTGCGTCCCGGTCTTGGCCTTGAAATGCTGCTGGTAGCGATAGTCGATCAGCGTGTTCAGCCCATCGACCGCCTCGACCCAGACATCGCCGCCGCGACCGCCGTCGCCGCCGTCCGGGCCGCCGAATTCGATGAACTTTTCGCGCCGGAACGACACCGAACCGGCGCCGCCGTCGCCGGAGCGGATGTAGACCTTGGCTTGATCGAGAAATTTCATCGGATTGTATGGTTTCTGCTATTGGCTTTGCGGGATTGCTCTAAACCAAGGCGGGTCGAAGGGCGAGGGCCGTTTTTGCTACTGTAACGTCGCGCGTAGCTCTGGACGCGTACCATTTGGTTGACCCTTGCCGAAAAATCGATCCTCGGCTTTCCAAGCGCGAGATGTCGGAATGAAGCTGGTAACTTACAATATCCACTACGGCGTCGGCCTCGACGCCCGCTATGATGTCGGCCGTATCGCCGATGCCGTGCGCGGCGCCGACGTGATCGCGCTGCAGGAGGTCACCCGTGCTAACCCGAAGAATGGCGGCCGCGACATGGTGGCCGAGCTCGGCGAGGCTCTGCCCGACTATTTTGCCGTCTACGGCAGCAATTTCGAAGCCGACGCCGGCTCGCGCCTGGAGAACGGCCGCGCCATCACGACCACCTTCCAGCTCGGCAACATGGTGCTGTCGAGGACGCCGATCCATCTGTCGCGCAATCTCCTTTTGCCGCGCAGCCGCAGTGTCGAGGCGATGAACTTCCAGCGCGGCGCGCTGGAAGCGCTGATCGAAACGCCGCTTGGTCCGATCCGCTTCTATTCCACCCATCTCGACCACCGCAGCCCGGTTGAACGGCTGAGCCAGATCCGCTTTCTGCGCCAGCGTCTGTTGAAATACCCGCTCGAGGGCGGCGGGCTCTCCGGCGTCGCCGAGATCGGCTTGCCGGAGCTGCCTTGTCCCGAAGCCTTCGTCGTCATGGGCGACTTCAACATGCTGGCCGGATCGCCGGAACATGTCGAACTCGCCGGCCAGCCTGACCATGAATTCGGCATGCCGGTGACCGCCGACCTCGCCGTCGATGCTGCCACACGCCTCGGCGCTGCCGGCGCCGATCTCGTCACCTGGGTCGACCCCAAGCGGCCGGGCGATACCAGCCGCTACAAGCGCATCGACTACATCTTCACCAGCGCCTCGCTTGCCAAATCGCTGAGGCGCCTGTGGGTCGACCGGCAAGCGGCCGGTTCGGATCACTTGCCGGTCTGGCTCGAGATGACGTGAGCCGCATCCATCAAAAATGCACCCAGTTCCGCAGGCTGGTCCAGGTCTTGCGATCGAGGCGGTAGCGTTCGACCGGCACCTGGCCGGCAACGATCGAGTTCAGCATGCCCTGGCCGGCATACTGGAAGCCGCATTTGTGGATGACCCGGCGCGAGGCCGGATTGATAACCCGCGTCGAGGCGTGCAGCACCTGGATCGTGGTTCTCTGGAAGGCAAGGTCGACCAGTGCGTGTGCTGCCTCTGTCGCGTAGCCGCGTTTCCAGTACGGCTCGCCGATCCAGTAGCCGAGCTCCAGCCCACGATCCGTGGTGTTGAGCCCGGCACAGCCGACGAAGGTCTCGGTGCCGGCCAGCGTCAGCGCATAGGCGATTCCGGCCCGGCGCGATGCCGTCATGGCCAGGAAAGCGCGTGCCTCCGCCTCGCCATAGGGATGCGGCATGCGGGCCAGCATTTCCGCGACATGGCGGTTGTCGGCGAGCGCCACCAATTGCTCGATGTCGCTCTCACGCGGGGCACGCATAACCAGCCGCTCGGTGACCAGGACCGGGCAATCTATCGTGTAACTTTCGTCGTCTGTCGCTTCCGCTTCGGCAACCATATCAAAGTCCTCCAGGCACAAGAAAAAGGGGAGATGGAAACCCATCTCCCCTGATCCATTTCCTGGCTTGGCCAGACACCGGTTCCCGAGATGGGTGCCGGTGTTCTCGTGCGGAACCGGCTACTCCGCTGCCTTCGTCATCGGGTTCACCGATACGTAGGTTCGGCCATTGGCTTTTTTGTTGAAGGTGACTGCGCCAGCTTCGAGCGCAAACAGCGTGTGGTCCGTGCCAATGCCGACATTGGTGCCGGGATGCCACGTCGTGCCACGCTGACGAATGATGATGTTGCCCGGAATCACGGCTTCGCCGCCGAACTTCTTCACGCCGAGCCGCTTGGAATGGGAGTCGCGACCATTGCGCGACGATCCGCCAGCTTTCTTGTGTGCCATCTAACTACTCCGATGCGCCGCGAGGCGCCTAAACGATCTTATGAACGCGTTCGCGTTCCGTTTCAAGTCCGATCCGGCGACGATTGCGCCGGTTCGTTCTACTTCTTCGCCAATTCCTTGGCCTGCTCGCGCCAGTCCTTGATCTGGTCGGCGCTGAACGGCATGTGCTCGTCGATCTTGGCGACATCCTTGTCGGACAGCTTGGCGATCTGGGCGAAGGTGGCGATGCCCTGTTCGTTGAGCTGGCCGGCGGCGACCGGGCCGATGCCCTTGATCACGGTCAGGTCGTCCGGCTCGCCTTTCGGCGCCTTGAACAACGGCGCGGCGGCTTCGGCAGCCTTGTCCTCGGTCGTCTCGGCTTTGGCTTCCTTCTTCGGCGCAGCCTCTGCCTTCGCTGCTGCCTTCGGCGCGGCTTCAGCCTTCGCCTCGGTCTTGGCGGCGGCCTCGGCCTTCGCTTCGGTCTTGGCGGCGGCCTTCTTCGCCGGCTTGGCGCCACCCAGCAGGATCTCGGCGATCCTGACGGTGGTCAAAAGCTGGCGATGGCCGATCTTGCGGCGCGAATTCTGCCGGCGGCGCTTCTTGAAGGCGATGACGGTACGGTTCTTGCCCTGCTCGACGACTTCGGCGGTGACCATCGCACCATCCACGAACGGCGCGCCGAATGTGACGTTTTCGCCTTCGCCATGCGCGAGCACGTTGCCGATCTCGACGATGTCGCCGACATTGGCTTCGAGTTTTTCGATCTTCAGGAGATCGTTGGCGGCAACGCGATACTGCTTGCCGCCCGTTTTGATGACTGCGAACATTTTTTGCCTTTCGCTGTTCGGTCGGCCTTGATGAACCGCCTCAGGCGGTTCGGCCGTCTTTTTGTCAGTCTGCGGGTTCAAAAAACAAGCGGCGCGGAAGATCCCTCCACGCCGATTGCGCGCTGTCCCTAACCGAAGGTTCGGCTTGAGTCAAGGCAAGCGCCGCGGGCAAGCTGCGAATGGGTTGAGCCCAGACCTTGCAAATATCGAGCAGCGGCTACCGGAGCCTCGAAGGAAGCACGGACAGAAGCTGCGGCGCCTGGGCAGATTGGCCCTTGTAACCTGCCTGTCCAGCCGTTATCTAGTGCGCCGCGCCGGCAACGGCGGACCATGACCGCGGAGAGGTGGCAGAGTGGTCGAATGCACCGCACTCGAAATGCGGCATGGGTGCAAGCCCATCGGGGGTTCGAATCCCTCCCTCTCCGCCACATTTCACCTCTCAAATCTTCACCTAACTGATTGAATTTACTCGCTAATTCGCCGTTTTGGTTTGCGCCACCGGGCGACTATTTGCACTTTTAGCTCTGGTTTTAGCTCTAGAATCTGCTCTGGTTTCTGGCGGAGAAAGGTCCGCCGGTGGCTCTTGTAGGAGTATGGGCAAACAAATCAAACTCAGGCGGCGCGGTAGGGGCGGCACGCTCTATGTCGTCCGCGATGTCACGGCGCGCAGGTTGGGTGCAAAGCCACCGGCTTCATGTGCTGGCGTGAGGCAGACGGCATGCCCTTGTGGTCGGTCGATATCAGGTTGAGTTGATGCCTGCTGAGGTGGAAAGTTGACGACCAATTCACTAGCTTCCGGCATAACCAAAGGATCGAGCACAGATGTGGGGTGGCCTTCGAATTTTATTCGATATTGCACCGTGGTTTGTGCTGGCTCTGATTTTTGCAGTTGTGGTCGTAACGATTGTTCGCCGCATGCGCCATTGAAGGGCGGGCGGTAGCGGGCGCGGTCGATTACCGGGGCGATAGGCATTCGCGGACGCCGGAGGCTCCAGCCAGCAGCGTTTCAAGGTTAAGTGCAGATTTCGGGACAATTTCTCAGCCCGAAGGTGAGGTCGGTGAGGTCTGGTTCCCTTACGCAAGTGACGCGAAAAAAACTCGTTGTCCGGAGAGACGGTGAGAACCAGCTACCCAACACATGATGATTTTTTTGGGTGACTATGCCCGACAGAAGCAGACCTCACCGACCTCACTCACCAGCCTCGATGGGCACCTCGTAGAAGCACCACCGGGCACCGTCCTTCTGCCGTTTACCCTTCACAAGTTCGACCCAAATCGTTTCATCCGTTCCCGATTTCGTGAGGGTGTAGGTGTCGAGAATTGCCAATGTAGCGAGCAACGGCCCTCTCGTCTCACGTCTCCGAACACGTCATCGATCTTGAGACATCCATACTGGAGGGCTCCGTTGTCGTAGGCGATGTTATCTGCTGCCGCCTTCACGTCCTTCAGCAGCTTGCGCAGAGCCGGGTCGTCAAAGATTTCCACTGCCTTATCCTTGGCCGCCTCTCGCGCCTTGCGCTGCTCCAGCTCCGGCGCGTCCTGGCCCACGCGGGCTGCAAGCGCATCCGGGTCGACGGCATCGAGTAGGCGCCCTGCCAAACCCGCGAGATCGACGCCGCCCGTCACTTTTGTGATTGCCGCGCGATCCTTGTCGCCGATCCTTTGGTCAAGAGCGGCCAGACGGGCCGCAAGGGTTGCGAAGGCGTCATCGTCCCGCCGTCCGGCGGCGATCTCGTCGATCAGCCGATCGAATCCTATGACCCGGTCACGATCGAGAGGTTGCGATACCGTCTTGAGGCTTTCGGAAACGCCAACCGCGTCGACCAGTACGAAACGCGTCTTTGCTTCGGCGTCCGGAGTGACCTCGCGCAGTTTCTCCGGCGATATCGTGCGGGCGCCACGTCCTTTCATCTGCTCGAAATAAAGCTCCGAACGGACAACTCGAAGGAAGATCAGCGCCTCGATCGGCTTGACGTCCGTTCCTGTCGCGATCATGTCGACGGTGACGGCGATGCGCGGGTTGTAGTCGTTGCGGAAGGCGCGGATCAGCTGTTCGGGATCGGCGCCGTCAGTCTTGTAGGTGATCTTCCTCGCGAAGTCGTTTCCCTTGCCGAACACCTCCCGGACCAGCCCAACAATCTCCTCGGCGTGGTGGTCGTCCTTGGCAAATATCAGAGTTTTCGGAACCTCGTGACGGCCGGGGAATAGTTCGGTGAAGAGTGTGTCACGAAAGGATTCGAGAACCGTGCGGATCTGGTTCGGGACCAGGACAGTCCGGTCGATCTGGTCCGGCGTGTATGCGAAATCTTCCGACAGGGTCTCGTAGCGTTCGGCTCGCGTTCGCTTATCGCGTAGCCTGCCTTCACGGTCGACCCGCGTTCACCGATTTCCGTCCGGATGCGGAAGATTTCGAAGCCGACATTGACGCCGTCGACCACCGACCGCTCATAGGGATACTGAGCCACGAGGTTCTTGTTGAAGAAGCCGAGCGTATGAAGCGAGGGAGTGGCGGTGAGACCGACCGTGAAGGCATCGAAGTATTCGAGCACTTGCCGCCACGTGCCATAGATTGACCGGTGGCATTCGTCGGTGATGACCAGATCGAAGCTCTCGATCGGTATCAAGGGATTGTAGCTGATCAGGCGCTCGGTCGCCGGGCCAGACTGCTCGAAGGACGAAATCTCTTCGGCCTCTTCCGCAAGCTCCTTGCCGGTCAGCACTGAGTAGATGCGCTGAATAGTCGCGACCACTACCTGTGAATCCTTGTCCAGCCCCGCCGCGCCGAGCTTCTGGACGTTGTAGATCTCCGAGAATGATCTGCCTGTTCCCGGCGGGCGGTAAGCGAGAAACTCGTCCCGGGTCTGGCGGACCAGGTTCGCGCGGTCCGCCAGGAATAGGATGCGCCGGAAGCCGGCACGCGCCAGCAGCCGATAGCTCAGCGTGCAGGCAGTGAATGTCTTCCCGGCCCCCGTCGCCATCTGAACGAGCGCTCGCCGTTTGTTCGCCGCCAGCGACTGCTCAAGTGCAGTTACGGCGTCTACTTGACAGGTGCGCAAGCCAGTTGGATCGACCGGTGGCATTGACTGCAGCCGGGCACGAAGCGTCGCGGAAACCTTGATCCAGCGGTCAAGGGTCTCCGGACGGTGAAACGAAAAGACGATACGTGATGTGGAATCCGGATCGGCGTGGTCCCGGAAAAGCGTTTCCGAGGAGGAGGCAACATACTCGAAACGTACCTGTCCATCCGACCGCACCAGATGGCTTGGCGCGCCCGCCATGTACCGTGCCGCCTGCTCGGCGAAACCTGAAAGCGTCGATCCTTCCGGCTTGGCTTCCACGACGCCGCACAGGATTCGTCCGACAAACAGGGCATAGTCGACGGGACCGGTAGCGGTCTGGAATTCCCGGACAGCGACGCCAACGCCCGCTCCCAGGTTCATCTCGTCGCGAGTCTGCACCACCCATCCGCACAGCAACAGGCGCCGATCAATCTGGGATCGCGCCCTGTCTTCCGGATGAAATGCCCCCTCGTTCATTCGCGCACACTATGATGTGCAACCCTTCGGCGAAAGCCCGTTAGACGTTCGAAATGTTTCAACTGACTGTCTCACGGCGACTCTTCTACCGTGCGGGACTTAACAATCAGCTTTGCCGGCCAGCGGCTTTTCCCTTCAGTCAAGCGTCCTGTTCTCGACGCAAAGGCAGGTTTAGCGGTTAGCTCAGGCCTCGAAGATTTCACCCCTACACAGACTTTGTTGGCGGACGGCTCAATTGCGCCGATAGTGTTGAAAAGTCCGCCACCGAGGCCGTAGGGCTGCGCGGATAGAATTTCGTTCCGCAAATGAATTGCCTGTGAATCTTGATTCCAGCAGTACGCCCAGCGAGAAATGCCTTTCTACTTCAGAGGTATGCCCTCCGGAGCACCAGACTTTTTCAACAAAATCCGCCAGGAGCGGTCATTGCCGAGCAGATACTCTAAGGTCGCGTTCTGGTCGAAATGGGCCGAGAGCAGACCGGCAGCTTCGCCGCGATATTCAACAGCGGACATTCAGGTTGGTGTGGGCATCGTCGTGACCTGACCCAAAGCCGCCCTTCATGAGCCCATTTCGCTGCCCGATAGCTGACATTCACCGCGACCAGCATTCCTGACCCTTTCGGGACCTTCCGAGGCCGATTTTCCTTCCCGGAACCAGACGTTAAGCGCAACCAGTACTGATGACCCTGTGCAGACCTTTGCGTCGATGACTCGGCCCGGCCGCAGTAAACTCGAAGTGGCCATTCTGAACCGCGCAAACAGTCTCCCTGACAGCGAGGTGCTGGCGGGACGTTTGGCGGAGTAAGTTTTGCGCTCGCAACCAACGCAAATTGGGCGTACCGTGGCATATCGTCGGTTGCTAATACTGGGCCGGCGACTGAGAGCGCAAGACTCCCGCATCAAGACTCTGGGCGCGCTCGTAATTCGCTGTGTTCGGCGCGCTCACAAGACTGTCTGTCACTGCCGGAACCTCTTTTGCTCGGTTCCGGCCAGAATTGCCATTTGCGATTCGGAAGAGGAGCGTTCGGATGCAGATCATGCAAACCCGCCGCCGATTCCTGGCCGGCGCTGCAGCGGTAAGCGCTGCCGGTATTGTCGGTCTTCCGGAGTCGCTTCACGCGGAACCGCCGCTGGAAACGACCACGGTTCGGCTGCCGCGGTGGGTTGGTGGTTCCTACTGCTGGGCCGGCGCGTACATCGCCGGAGAACTGATGCGCGCAGATGGCTTCACCGACGTTCGCTACGTAGAAGCCGACAGAAGCGTCGACCAATCGGAGTGGATCGCACGCGGTGAGACGGATTTCTCGGTCAACTTTCCGCCGAACCAAATCGCGTCGATCGATGCCGGCGTGCCGATCAAGGTGCTAACCGGGTTGCACTCGGGATGCCTCGAACTGATCGCCAAGGAGAGCATCCGCAGCGTCACGGATCTGCGGGGCAAGAGGGTGGGCGTTGATGGTTTCAACAACTCGCGACACGTGTGGCTGTCCCTCATGTCCGGCTATGTCGGGCTCGATCCCGTCAACGATATCCAGTGGGTCTTGACTGAGGGCGTCAAGCCCACGGAACTCTTCGTCCAAGGGAAGATCGACGCATTCCTCGGCACGCCGCCCCAGCCGCAGGAGCTGCGCGCCAAGAAGATCGGCCACACCATCCTCAACAATGCCGTCGACCGCCCATGGTCACAGTATTTCTGCTGCATGATCTCCGCGACGTCGGACTACGTGAATAGGTACCCGGTGGCGACCAAGCGGGTCTTGCGATCCATCCTCAAGGCCGCTGACCTCTGCGTGTCGAATCCGCAGCGGGTGGCTCGGCAGATGGTCGATCGCGATTTCGTCCCATCGTATGACTACGCGCTCCAAACGCTGAAGGATATCCGGTACGACCGGTGGCGGGAATTCGATCCTGAAGACTCCCTGCGGTTCTACACACTCCGCATGCAGGAGACGGGCATGATCAAATCGAGCCCGCAACAGATCATCGCCGACGGAACGGACTGGCGCTTCCTCGACGAGTTGAAGCGTGAGCTGAAAACCTGATCCCATTTGTCTCAAGGGGAGACGTGGACATGGAAATCATCCAGAGCCGCCGGCGCTTCCTGGCCGGCCTTTCGGCAGCCGGCGCCGCGAGCCTAGTCGGGGTCCAGCAATCGCTCCCCTCAGAGCCACCGCCGGAAACGACTAGCGTCCGCAGGCGAGCCGCTGCGGAGCCACCGCCTGAGACGACGCGGATCCGGCTCGTCCGGATTCCCAGCATCTGTCAGGCCCCCCAGTATGTAGCCGAAGAACTGCTGCGCAGCGAAGGGTTCACTGAGGTGCACTACCTCCAAAAAGAGGGGACCGCAGACATCGCGCCGGCCCTCGCCTCTGGTGAAGCCGACCTCAGTGCGCATTTCGCCGCCCCGCTCCTTCTCAGCCTGGAAGCGGGGGATCCCATCGTCATCCTGGCAGGACTCCACGTCGGCTGCTTTGAGCTGTTCGGCACCGATCGCATCCAGTCGATCCGCGACCTCAAGGGGAAGACCGTGGCCGTGCCAGCGCTAGATTCCAGCCGATACGTCTTTCTCGCCGCTATGACGGCTTATGTGGGCCTGGACCTCCATAAGGACATACACTTCGTCACGCATCCGGGACCCGAGTCCATCCGGCTCCTAAGTGAGGGGAAGATCGATGCCTACCTAGGCTTTCCCCCCGAACCGCAGGAGATGCGGGAGCGGCAGATCGGCCATGTGGTGATTAGCAGCACCGTGGACCGGCCCTGGTCGCAATACTTCTGCTGCATGCTGGCTGGGAACCGGGAGTTCGTCCGCACGTATCCGGTGGCCACCAAACGCGCCCTCCGCGCCATCTTGAAAGCGGCGGATTTCTGCGCCAGCGAGCCGGAGCAGTCCGCGCAGTACTTGGTGGAGCAGGGCTATACTAGGCGCTATGACCATGCCCTCCAGGTCATAAAGGGGCTCCCCTACGGTTGGCGTGGGTATAGCGCTGAGGACACCCTGCGCTTCTACGCCTTGCGCCTCCACGAGGTCGGGATGCTCAAGAGCACCCCCCAGAAGCTCTTGGCCCAAGGCACCGACTGGCGCTTCTTCAGCGAACTGAAGGAGGAGTTGAAGACGTAGGCAATCGCCATCATGCCGTGCGCCCTATCGAGGGAAGGAGTGGCTTATGCAGATCATCCAGAACCGCCGCCGTTTCCTAGCCGGCGCTGCGTCAGCCGGCGCCGCGGGCCTTATCGGCACCTCTACGCAAGCCTGGGCTGAGCCGCTGCCGGAGACCACCTCGGTCCGCCTGCCGCGGTACATCGGCGGCGCCTATTGCTGGGCGGGCCTGTACCTCGCCGGAGAGATGCTGCGCGCCGAGGGATTCACCGATGTCCGCTATGTGCAAGGTGACAAGAAGGTTGATCATTCCGCGTGGATCGCAAACGGCGAGACGGATTTCAGTGTGAACTATGTGCCGATTCATCTGGCGTCGATCGATGCAGGAGTGCCGATCAGGGTACTAAGCGGACTGCACTCCGGGTGCCTCGAACTGATCGCCAACGACAGCGTCAAAGGCGTCTCGGACCTGCGTGGAAAGCGGGTTGGGGTCTTTACGCTTGATTCGCCGCAACACGTGTTGGTTTCTCTGATGGCCGCCTATGTTGGGCTCGATCCCGTCAACGACATCGAATGGGTCATCGAAGAGCACAATTTTGCGGAAGGCTTCGTCGAAGGAAAGTACGATGCAGTGCTCGGCCAACCGCCCCGCACGCAGGAACTTCGCTCCAGGAAAGTAGGCCACACAATCCTCAACTCGACCACCGACCCGCCGTGGTCGCAGCACTTCTGCTGCATGATTTCCGCGACTGCGGATTATGTAGACAGATACCCGGCGGCGACAAAGCGCGTCCTGCGGTCCATCCTCAAGGGCGCCGACCTCTGTGTCTCAGATCCGTCATGGACTGCAGGGCAGCTGGTCGATCGAGGTTTCGTCCCCAGCTACGAACTCGCGCTGCAAACGCTTGGCGACCTCCGGTACGACAGATGGCGGGATTTCGATGCCGAAGCCTCGATGCGCTTCTACGCGCTGCGCATGTACGAAACGGGCATGATCAAGTCGAGCCCGCAAGAGATAATCGCCACCGGAACGGATTGGCGCTTTCTCTATCAACTAAAGCAGGAGTTGAAGACGTAGGCAATCGCCGAACGTCGTGTCCCATCAGGGAAGGAAAGGCTTATGCAGATCATCCAGAACCGCCGCCGTTTCCTCACAGGCCTGTCCGCGCTCGCAGGTGTGGGTCTTGCAAAGGGCCGCAACGCGGCCGCCGCCGAAGCGGCACCTGAAACCACAATCGCCCGCTTTGCGGCGGCGCCCGGTATCTGCATTGCTCCGCAGTACGTCGCCGAGGATCTGATCCGCGCAGAGGGGTTCTCAGATTTCGGCTTCGTGGCCGCCGAAGCTGGTATCGCCCAGACCGAGATGCTGGCGCGCGGCGACATCGACTTCGGCATTGACTTTGCCACGGCCCTAATCATTCCAGTCGACACTGGCGCCCCGATCAAGGTGATCTCCGGAGTGCATGTCGGCTGCTACGAGTTGTTCGGACGCGAGGACATCAAGAGCATCGCGGATCTCAAGGGCCGCAAAGTCGGCGTCGGCGGCAATCTATCGTCGGATCCGCATATCTTCGTCAGTGCCATGGCGACCTATGTCGGCCTCGATCCGCAACGCGACATCGAATGGATCGTCGGCGAGGCAAAGCCGGCGGAGCTCTTCGCCGAGGGCAAGGTCGACGCCTTCCTGGCTTTTCCGCCTGAGGCTCAAGACCTCCGCGCCCGCAAAGTCGGCCACGTCATCCTCGACAGTTCCAAGGACCGGCCGTGGTCGCAATATTACTGCTGCATGCTGGCGGTCAACGCTGCGTATGCCGAGAAAAATCCAGCTGCCACCAAGCGCGTCATCCGGGCCATCATCAAATCGGCCGACATCTGCGCGGCCGAACCGGAACGGGTGGCACGCCTCCTGGTGGATGGCGGACACACCGAACAATACGACTACGCCGTGCAGTCGCTCCGCGAGCTCCCATACTCTGATTGGCGCGACTTCGATCCCGAGGACACGATGAGGTTCTTCTCGCTGCGGCTGCATGAAGCCGGGATTGTCAAGTCGAACCCAAACGAGATCATCGCGAACGGCACGGATTGGCGCTTTTTCAACGAGGTCAAGCGCGAGATGAAAACGTGAGCGAGTGGGCGGCGCGCATCTTGCTGCTGGCGCTGATGGCCGGGCCGGCACACGCGCACGACGCGCCGCACGACGAGCGCCTGCCGACGATCGGACAGGCGCCGGACTTTACCTTGGTATCGCAGGACGGTGTGCGTGTGTCGCTGCACGACTTTCGCGGCAAGGTGGTCGCCGTTTCATTCATCTATACGTACTGTACCGACGTCTGCCCCATGCTGACCGCCCATATGGCCAGCGTGCAGGAAAAGTTGGGTAGTGCATTCGGACCGAAAATCGCCTTCGTTTCGATCACCGTCGACCCGGAGCGCGACACGCCCGATGTTTTGAAGGAATATGCGCAGAATTTTGGCGCCGATCTGAAGGGCTGGTCGTTTCTTACCGGTGATCCGGCGATTGTCCATGAGGTTGGACGGAAATACGGGGTCATCGCGAAGAAGGCGGCGAACGGAGATGTCGACCATACCTTGTTGACGTCGCTCGTGGACCCCGGTGGCATCTTGCGAGTACAGTATCTTGGTGTCCGGTTCGACCTGGAGGAGTTCCGGGATGACCTTCTCAGCCTCTTGGACGAATCCAAATAGCATAACGAACCGGCTCGTTGGCTGGGTTGCCCGGCTGCCGGCGCGCGTCCAGACCAAGCTCTTGATCGCGTTCCTGTCGATTGTCGGCCTGCTGATCGTCCTCGGGGCCGTCGGGTTGCAGGTGCTGAGTGGGGTCAATGATCAAACAAACGAGCTGATCAAGTTGCAGCGCCGGATAGCAGCCTATCGCCAGGTCCAGCACGATACGACCACCCAGCTCTACGGCATCTCCACCGCCCTTTTGCTTCAGGACGACCGGATGCTGGATGCGGCGCTGCGCCAGCTCAACCAGTTCGGCTACGACCTCGACCGCATGGAGTTCGTAGCCAAAGCCGAGGTGGAAGTGCTTGGCCAGGTCAGGGAAGAGTACGAACGGCTGACGGCCGGGGTGACGCACGTGGCAGAGCTCGTCCGCGCCGGCCGCACTGAGGAGGCGCGCAAGGTTCAGCTTGATGAAATCATACCGTCGGCTGATAGCCTCGAGCGGCTGACAAACCAGCTGGTCAACATGGCCGAGGCCGACATGGTAGTGGCCATCGAAACGACCGAGGGTGCGTACGGCACGTCCAGACTGATCGTGGTCTCGTTTGCGGTGGGCAGTATCCTGCTGGCGTTGGGGCTCGGCTACATCATCTCCTGGTCGTTGATCGAACCGGTCAAGAAGATCGAGACGCGTCTCAGCCAGATAGCGGCCGGCGACTTCGCCCAACAGGTTGCCGTCGCCAATCGCGACGAACTTGGAGTGCTCGCCGCTAACGTCAACCAAACCTCCGACCAGCTGGGGCGCCTGTATCAGGAGATTGAGACGCGCACCCAGCAGCTCGACGAAGCCCTTCAGCAGCAGACAGCCACCGCAGACGTTCTGAAGGTCATCAGCCGCTCTACCTTCGATCTGCAGGTCGTGCTCGATACGTTGGTGGAATCGGCTGTCAGGCTCTGCCGTGCCGACAAGGGTGGTATCGTGCAGTTGCTGGATGGCATATTCCGCTATGTGTCGACGCATGGCTACCCGCCCAGTTTCCGTGCTTATGTCGACGCCAATCCACTTCCCGCGCTCGCCGCAGGCCGAGGCTCCGCCGTAGGGCGCGTAATCGAAGAACGGCGGATCGTGCAAATCGAAGACGTGACCGCTGATCCGGACTACCGCGTTGCCTTGATCGCTGAGGCAGGCGGATTCCGCACCGTCCTCGCTGCCCCGCTGTCGCGGGAAGGTGATCTCGTTGGCGTATTCGTCATGACGAGGGTTGAGCCGCAACCTTTCAATCTCAAGGAGATCGCGCTCGTCGAGACATTTGCCGACCAGGCGGTGATCGCCATCGAGAATGCGCGGCTCTTCGAGGCGGTGCAGTCACGGACGCGCGAGCTTGCCGCGTCTGTTGGTGAGCTCGAGGCGCTTGGTGAAGTGAGCAAGGCGGTCAATTCGACGCTGGATCTCGACACGGTGCTGAAAACGATCGTCGCCAAAGCGGTCCAGTTGTCGGAGACGGATGCTGGCACCATCTACGTGTTCAGCAGCACGCGGCAGCAATTCCGTCCGCGCGCAAACTTCGGTATGAGCGATGAGCTTATAGCCGCAGTCTCACACCAGACGATCGGGCTGGCCGACATGGGGATCGGCGACGCACCCGAGCGCTGCATGCCGGTGCAGTTTCCCGACCTCAGCGAGGAGGCCTCATCCTTCCTTGTAAGAAAGACGATCGTCGAAGCCGGATATCGCGGTATCCTGATCGTTCCGCTGCTGAGGCCCAACAAGATCGTCGGTGCACTGGTCGTCAGGCGCTACAAGCCAGGTGCCTTCCATGAGCAAGTTGTCCACCTGCTGGAGACCTTCGCAGCCCAATCGGTGCTCGCGATCCAGAATGCCAAGCTGTTCCGTGAGATCGAGGAGAAAAGCCGGGAGCTGGAGGCAGCTAGCCGCCACAAGTCCCAGTTCCTCGCGAATATGAGCCACGAACTCAGGACACCGCTCAATTCGGTCTTGGGTTTCACAGAGCTGCTGGTCGACGGCATCTACGGCGAACTCCCGGACAAGGCAAAGACGACCGTCGCGCGCGTGCAGGCAAACGGTCGTCACCTCCTCGGGCTCATCAACGACGTACTCGACCTTTCCAAGATCGAAGCCGGCCAGCTCACACTGGCGATCGAGGACTACTCCGTCGCGCAGATTGTTCGATCGACAGTTACGGCTGTAGAGCCGCTGGCACGAGCGAAGGGTCTTGAGCTTTCAACGACTGTTGCCGAGAACCTTCCAATCGGCCGCGGGGACGAACGCCGTTTGACGCAGGTCCTGCTCAATCTTGCAGGCAACGCCGTCAAGTTCACCGAAACGGGTGCGGTCGACATTCTTGCCGATGCGGTCGACGGGCACTTCGAGATGACCGTCCGAGACACCGGTCCCGGCATCGCGTCCAAGGACCAGGCTCTCATCTTCGAAGAATTCCAGCAGGTCGACAACAGCAGTACCAGGCAGAAGGGCGGTACGGGTCTTGGCCTGGCGATCTCGAAGCGCATCGTCGAAATGCATGGCGGAACCATAGACGTCGAGTCCGTGATCGGGTCAGGGTCGACATTCCGTCTCAAGGTACCAATCCGGGTGAATGAGGACGTGAGGGCCGCATGAGCAAACGAATCCTGATGGTGGAAGACACCGAGGACAACCGCCAGATCATCCGCGATCTCATTGCTACCACCGAATACGAACTGATCGAGGCGGCGGACGGCGCCGCCGGCATCGCTGCAGCCGGAGCGCACAGGCCAGACCTGATCCTTATGGACATTCAGCTCCCGGTGATCGACGGGTATGAAGCGGCCCGCCGCATCAAGGCCGACCCGGCGCTCCGGCACATTCCGATTATCGCCGTCACCTCCTACGCGTTGTCGGGCGACGAGGCGAAAGCCCTTGCTGCTGGGTGCGATGGTTACATTGCCAAGCCCTTCAGTCCGCGCCAGCTGCTTTCCGAGATTCGCGGGTTCCTTTCTTGAGGGAGGCAGCGCTTTGCACGATCCGCCTCGCATTCTCGCGGTCGACGATACTCCGGAAAACCTCGAGATCCTGCGCATGCGCCTCGAGGCGAATGGCTACGAAGTTGCAACCGCCGCCGATGGGGAAGAGGGGCTTGCGAAAGCCCGCGAACTCACGCCGGATCTGATCCTGCTCGACATCATGATGCCGAAGCTCGACGGCATCAGTGTGGTACGCATGCTCAAGCACGATCAATCGCTGCGGTCGATCCCCGTTATTCTGGTCACCGCGAAAGCCGACACGCGCGACGTGGTCGATGGGCTGGACGCCGGTGGCGACGACTATCTGACAAAGCCCTTCGAGCACAGGGCGCTGTTAGCGCGGGTGCGCTCGATGCTGCGTCAGAAGGCGCTTCACGACACTGTCGCGAGCCAAGCCAAACGCCTTGAGGACCAAGCCGCGCAACTTTCCGACTGGAACCGCTCGCTCGAGCAAACCGTGGCCGACCAGGTGACGGAGCTCGAGCGAATGGCGCGGCTTAGGCGGTTCCTGCCCGAACAGGTCGCCGACCTCATCGTTGCGGCGGGCAATGGAGATGCGCTCTTGCAGAGCCACCGTCGCGAGGTGACCGTTGTCTTTTGCGATTTGCGCGGCTTTACTGCCTTCGCAGAGACCGCCGAACCCGAAGAAGTCATGACCGTTCTTGCCGAGTATCATTCCTGTCTTGGTGAACAAATTGTCCGCCACGAGGGGACTCTCGAGCGGTTCGTGGGCGACGGTATCGTCGTGGTTTTCAACGATCCACTGGCATGCGCCGACCACAGCGAGAGAGCTGTCTCAATGGCTGCTGCAATGCGCGACGCGATTGACGAGCATTCAGAGCGATGGCGCAAGCGCGACTATTTGCTTGGCTTTGGGATCGGCATTGCCAGGGGCCACGCAACCATCGGGCGCATCGGTTTTGATCAGCGCTCGGACTATGCCGTCATCGGCACTGTGTCGAACCATGCCGCCCGATTGTGCGAGGAGGCCAAATCGCGCCAGATTCTTGTTAGCCAACGGGTCCTCGGCGCTGTCGAGTCGCTGGTCGAATCCGTTCTTGTTGGCGAACTGACGCTGAAGGGTTTTCGCCGCCCGATGCCTGCCTATGAAATCGTGCGGTGGATCGGTCGGCCAAGCTAGAAGGGCGGGCCGCCGCTCAGACCACGGTCATAACGTCTAATAGCCATCGCAACCTTACCCGCCAAATCGTCCTTGTTGCGCCAATATTTAACGAGCTTCTTTTCATACAGCTTTCGGAATCTCTCGAGTTTGGCCTTTTTCTCGAACTCGACCTTTTCCGCGGCCCACGTCTTGCGAGCACCGCCTTCGAGCAAAAACGCCACGGTAGGCACGCCTTGGGCGACGGTGTACTCGTACTCCATCTGGGTGTAGCTCTTACCCTTCAACTCTGAGCCGTACCGCTCCGCTACGATGAGTACGTAGTAGTCGCTGTCATCGATGCGCCGCTTAATGTAATCCCATTGAGTGTCGTCGCTGGCTTGGAATGCCTCCATCCCCACAGGAATATGCCCGAGGGTTAAGAACGGCCTCGATGACCGACCGTCTTTCGTCCACCAAATCGGCATAGGTCGAGCTGACGAAGATTTGGTATTTAACGTCCATGCGGCTTCACCCTTCGATCCGCCCTTGTAAGTCTGCAAGCAGGCTGGGGATAACGTTCCGTGCCCGCATCAAGAAGCCGAGTCATGATTCTTGCAAGGGGTGAAGCGATCAAAGCCCGACCCGCGCGCTGGCACGCTAGGTTGCCCGGTTTGCCGGAAGGAATAATCACTTGCGGCGAGGAGTATGAAACGTGCGGTGCCCCCCGCCGCAGCGACAGCCTTCGCTATTCCTTCTTGTCGACCAGCGCCCGTAGTGCCGAGACGTCATGCAGCAATAACCTGCTGCCGCGCTTTTCGATCAGGCCTCTCTTGGCGAGGTCGCTCATTTCGCGCGAGACCGCTTCCCTGTGCGTGCTCATCGTTGCCGCCAGCTCGGAATGCGTCGGTGCCGGGCTTATGGACACCTCGCCGTCCGCGAGTGCGGCTTTCTCCGCCCGATGCAGGAGCTCGACGATCAGCCGTTTTCGCACGACCAGAGTGCTGTATTCGAATACCCGCTCGGTCATGCGCCGGAGCTGGGCAGACAGATGCTCAAGCAGCATCCAGGCAAAAGTCGGGTGGGTCATCACGATATCCCGGAATGCTGTGCCGGACAGCCGTGCAGCGCGGGTTGCCTCCAGCGCGACTACGCTGGCAGAGCGTGCAATCCCGTCAATGCCTCCGAGCTCCCCGAAAATGTCACCCGGTTCGACATCGCGATACGCTATCTCCCTGCCGTCCGCTGAAACCAGTGTCACGCGAGCCCGTCCTTCCAGCAGGAAGAAGACATCGCGACCAGTGTCGCCGTGGGAAATGATTAGCTCGTTGTGTCGATAGCTGCGCTCGTGCCACCGTTTGGTCAGCGCGGCGAGGTCGGCATCGCAAAGTCTTGAGATGAAGGCCAGAGAGCCTGTCACAACGGTCTCTTGTTCAATCAAGTGTACTTCACCTTACTCCCTATCCAAGGAAATTTGATGGCCGCAGGCCCCGCTTTCCGGGATGCAAACTGGGAGCGGATTTCGCCAATGTTTTCCCCGGTGTGGGAATTCCCACAGCCGAGCCTGGTTCGACTGTCATATCCTTGTTGCAACGTCAGGCCCGCCGGCTCGTGTGCAAGCCGGCGAAGGGAAAGGGAACAGTCATGAAATTCTTGGCTCCCGTCACAAAACTTGCTGCGGGGTTTCGCAAATTCGTCGCGCCGCGCTACCGCCCGGAGCTTTATTACATGCGTGGCCCGGGGCCAGCCACCGCCCGCCGTATGGGCACGCCGCGGCAAAACCAATCCATCGACCACTACGCCTAACTTGCCTCGCGGACGGCTGACGCTCTCGCCCGGAGTGCCATTCGCGCCGTTCCGTACCGGTCAATTCAGATCAATGAAGGGACGATCTGATCATGGTCATAATTCATGCTGCCGCCATTGGTCCATTTCGCAGGTGTTTACGCCTCCGCGCCGAGCGAAAAGCTCTCTTGTCGGCAACGGACCAGTTGAGCCGTTTACCCGATGACGTTCTTGGCGACATCGGCATCTCACGTGACGAAATCATGTGCGCTTTGCGAAGCCGCGCCATCCGTCATGCGGAGGCAGGCGCGGCCGGCACGACGATCGAGCGCACCAGGATCGCTTGGGCCTCGATCCCGAGACGGTTGGCCGCCGGCAGTGGCTACGCCTCGGCCGAGATCCCCTTTGGCTGGTCCGCGAGCGCGCGATCGAGCCTTCTCAGGACCTCGCGTTCGCTCACGCTGACATGCCAATCAAACAGCTGAAAGACGTCTATTTGGATTGCGAGCGGGGAGGCCGCCGGTGCGCTGGGGACGGAAGACGTGATGTACTGTTCGATGCGCGAGTTCCGACTAGGCGCGAGATAGCAGTTTGCGCATAATCAACGATGCATGGCCTTCTGCACCGTGCGACGCGGCCCTGCGATCGACCACTTCGAACCATGTTTGCGGTAAAAGGCCATTGCCCGGTCGTTTCCCTCGAGCACTTCGAGTGCGATGCTCGGGATGCCGGAATGGGCGGCAAAGACAGCGTGCAATATATTAGCGGCTAGCCCGGTGCCGTACTCGCTTTGATCGATGTGGAGCCGGTCAACCATGACGTCGCCGGCTTCATTCATCTTAGCCATCGCGTAGCCGGCAATCGAGCCGTCTGGCCGTTCTGCCACGAACGACATTTTGTTGGTGTCTGTCAGTTCCGCCGCAATCCGCTGCAGCGTGTGATCTTCATCCGAAATCCGGGCCGCGGTCTCGGATGCCGAAGCGCCGTTCGAATGCTTCGGAAGCCGCCTGGGCGAGTAGAGTCCGACCTCCGCCGCGACTGATTTCAGTGAAATGCCGCGCGAGAGCAACACGGGCGCCGCATCCAGCCTGGCCGCGTCGACGCGATGGAAGGTCCACTTCATACTGCGTTTGTCGATACGGTCACTTAATGTACCATCGAGCCCGCGCGGTTCGGAACTACGCCAAATCCTCAGCGTGGATTGGGAGGGCAGTCATGGCATCGCAATGTTGGATCAATCTTGGCGCCGATGGCAGGTTCGCGGCGAGCGGAAAATTATCGAGCACGCCCGCCGATGTCGATCACCTGCTAGGCGATGCGTTGGGCGACGCCTCACAGCTCGTACTCTACTTTCATGGGGGGCTGGTAAACGAGGCGTCCGGGCTCATAAGCGCGGAACGGATGTCGGGTAATTACGGATCGACGGCAGCCTCGGTAGGGATTATTTGGGAGACGGGTCTTGCCGAAACGTTCCGCGATAACCTTCTGTCAATCACGGAAACCAAGGTCTTCAAGAAGGCGCTTTCTTGGGTGCTAGCCAAGGCAGGTGTCGGCGATGACGGCGGAGCCAAGGGCATAGGTGGTGGCCCACTCGCTGCCGCAGAAATCGAAGCCATGCTTGAGACACCGGAGGGTGCAAGGGCGCTTGATGGCGCACTTGCAGCCCAGGCCGATGCCGCCCAATTGGCCGCGAGTGCAAAAAGCAGCGGACTTGATGACCTCGACGCGGAGGCGATCGCTAGCGACCTTGAATATGATTTTGCGGCCGACCCTTCGTTACCTGATCTGATCGATTTGGCAGTGCTTGGGTCTGATCCGATTCGCCGCAAACTGGACCTCGAGGACGGTGCGAGAGGCGCGACTATTACTGGCGTTGCTTTGTTCATCGGTAAGGTCGTCGTTGCCGTGATCCGCCGCTACCGCAGCGAGACGGCGCATGATGTTCTTCCAACCGCAGTGGAGGAGTTGCTGCGCGCTGCCTATCTTGGCGACGTTGGAAAGTTCGCCTGGGACGCAATGAAGGCAAAAGCGCAGCGGATGTGGACCGACGATGGGGCAACGCCCGGCGTGAACGGCCACGGTGGGGGATATATGCTGCGGCGGCTCGAAGCGCTGCAGGCGGCCCGGCCGGAAATGATCATCGATGTCGTGGGCCACAGCGCTGGATCGATCGCTATCTGTGAGATGCTGGCAGCGATCGAAGCTGACCGGCGCACAATCCGGTTGCGCAATATCCTTTTCCTGGCGCCCGCCGTCCGTCTGGACCTTTTCGCCCGTTGGATTCCTCGCGGGCCGCAGATTTTCAAACGCTTCCGAATGTTCACGATGACCGATGCCGCGGAAAAGCAGGATCGTATCGCCGGCCCGATCTATCCTCGATCGCTCCTCTACATGGTCTCTGGTTGCTTCGAGGATCGCCCCGATGCGGCCATTGTCGGCATGGATCGTTACCTTCGACGCGCGGCGACCTCAGCCGGACGTGACTATGACGATGTGCGCCTTTGGTTGCAGGAGGGTAACCGGCTTGCTTATTCTCCAAGCCCCGCCCGTACCGCGCAGGGCCTCCAAACGAATTCCCTTCACCACGGCAGTTTCGACGACGATCCGGCTACCCTTGCTAGCCTCCGCTTCATAGTGGGAGCAACACCATGACCCACGCACCGGACGACTATGCCTTGGTTATTGGCGTCAACGATTATCCGGAGTGGAACAAGGGCGCGAAATCGCTCAAGGGTTCGGTCAAGGACGCGACTGATTTTCGCGATTGGCTAATTCATAAGGACGGCGGCGGCCTCGCGCCGGAGAATGCAAAGCTCGTCGTTTCGACTGTTGAGCCACTAGGCCCGCGGCAATGGATGATCGACGATGCCTTTCGCGCGATCCGTAATCAGTCCGAGGGAAAGTTGCGGCGGCGCTTTTATTTTTATTTCACTGGGCACGGCCATAGCCGTGCCGGTTCGTGGCAGCAACAGTCGCTCTGTCTCGCGAACTGGTCACCACTCGATGCTGGCGCTGCTCTTCATTTGGAAAGCTACATAAAGGCCTCGATTGGCTGTTTGAAATTTTCAGAAAGCGTCTTTTTTCTCGACTGCTGCCGCGTTCGAGCCGTGGTTCCGCTGGGGCAGCAAAGCGAGTTGGAGTGCGGGGACCCGGACGCAAGACACCGCTATTCCGCGATTCTCTTTGGGAGCGATCAGTACGAGCCCACATTTGAAGGAGAGGTCAATGAGGAGATTCGGGGTTACTTTACCGCCGGTCTGCTGACAGTGCTCAAACAGGGGACGATCGAACTTAGCGACCTCCTCGACCGACTGAGGATCATAGTCCCGGATCTTGCAAGACCCAAAGAGCAGACAGTTCGAGCAGTCCCCGCAGACACAAAGATTTATCTTGGTCCTCCAGATCGCAAACCACTGCTGGAGAAATATGCTGACGGCGGGAAAGGAGTCGGCACGCAGGTTTCAATCTCGGTGAAGAGCAACCTGACCGGCAGCAACACTGAGCAGGACGCGCCCACACCCCGGCCCGGCGACATTAGCATAATTCGCGACGATTTTCTTATCGCTCGCGGCGTTGGTTCTGTCAGCAAGCAGCTTATTCCGGGACATTATCAGGTCCGCATTGATCATGCGGAGGCATCTATCACTTACGACATTGATGTGGGCGATCAACCGGTTGAGCAGCAGTTCGACCTTCCCCGACGCGCTTCTGCGACTCTGCTATCCAGCACAATAGACAAGCACGAGTGGCTGACCGATCCGGTAGTCGATGCAAGCAAATGGGATGCTTCGCAGGGCGGCCAGGCTATTTTCGTTTCTGTGCGTTCGCGGCAGCCGGGCGATGCGACGCCGATGGCAAGATCGCTATCGCTGTCGCTAAACAACCGAGGCAAGAATATCGCCATCTACGAGGGAAACTCACTGCATCTCGTGGAGCCGGGGACCTCTGACCTGCTTTACTTTGGCTCTGAAGGAGACATTTCAATCCTGCCGATCCCCATCGCGAAAGGGTGGGACACACACGTATTTATTCTGACTTATGAGGGTCGCCCCCAGCTTCCGACCGCTTCTATATCTATGCGGCCTTCTGGGGTCGGCTTCGATCCGTCCGATGCGTTGATTGATGCCTACGAACGGGGCATTGCAGACCTTGTGACCGGCGGCCCTGGACCTGACCCTGAAACTCTCGACTATTTGCTCTGGGGCAAATATCGAAACCCACTGTTCGGCTTGCTAGGCGCGCACTTTTTGATTCGCAAGCTTCGACGCGATCCCAAACCGGATCCCAACGATCTCCAACGTCTCGCGATCGTGGTCGAAAATTTGGGTGAGCTGCTTGGTGCGGATGCGCCCGACGTCGTTGCTCTGCGCCTTTGGAGGCAACTGATCTCCAAAGAGTGGCCGAGGGAACCTTTAGCTGGGCACTTGCCGCTGTTCAATGTCGGTTTCCAAGCTTTCATAGAGGCGACGGCATCGTCTGACGCAGCGATGGACAGCAGGCTCGACGACGTCGCGCTTGGCCTCGACGGGAATTCGCCATGGACGTTGTGGCGGCCTGCAAGGACCAGCAGCGTGTCCGCGAGTTGGAGCCTCTATCCGACACCACACACTACGTTCCATTTGGAAAGCGAATCGATTGGCAGGCTGAAAGCGATCGAGAAACTGTGGCGCAGAGATGGCTTTGTAGTGGAATCGACGCAGGCTGGCAGCTTGCGCAAGCTTCGGGCAATACGCCCGGAAGGTCACCGTCCCCGAAATTTCGATGCCGCCAGTCAGGCCAACACAATTCTCAGCATTCCTGACTGGGTGGTGAGTTACATGCGTGAGGCAGTTAAACAGAGCACGCGAACAGGCGGTGCGCTTGATCTTAGCCGGCTAGTCCGTCGCACTATGTTGCCGATGAATGTCCTCGTGGCAGCGAAGTCTCTGGCGGAACAGTCTGAAGACGACGGTGGGGTGGTGGAGCCTATTCGAAGCTTCGGCACCGCCCCGCCTGTCGATTAGGAGGAAGCTTCTCCGCACTGGTTATGCCACGACATTTTCGTGAGGAAACAGAAAAGATCACGCCGACAAGGATGAGGATGACGGCGAAATGTCTGCCTGAGCCGCATGAGTGCTGATCGCCCATCGCGAGCGCTTGTGGCGCCGGCTCAGCGAAATCCGGCTTGCTCCGAAATTTTGCTACAGACTTGCACGCACCCGGCCCCCGCATGAGACAACCGTTTTGGGGGAACGGGCGGCATCGATCTAAACCACGAAGCCCCCCATTAACCAAACTGCGGCACCAGCGAACAAAAAAAGCGGCCAACCGCGCAAGAGCTTGGCATTCCGGGGCAAGTCGCTGCGGGACAGTTGACTACACGGCTGTTAGCACCAAACGTACAGGAACCGGCGTCACACCAAGCAAAGCGCGAGGTTGTGAGCCAACCCTTGCTCTGGTTTTAGCTCTGGTTTTAGCTCTTATTAAACAGCTAAGTCATTGAAATCATTAGCATCCTATTGCCAGCGAAGGTCTCCCTCTCCGCCACTTCGGAGTTGTGTGCGTCAAGTTCTGCAAAATGGCGTGGCATTGCGGTGACGTCGGCGTGTCCGCCGCGCAGCCCCCGTGTTTAGCGGAGCGGCGGACACATGACGGTGCTCAGGCGGCCAAGGCCCTCAGGCTCTCCTTCTTGTGCTCGCGCAGATGATCCATGTTGAGGTAGCGGGTCGCCTCGAGCCAGTTCTCGTGGATCTCCACCGCCAATGCCCGAACCAGCCGCAGACAGCTCCGCGGGTTGGGGAAGATGCGAACGACCAGGGTGCGCCGCTTGATCTCCTGGTTCAGCCGCTCCAGCATGTTCGTCGACTTCATGTGCTTGTGGTGGGCTAGCGGCAGCCGATAGAAGCTCAGCGTCTCCTCGATGTTATCTTCCACCCAGTTGACCAGCTTCGGGTATTTGGCCTGCCATTTGGCGATCCACTGCGCCAGGTCGCGTTTGACCTCGGCAAGGTCGCGCCGGTCGTAGAACCATCTGAGCTCCATCAGGCAATCGTCGTCGACCTTGCGCGGCACGTAGTCGAGCGCGTTTCTGAGGAAGTGCACGTAGCAGCGCTGCCAG